>QCBP01000002.1 GCA_003279055.1 Prochlorococcus sp. AG-347-I21 | reverse complement strand
TAATTTTTCTCAAAATCATTAATATATTTTTCCCAATAATGTCTTAAAGAAAAACTTGAATTATATTCATTTTCTTTTGCAAGTTCTATTAGATAAGTTTTTTGACTTTTCAACCAAGCAATTGCTTCCCTCCCTGCGTCATATGGGTCTTCCATTCCTGTACTTCCTTGAAGAGGTATTCTTTTTCCACTCTTAGTCCTTCCTTTATTTGGTCTTGTATCTTCTTCCTCAAAAGGCATCCACTTGCAGAGTAATTTTTTAGTTCTTGGATTACCTGTACTTTTTCTAATTGGACTTTTATATACGAATAAATTTGTCACAGGAGAATTCAACCCCAAGTCATCTCTCACATTTAAGGTTTTCTGCTCTCCTGAAATCCACTTTTTAGGGAGTAAGTGCTTAACCATTAGTACAATTCTTATTAAATTGAATAAAAAATTAAATTTTTTTGGATATTTACTTATAGGCGGAATGGTACAGGAATGGTACTAATTGTTTAGAGACCGAAATATGCCTTTTTTGGTATCACTATGCTACTAAAAACAAGGGTTTTTGGGTATTATTTTGCCACCTGTCTCTTTCAAATCTGGGTCCTGGCACCTTTAAAACCCTGTCTAAGACAGGGTTTTATACTTTCAAATCATTGAGAACTCGCTATTTTTTCGTATTTTTTATAACTTAAAATTTTTAGTTTTCGACTCTGCAGACTTGACCAATAACACCCAAAATCAGTTTATCTCCATTTGGATCTTGCCAATTAGCTAAATCATTGAAATTACTATTTGCTTCATCTATTGAGACATCAACATCTCTAAATGATTTTTCAAAACAATTTATATCCATTGTATAGAGAATATCCTTAGTAATTTCACTTTTTGTTTTGGGAATAAATTTACTCAATACTCTTACAGAACCATCCTCATTCCTTTTTATACTTTTCCTATCCCATAACTGCTCTCCGTATTCACTTTTAGGGACTCCAACCCATTCATGAGGCAAAGCTTCTGATTTTTTTATTGAAATACAAATGAAAACAATAATCGAGAGGACTAAATTAAATATATTCCTAAAAAATATTGAATTAACTTTATTCTTAGAATTAATCATGACTACTTATGGAATACAAATATTTTTTATTAGTAGGAAATATAAGATTAAAAAAATTTGTAAAAATTTTTATTGATTAGTATTTCTATTATAGATAGAATCAAATATTAAATTAAGAATTTACTTCCAATAAATTTATTAGCAAAATAATGAATAAAATACAGAAATTTCTCTCAGTAGTTTTTTTTATAGCAATATTTGTAGTATTGATTTATTTAATCCAAAATTATGGGATTGAACCTCTGAGGAACAAAATAGAAAGTATGGGGATTTGGGCTCCTTTTGGAATATTCATACTCAGAGGAGTAAGTATTATTTTACCTGCCCTTCCAAGTTCAGCTTATTCTCTGCTAGCTGGTTCATTACTAGGATTTCAAAAAGGTTACATAACAATAATCTTTTCTGATATCGTTTTTTGCCAAGCTGCTTTCTTTATCGCAAGAAATTATGGTCGGGTTCCTGTACGTAATTTAGTAGGCCCAAAAGCAATGCAAAAGATTGAAAGTTTTAATCAAAACCAGCTAGAAGAAAATTTCTTTCTTATGACAGGTCTACTAATGACTGGCCTTTTTGATTTTCTAAGCTACGCAATTGGTATTGGAGGAACTCGCTGGAAAATATTTACTCCTGCATTATTAATAAGTCTTCTAATCAGTGACTCAATACTAGTAGCAGTAGGAGCTGGAGTTAGCCAGGGAGCAGGATTATTTCTAGGTATTGCTCTATTGGGAATGTTTGCTTTAGCTACTATTTCAGGATTGGCAAAAAATAAAATGCCTAAATAAAAAAACAGTTGATGATTCTGAATTCAAAGATGAAAGATATGACATTTTCGCAAACAATAACTATATAAATAATGATTCATGCAAGAATAGAAATCGATTAATTTTTAAAGTTATTAGATGACTCCATTTAGACCAACTTCATATAATCGCCCTGGAGAACAAATATCAACTACTCCTTCGGGATTAAAAGTAACTTCTGCAAAGAGATTAATGGTGGATTCAATGGTAAGAATGATACAAAAAGCAGAAAATCATTCAGTAGAAGATAAACTTGACGAAGAATCTAATAATAATTAATCAATTCATTGATAAAAGTATAGGAGAGTGGAAGTCTATTAGAAGTTCTCACACTTTAGCTTTTCAGGAATTTGAAAACTCAACTAGTAAAATATATATAAAACATATCAACAAAAAAAATAAAAAAGTCGTTGAAATTTTTAAAAATTATAAATTCAGTTTAAACCTAGAGAGCATAGCCATTTCTATAAACTGGCAAGCTATTAGTGATTGGGAAGATGATTATATGAGTGAGGGAGATGAAACTATTCTTATTTTTTTACCCAAAGATGAAAATTCAGGAATTGTTCTAAGAAATAAAGGTTATACAGAATCCTTTATTTCATCATCCAATTATTTTGTTGATGAACAAAATAATTTACACATTAAAACTATTTATAAATCAACAGTTTCAGAAGAAAGAATTTCCTTTCTATCCACTCATGTTAGATCCAGATTTTCTACTATTAGAAATCTGGGAAATAATTCAGTTATACAGACTTCACATACTTCAGAGATAAGGAATTTAGCTAGTTTAAAAGATTAATTATCCTTTCAAATTGAAACTCTGTTTCAGATATTAATTTAGGAAGAAAACCTTTGTTTCCACTCATATTATTAACTGTTGAATTCAAATCAGAGATAGTTGCATCTCGCATTAATTGAAAAACCCTTCTTGCATTTCTTAAAGGTACCCCAAGAGCAAGATAAGTATTTTTAAGATCCTTCAAACAACTTTTTTCTAAAACTGTTTCGTCATTAGAAATTAAAAGATAAGCAACAATCCTTAGGATTATTTCTCCATCTCTTAAACAAACGGACATCTTGTTAGTTGTATTTAAAGATATTTTTGAATTAAGTGAATCTTGATTTTCGCAAATCATTGCTGTTACAGCGTCTGCTGCAATTGCATGTGAATTGTTAGTAATTGAGCTTATTGCATCTAATCTTGAATTTGCACTATTTATAAATTCTTTTATATTGCTTAAATCATTTAATTTCTTATGTGCTAACAATAGTTGCTTATTCTTTGAAACTGACATTCCTGAAGTAAAAATTTAAAGACCGATCTTAAGAATAATACAAAGCTAGTAAAAACAATACAATTGCAAACCTAACGCAACGCTTCTTAATTAATAACTTCATTCCAAAGTGATAGTTGAAATAATTCAAATAAAAAATTTTTTTTCCGCTAGTATAAAACTACATTTTTTATAAAGTTTTGGATCAACAGGATTTAAAATTATCAAAGAAACTTATTTCCTCATATAAAAAGAGATTGGAAAAAGAAATTCTAGACAGAAGTATGAAATTAAAGATGCCTCAAAATAAATTTGAAGAAATAATTAATAACAATAATGAACTTATAAACTTAAAAAAAGCGTTAGAAGATCTAGAAATGGAATCTGAATCTCATAGTATGTCTGATTTTTGAAAAACCCTTCCAAAAGTGCCTCAAACAAACAATTTCCTTTTTAAGTCCTTAAACAATCAACAACTTCAAGCAGTAAAACATGTTTATGGACCACTATTAGTTGTAGCAGGTGCAGGTAGCGGGAAAACTAAAGCTCTTACACACAGAATTGCAAATCTTATTGAAAATAACTCTATAGATCCCTATAACATTCTCGCAGTCACTTTCACTAACAAAGCTGCTAAAGAAATGAAAGCAAGATTAGAGGTTCTTCTGGCTCAAGAATTAGCTTTTAATCAATTTGGTCAGCCTTGGACAACTCTCAAAGAAATTGATCAAAATCAATTAAGAACAAACGTTCATCAAGAAAGGCTTCAGAACCTTTGGATCGGTACTTTCCATTCCTTATTTTCAAGACTTCTGAGATACGATATTGAAAAATATACTGATCCAGAAGGCCTAAAATGGACAAGACAATTTTCAATTTATGATGAAACAGATTCTCAAACATTAGTAAAAGAAATTATCAGTCAAGATATGAATCTTGATCCAAAAAGATATGATCCCAAAAAGATTAAAAGATTAATAAGTAATGCTAAAAATCAATGCTTAACTTCTAATGATATTTTAGAAAAAGCAGATAATAATTTTGATAAAACAGTTGCAGAAGCCTACAAGAGATATAGGATTTCGCTCTCAAAAAATAATTCTTTAGACTTTGATGATCTTCTACTTTTGCCTGTTTTCTTATTGAGGCAAAATGATACTGTCAGAGATTACTGGCACAAAAGATTTAAACATATTTTAGTTGACGAATATCAAGATACAAATAGAACACAATATGAACTTATAAAATTAATTACGGCTGGAAATACTGAACCAAAAAAATTCTTCAATTGGAAAGATAGGTCAATTTTTGTAGTTGGAGATGCTGATCAAAGTATTTATAGTTTCAGAGCAGCTGACTTCAGAATTTTAATTGGTTTTCAAGAAGATTTTAAAACTTCAATCAACGACGATACAAAATCATCTTTAATTAAATTAGAGGAAAATTATAGGTCATCTTCTAATATCCTTGATGCTGCAAACTCACTAATTGAAAATAACTCTGAAAGAATTGACAAAGTTTTAAAGGCTACTAAAGAAAAAGGGGAACTTTTAACGTTACTCAGCTGTGATGATGAAATTTCCGAGGCAGAAGCAATTACCAATAAAATAAAATCACTCAATAACTATAATCAAAACCCAATTTGGAAAAATTTTGCAATTTTATATCGAACCAGAGCTCAGTCGAGAGTACTAGAAGAATCTCTTGTAAGGTGGCGCATTCCTTATACAATTTTTGGAGGATTGCGTTTTTATGATAGAAGAGAAATTAAAGATGCAATAGCATATTTGAAAGTTCTAGTTAATTCTTCAGATAACGTTAGTCTCTTACGTATCATAAATGTCCCTAGAAGAGGGATTGGTAAGACTACTATTCAAAAACTTAATGAACTATCTAATAGGTTAAATATCCCATTATGGGAGGTTCTTAATGATAAGCAAAGTCTTGAAGAAACAATAGGTAGATCATCAAAAGGAATTAATAAATTTACTGAAATTATGAATGATCTACTGTGTTACCTAGAAAATTCAGGACCTGCTCAACTACTACAACTTATATTAGAAAAAAGTGGTTATTTAAGTGACTTGCTCTCTAGTGGGACTGAAGAATCTGAAGATAGAAGAAATAATTTACAAGAACTAATTAATGCAGCTACTCAATATGAAGAAGAAACAGAAAGTGGAGATGTAGAGGGATTTCTTTCTACAGCAGCCTTAACAACTGATAATGATACGAAGAAAAATAATCCTAACTCTGTAACTCTCATGACTCTGCATAATAGTAAAGGTTTAGAATTTCAAAATGTTTTCATCACTGGGCTAGAACAAGGTCTCTTTCCTAGCCATAGATCAATAGATACTCCCTCACTTCTTGAAGAGGAAAGAAGATTATGCTATGTAGGTATTACTAGAGCTAAAGAAAGAGTTTTCTTAAGTCATGCCAGAGAAAGAAGATTATGGGGTGGCATGCGTGAAGCAACAATTCCTTCAATATTTCTTTCGGAAATACCTGAAGATTTAATGGATGGCGAATTACCACAAACTGGTGGTGCTTCAATTAGAAGAGATTGGCATCTTGATCGTTTAACTAGAGTTGATCGAAACAATCCAAATGAATTTGCCAACAAACCAATAAATGCAGTAAGGAAATTATATTCAGGTCCCAGTAAAGGGAAAAGCTGGATAGTTGGAGATTTGCTAATTCACTCAAAGTTTGGGAAAGGTGAAATCATACATATTTTTGGTAGTGGGGAAAAAATATCTTTAGCAGTAAAATTTGGTGATAAGGGAAGTAAAATTCTAGATCCCAGATTAGCTCCAATTCGTTATGTAAGTTAAAACTCATGAACGATATCTCTGATTACATCCAAGGGGAATTAATCAAAACTCCATTTAATCTATATAACCTAATTACTAAATACATAGAATCAAATAAAAATACTAAAGTAGCTTTTGTTGGCGGTTATTTAAGAGATTTATTAATTAGTAAATTCCACAAAAAATCGTTTTCTAAACCTATAGATATTGATCTTGTTATTGAAGGATCCTCTATTTCTCTTGCAAAATTTATAAAAAAAAATATCGTAAATGTAGATTTATGTTTAATCAAGGAATTTAATTTATACAACACTGTAGAAATAAATATTAATGACTATAAAATTGATATTGCTTCTGCTAGAAAAGAGATTTATTCTGCTCCAGGCTTAAATCCCTTAGTAACTAATAGCACTATTCAAGATGATCTTAAAAGAAGAGATTTCACGATAAATTCAATAGCATTCGAGGTCTCGACAAGGAAAATCTATGATCTTTATGGAGGAATTTCTGATATAAAAAGCAAAAAATTGAACCTACTTCACAGTAAAAGTATTTCAGATGATCCCAGTAGATTAATTAGATGTGCAAAATATGCTTCAAGGTTAGATTTCAATATTTCAAATAATTCTCTCAAACAAGCTCAAGAAACAGTTAGACAATGGCCATGGAAAAGTTCAGAAACTCATCTGAAAATGATTTACCCTCCTGCGCTTGGCATACGAATAAGGATGGAACTAGCTGAAATATGTAAACACGATAATTTAAATAATGTAATTTCGATAATTCATAAATGGGAAATTATCTCAATCTTAAATGAAAATATTAAAGTCGATAAAAGGTTTTTAAGAGGACTAAATTGGATTAAGAAGTTAAATGGAAATCATATGCTTTATTTGTTAAAAGATTCAGAAGATTTAGAAACCGCATGTCAAAGATTTTTGGTAAATAATAGTGAGATAAAAATATTAGAAGATTATTCAAATATAAAAAAGATATTAAAAAGCAACCAAAAAAAATTCAATAATTTGTCTCCATCAAATTGGACAGAATTTATTGAGGACAGAAACCTTAATGATGAGACAGTCAAATTATTAATTTGTGATGGAGGTCAATACTGGCGTCACTTGTTTAAGTGGTTATTTATTTACAAATTCATAAAATCAAAAAAAGATGGAGAAACATTAAAAAAAGAAGGATGGGATCCAGGGCAGGAAATGGGGAAAGAAATCAAAAGATTAAGATATTTGGAAATTGACAAATTAAATAGAAATTAATTACATTTTTATAACTTCTCCTACCTTGTACCATTTATCTTTAAGAGTATTTTCATATTTAGGATCGCAACTAATCAACAAGGGGCCACATGTTTGAGGATCTAATAGTAATGATATTCTCTCGTTAAAAGTCTCTTTATCAAGTAAATTTTCGTTTAAAAAATTAATTATTCTTTTTTGCTTATTTCCGTTATAAATTTTGTCAAAAATTTCTTTATTAGATTCAAAGAAAGTACTTTTAACATCTTTTCTTATTAAATCAAATACTCCAGGATAAGCTTTAAATGCAAATAAATCTAATAAAACTTTTAGTGGTTCAAGATTATTTCTTTCCCTATAAAAATTAGATGATTCAACCATCTCTTTAAGATGTCCAATAAACCCATATCCAGTAATGTCAGTTGCAGCATTGACTAATGATTCTTTAAATTGATCTTGAAGAAGATAAATTTCATCAATCAAATATTGTTGACTCTTTACTAAATGATTAATTATTTCAGAAGAACTACCTAGCATATTAATATTTTGCATTTGACCGGCAAAGAAAATCCCAACGCCAAGAGGTCTAGACATCATAAGAATATCTCCATCATTCATTCCAGACTTAAGCCATGGTTTTGCTCCATTTTTCAATATGCCTTGGACAGTTAAAGAAATATCTATTCCTAATGAATAAGGTTTATTTACTAAACTTCTTGCCTCAAAAGTATGGCCTCCAAGTAATTCGCCTCCATGATCCTCAACTGTTGATTTAATACCTTGAAGGGATTGAGAAAAGAGATAACTCTGAAATTCCCTTTCAACTTTTGGTAATGATATTAATGCCTGGGCGGATGAAAGTTTTGCTCCGCATGCCCACAAATCCGAGCAAGCATGCAAAGTAGTAATTTTTGCATTAAGCCAAGGATCACTTACTAAAGAAGGAAATCCATCTACACTTTGCAAGACAATATCTTTACCATTTTGATAAATCTCAACTGAATCTTCAGGGGATGAAGCAAAAGAATTTAAATTAGAATTTATTAATGATTTATTCAAAACAATCTGAGGAATTTTAGCTGCACAACCCCTGCAATCATTCAATGAAATATTATTTCCACGACCTTTCATAATTTGTCTTTTTGATCTGAACTTCTGAATAAAGTTCAGATCGATTTTATGTTTTAAAATCCAAAAAATGAAAGAAGGGCCAAAAACAAAATTGCGATAAATAGCAAAAGCCTTTTTATGATGGCTTGGAAATACATTAACTATTTGTAATCCGATCTTTTGAGGAAACCACTTTTTTAATAATCCCCCTTCTATATCCTTTTTTAAATTTTTGACTAATGTATTTACAACTTTAACTGCAAAAACTCCCGATGCTGGTCTTTTTGCTGAATCTACAACTGCGCAATCACCAGCAGCAAAAATCCCGGAGAAACTTTTCAACTGCAAATTCTTATTTGTGATTATTCTGCCATGATAATCCGAATCTAATAATTTTTTTTGTACCCACAAAGGGGATGTATTCCCAGTACATAAAAGAATCTTTCCATAATCAAAATTAAGGTTCTGAACTATATCAATATTAGAATTCCGTAAACTATTTAGAATTTTATTATTAATTTTTCTTGAATCACATAGTAATTTTAAAGATCTAACTCTCCATCTTTTTCTCAAAGCAAATGATACTTCAATTGCTGCAAGGCCACTACCAACTATTACAAATGGAAGTTCATTAACTGAATCCATAATGTCCTCTTTTTGTATTAAATCATATGCCCTCAAAAAAGGTTTAATTGTAAAAGCATTTTGATTTTTAACTAGTAACTCAAATTCTCTTGGGATTGTTGTTTGACTTCCATAATTGAGAACCAACTTGGAATAATTAATTGAGGGTCTGTTACTTAAAACAATTCTCTTTAAATCAAAATCAATATCCTTTACCTCTTCTTCTATAAAAGATACTTTTGCATTTTTTGCTAGAGATTTTATATCAATTAAACTCTCTTCTAAAGAAATTGAATTTGAAAGCACCGATGGGAACATCGCCGAATAAACCAAATGAGAATCTCTAGATATAATTGAAACAGGAATATCTGGCATTAATTTCGTACACATTAACCATTGCTTAATTAAAAGAACATTTGTGTGTCCTCCTCCAATTAGTACTAGATGATTAAAAGTCATTTACATCACAATGAAAAAAGAACATTTATTACCAATTGAAAAATCAAAATTAGGAATAATTGGTGGGAGTGGATTTTATTCAATGGATCAAATAGAGTATTTAAGAGAAATAGAAATCAATACTCCTTATGGTAAACCTTCTGATTCATTAAGAGTATATAATCTTGGGAATCTAGAGATAGCATTCATTCCTAGGCATGGAAGAACACATAGATTAAATCCTACTGAAATCCCTTACAAAGCCAATATTTGGGCTCTAAGATCAATAGGAGTAAGATGGATTATTGCTCCATCAGCAGTTGGTTCATTACAAGAACAAATAAGACCTCTTGATATAGTGGTACCCGATCAATTTATTGACCGCACAAAAAATAGACCAGCAACATTCTTTGACGAGGGAGCGGTAGCACACGTAACCATGGGAGATCCCTTCTGCACAAATTTATCCCGTATATTAAGTGAAATCGGAGAAAAAAATATCCCTGGAGGTAGGCAATTACATAGAGGGGGTACCTATCTAGCTATGGAGGGTCCCGCTTTCTCAACTAGAGCAGAATCTAATTTATATAGAAGTTGGGGATGTTCAATAATAGGCATGACGAACCATAC
The DNA here is from genome assembly GCA_003279055.1 of Prochlorococcus sp. AG-347-I21. GTDB lineage: Bacteria > Cyanobacteriota > Cyanobacteriia > PCC-6307 > Cyanobiaceae > Prochlorococcus_A. The sequence continues at coordinate 153,449 of QCBP01000002.1, read as the reverse complement.
AGAAGCGAGATTAGCTAGAGAGGCTGAAATAGCCTACTCCTCATTGTCTATGGTTACTGATTATGATTGCTGGCATCAAACTCATCAAGAGGTTTCTGTAGAGATGGTTTTGGATAATCTTAGATCGAATACTGAAGTGGCCAATAAAATAATCCTCGAAGTAGCTAAATTAATTGAAAAAGAAAGACCAAAAAGCGAATCTCATTTTTCATTAAAAGATGGATTGATGACCAAAAAAGAAAATATCCCGAGTTCCACAAAAGAGAAACTAAGGATATTTACTGATTCTTATTAAGCTTATTTGAATTTAGTGATTGTCAGGTCAAAGTAGGGATTATGTTAACCTCCACCTCCCACTCCTTGGTATGAGCCATAGAAGAATATACCTAGAACGAAGATAACTGCTATTCCACCTGCTGTAGCGACAAGCCACAGAGGGAGGGTTCCTTCAGTCCATCTTCTTTCCCATGCAACTGCTGGTCTACCGTCGGGAAGTCTATCTGGAATTCTTCCATCAGGTCCTTTTAATTTACTCATAATTTTAATTTAATTGAAAAAGTAACTGGAAAATAAAATTCCCAATACAAAAACTGATAATAAGCCTAAATAAAGACTTGTACGATTAAGTTCAACTGGAACTTTGTTAGGATTTTCGTTTACTTGCATGATATTGAAATTTATCGGGCTACGAATTGCATAGCAGCAATAGAACCCAGAAAGAATACTGATGGTATGGCTAAGGCGTGAACTGCTAGCCAACGAACAGTAAATATAGGATAAACGCGGACTTCCGCAGCCTGCATTGGAGCTTGAGAATTAGTCATTGTTATTGTGTTCTTAAATCTAATTGAGATTTGGCTTCATATCTTTGTGTTACAACAGGCGCCTTAGATTCAGATGATTGGAAATAACTATCTGGACGAGGAGTTCCAAAAGCATCGTAGGCTAAGCCTGTATATACGAATAAGAAGCCTGCTATAAAAATAGCTGGTAATGTTACTGCATGAATAATCCAGTACCTAATACTGGTGATTATTTCAAAGAATGGGCGTTCACCCGTTGAACCTGCGGCCATAATCACAAATGTTTACCTTATGATCTTACAGTGTAAAATCATAAGTTCGCGAAGAAATTAACAGCTTGGTTACAGACAGTTGCTAAATCTATTAAAAATTAATTTTTTTTTTACTTTTTACTCAAGTTATTTAAACTTAGCTATTCCATTTAAGGATATAACCACGTTCGCCAAGTACAAATCCTTTTTGATTATTTAAAGCATCTTTATCAAGGAATACTATTTTAATGTAGTTTGTTGGCAATTCAGAAGCTATAGGGTCTTTATTCCAAGTTTTACCTTGATCTTTACTTACTATTAAAGTGCCATTACCACCTCCAGCCCAAATATCATTATTTGGATCCCATCCCATATCTAAATAATTGTATCCGTTAAGAATAGGTATAATAGGCTTTGACCAATTTTCTAGGTCGTTATTATTTTCATTAAATCTAATTTCTGCTCCTCTAGAAAGCATCCATAAATGTCCTTCTGGATTGAAACCAATGCTTTGAACTCTTTTACTACTAGCTCTTTGATGAGCTATCCATGCATTACTATCCTTTTCCAAAGTAGAAAAGAAATTACCCAGACTACTTACACTAACATAATCTCCTTTCTTAGTTCTTCTTAAATCTCTTACACCACCAGAACCAGATGCATCAACAACTTTTGCATTCCACGATTCACCACTATCAGATGTCTCATAAATTGCACCTGCAGTGGTAGCCAATTCTGCAACACCTAAATCGACAGTTGTTATTAGAAATGGTTGACCAGGTAATTTGTTACCTAGAGATAAACGAGTCCAATTTTTTCCCGCATCAATAGTATGCATTACTAATGAAGGCTGACCTATTAACCACCCCTCTTCACCTTTAAAGTCAATATCTAGCAGACGAAAGTTCTCTTCACTTGGTAAATCTAAATTTCTTTTCTCCCAAGTTTCTCCCCCATCATTAGATTCCATAATAAGTCTATTGGAACCTACTAAAAATCCATTTTTATCATCTATAAAATCAACATCTAAGGCATTTGCCTGATCCTCAAACTGAATTGTTTTCCAAGGGCTAGTTTCACTCATCTTTACTCCTGTAGATGAACAACTACTTAATACAAAGCAAAGGAGAATAGATAAAAGAAGATTGGGAATACTAGAAATAATTTTTTTCATTTATATATATTAATGCAAAGAGTACAAAGAAAGGAAACATGCCGCCGCAAATGCCAAACCTCCAAAAATTAATATATTTTTTTGTCCAGGAGGTAAGCTATTGAAACCAAAGCCATAAGTTAAATTTTCTTCAAAACCACTAGGTTTAGATTTAGGGCCTATATCTTTATAAAAATTTTTACCAGCTCTGCAAACTGGACAAGCAAATGTATTGCCGTCCAACTCTAAAAAGGGCGTATTTTTGGGTATATTTAATTTTTTATTTCCTTCAGACGGATCATAAATGTATCCACAACTTCTACATTCAAATCTATTTTGTTCTAAATTGGGGGAGGGCTGTTTAGCATTTACTCCTGAGGAGTTTTCAGAAAGCTTTTCTTTCTCAAAATCTTCAACTATTTTGTTTTCCTCAGAGGTTGGTTGAATGTTTTCACTCACGGTTTATTATTGTTCTTTAAGAACTTTAAAAGATTTTGCTTAATTAAGCGAATTTTATCCAAAATTAATTTCTAAGATGTTTTTATTAACTGGCTATGAATATTTTTTAGGTTTTCTTCTAATTGCTGCAGCTGTTCCAGTTTTAGCTCTAGTTACTAATATCCTCGTTGCCCCTAAAAGCAGAACTGGAGAAAGAAAACTTACATATGAATCCGGAATGGAGCCTATAGGCGGAGCATGGATTCAATTTAATATTCGTTATTACATGTTTGCCTTGGTTTTCGTTATATTTGATGTTGAGACAGTATTCCTTTATCCTTGGGCTGTTGCTTTCAATAGATTAGGCTTATTAGCTTTTATTGAGGCTTTAATATTCATTGCAATACTTGTTATTGCTCTAGCATACGCATGGAGAAAAGGTGCTTTAGAATGGAGTTAAAAAATTGAATCCACAATTATCCCCAAAAGCAATAAGAGAAATCCGAGAAGGAACTTGCAACCCTCTTGGTGCACCACAAGTTACTACAGATTTAAGCGAAAATATTATATTGACAAGTTTAGATGATCTTCATAATTGGGCTAGACTAAGCAGTCTATGGCCTCTGTTATACGGAACAGCTTGTTGTTTTATAGAATTTGCTGCATTAATAGGATCTAGATTTGATTTTGATAGATTTGGATTAGTACCCAGAAGCTCGCCAAGGCAAGCAGATTTGCTAATAGTTGCAGGAACAGTAACGATGAAGATGGCTCCCGCCCTAGTAAGACTTTATGAACAGATGCCTGAACCAAAGTATGTGATTGCCATGGGTGCTTGCACAATCACAGGGGGAATGTTTAGCGCCGACTCTACCACTGCTGTCAGAGGCGTTGATAAATTAATACCTGTTGATTTATACCTTCCTGGATGTCCCCCAAGGCCAGAGGCGATTTTTGACGCTGTAATAAAATTAAGAAAAAAAGTTAGTAATGAATCTATTTCAGAGAGGCCAAAAACAGAGCAAACTCATAGATACATAACTGCAGATCACAAAATGAATCTTATTTTCTCTGAGAGTACTGGTCAATATCTAAACAAAACTTCAACCAATCTTATTCCTTCCTCCAAAAAAGAAAAAATAACAGAATTAATAGACAATACAGAAAAATCTGAAATCATCAATACTGAAGAAAATTAATGGAAAAAGACAATTTAGCTAAATCCTCTGACGTATCAATAGAAACAGAAGGATTTATAAGTCGAAATTTATCTAAAGATGGTATTCCAAATCAGTCATTGTCAAATGATCATATTGGAATAGAGAATATTTCTATAGAACCTACTAAATTATATGAGGCAGTATTAGCTTTAAAAAATTACGGTTTCAACTACCTCCAATGTCAAGGGGGATATGATGAAGGGCCAGGAAAAAATCTAGTAAGTTTTTATCATTTTATAACCGTAGATGACTTACAAAAAATCGAAAGAATAAAAGAAGTTAGACTAAAAGTTTTCTTAAAAAGAGATTCTGATTTATCAATCCCTAGTTTATATAAAATTTTCAAAGGAAGTGATTGGCAGGAAAGAGAAACATATGACATGTATGGGATAAATTTTATTGAGCATCCAAATCCTAAAAGACTTTTAATGCCTGAAGACTGGAGAGGGTGGCCATTGAGAAAAGACTATATTCAGCCTGATTTCTATGAACTACAAGATGCTTATTAGTTTATTTTCTTTAATTTGCGATATAAAAACATAACAGCTCTTGCTAGTCTTCTTGGATCATGTCTAAGAGTTGGTGTAATTCTTCTTGAATATAATGGTGCCTGCAAAACATAATAACCTTGCGATAATAGTTTTTCTTTATTACATTTGACAGGTTCTGCACCTTTACTTTCGTAATAGTCTAATAATGGAGACTTTTCAAATTGATTCTGAGATAAAATTGAGTTGAAAATTCGAGTATTCACTCCAAAATTTGATAATTGTTTTTCAATTGATTTGACATGTTGATAAACATCAAGTCCGTCTGTTTCTCCAGGTTGAGTCATCAAATTACTTATATAAATTTTAGGAGCACTACTTTGCAATAAAGCATCTACTATTTCTGGTACTAATAAGTTTGGCAATAATGAGGTATATAGACTACCTGGTCCAAGAACAATTAAATCAGCTTCTGTTATGGATTCAAGTGCACTAGGAAGAGCAGAGGGATTTTCTGGTAGGTAACCAATTCTTTTAATTAATTTTTTAGAATTACTAATGTTACTTTCACCAAAAATTTTTTCACCATCCTCTAATTCAGCCCATAACATTACATCAATATTTGTTGCCGGTAATACTTGACCTTGTACTGCCAAAACCTTACTTGAGGCTTGAACTGCTTTTTCTAAACTACCTGTAATTGTTGTTAAAGCAGACAAAAATAGATTTCCAAAACTATGGCCCTCTAGACCACTACCTTCTGAAAATCTATACTGAAATAATCTTGTTAAAATGGGTTCCTCATTGGATAAGGCGGCCAAACAATTTCTAATATCTCCTGGAGGTTGTACACCTAATTGTTTTCTAAGAATGCCACTACTTCCACCATCATCGGATACAGTGACTATCGCTGTAATATTACTGCTGTAATTTTTTAAACCCTTTAATAAGGTAGATAAGCCCGTGCCACCCCCAATTGCAACAATATTAGGACCTCTATTTAATTTACTCTTAACTCTTAAGGCATCGACTAAAAATGTACTTTTTTCTGGAACAAGTGCTTTTTGAATAGAATTTATACTTCTATTTTGTCCAATCCCGATTAATAAAAGTCCTATAACAAAAATTAATGGGCCCAATAATGAGATAGGCAGAATACTTGTTAAACCTGTCATTAACCAAAAAAATACTTCAATAAGCAAATAAAGAGGCCTTAAATTTGTCCATATTGCAATCCCTAATAATGAAGTTAGAAATCCTATTGCAGATGTAATCATCCATCTTTTTATTACCAGTCCTGGCAAAAGCCAACTCAAAATTCTTAAAATTTTATTTAATAAAGCAAAATTAGATTTTTTATAGTATTTGTAGTATTTTCTTACCCTTTTTTTATGCCTATTCATTTAATACCTCTTAAATTATCTATCTTAATTTTGAAAACTTCATAAAGTTATTATAAATCAAATTCATACATCCTTTTTTTATTTCTAAAAATAGGCAAAATAAAATAAATAGACGCTCTTAATATAAGTTTTGAAAAAAACAAAACATGCAGTTGAAACAAAAAACCTCTCAATAAGCTGGGGCGAAGTTAATGTGCTTAATCAAATAAATTTTGAACTTAATGATGGAGAGAAATTAGCTATTGTTGGTCCCTCAGGTTCTGGTAAATCAACCATATTAAAAATATTAGCAGGACTTATTTTACCTACCAAAGGAGAATTAAGAATATTTGGTGAGAAGCAAACATATTTGAGATTAGATCAAAATAATCCTCCTGATGTAAGACTAGTTTTTCAGAACCCTGCTTTATTAGGATCTTTAACTATTGAAGAAAATGTAGGTTTTGTCCTTAAGAGAAATAAAAACCTATCTAAAAAGTTAATTCATGAAATAGTATCTGAATGCTTAGCTGAGGTAGGATTATTCAATGTTGAGAATAAACTGCCAAATGAATTAAGCGGAGGCATGCAAAAAAGAGTAAGTTTTGCCAGGGCATTAATTACTGATCAAACTCTTAATGCAAAGTCTAAACCTTTATTACTTTTTGATGAACCAACTGCCGGCCTTGATCCAATTGCCTCATCAAGAATTGAAGATTTAATCAACAAGACAAATGATAAAGCTAGCGGATCATCTATTGTAGTTAGCCATGTTCTTAGTACTATAGAAAGGACTTCAGATAAAGTTTTAATGCTTTACGGAGGCAAATTCAGATGGGCTGGCTCAATTGATGAATTTAAAAAGAGTAAAGATCCCTATGTATTTCAATTTAGGAATGGGAAACTTGATGGTCCAATGCAACCCAAAGACATTTAGAAATTATGCGTAGAAGCTTACGAGATTCAATAGTTGGTTTTTCCTTATTAGGAGGAATTTTAATATTCACATTTTTTTCTTTTTGGCTAAGAGGGGTGAGATTATCTTCAAAAAATTGGTACCTCTTCGCTGAATTTAATAACGCAAGCGGTTTATCAAAAAAATCTCCAGTTACTTATAGAGGAATCTTAGTTGGATCGATAGAAGATATCTTGTTTACAAATGAATCAATTAAAGCAAAAATAGTTCTAAATAATCCTGAAATTATTCTTCCAAGGCCAGCATTTGCAAGGGTAGTTACAAATTCTTTCCTTGGAGGAGATGTACAAGTTGCTTTAGAAACTAGTGAGAAGTCAATTCCTAAAAACATTGCAAAACCTATATCCGAAAAATGCGATACCAAATTAATTATTTGTCAGGGAGACACTATTACAGGTAAACAACTATCAAGTCTCTCAAATATAACTAATAAAATAAGTCAACTTTTAAAAGACACAAATCAAGAAAACTTAATTGAAAACATCGTTAACTCAATTGACCAATTTGACAGAACACAAGAAAATCTTGATGAATTAATTTATTTATCGAAAAAAGAACTACAAAGAGTTGAACCTCTAATAAAAGAAATTACAATTGCTGCCAATCATCTAAATAACATCTTATCTAATATTGATGACAAAGAAACCCTTAATGATATTAAATTGACAATTAATGCTGCTAGGTCTATCTCAACCAAAATTGATAATATGAGCGATGATTTTAAAAAATTAACAAAAGATAAAGAATTAACTAAATCTATAAGAGATTTAACGATCGGACTTTCAAAATTCCTTAACGAAATTTATCCATAAGAAATATTTAAAATTCATTGATAGCATTTAAAGCCATAGCTGCGATTGCCTTATCTGTAGCTTTTGGTAATTGGACGTATTTACCTTGAGCAGCCTCTGCTAATTCTTTACCAAATCCACTTGCTATAAATTTTCTCTCTGTATCAATCACTAAGAGTTTTATACCAAGCATGGGATATTTTGCTGCTATATCTAGAACCTCCTGTTTTAAATTGACATTTTCATTTTCGTTATCTTTTCCCTCAACCTCATTTTGTCCTAGAGATAACCCTAAGGGTACATTTCCTCGGCCATCAGTAATCCCAACAACAATAACTTGACCTATATCTCCTGTTGAGAGAGCATTTTTTGCTACTTTTGCTGATTGTGTCAGTCCATGTGCCAAAGGAGATCCTCCACCACAAGGCATTGTTTCCAACCTTCTTTTTGCAGCAGTTATTGATCTTGTTGGAGGCAAAAGCACTTCTGCCTGATTACCTCTAAAAGGAATAAGAGCTACTTCATCTCTATTTTCATATGCCTCGGTCAAAAGTCTAATTACAGCGCCTTTGGCACTTTGCATTCTATTTAAAGCCATAGAACCACTAGCATCAACCAGAAAAATTACTAAAGCCCCCGCCTTTTTTTGAAGAAGCTTTGCCCTAAAATCATTTTCTTCAATAACTATTGATTTATTAGGGTTCCTTAATCTTCGTGATTTTTGATAAGGAGCTGCAGCTCGCAAAGTCGCATCTACCGCAATTCTTTTAACTTTACCTCTTGGAATTATAGGTTTTACATACCTTCCTCTACTATCACTGAATATCACTGATCTACTTCCACTATTTCCGGCTTTTGCTTTAGCTGATGAAAAAAGCAATAAATCAGGATCAACCATACATGCCTCAGGGTCTAATATGAATTCTTCAGGTATTTCAGGCGTAGATTCTTCTTCTCCATCAGAATTATCTTCTTCTTCTTGTTCTTGGTCTTGATCATTATCATTTTCATTAGCATCAGGTTCAGACTCTTCATTATTTGATTGAGGTGGAGGTGGGGGACTCTGATCCTCTGGAGGAGGGGGTTGAATATCATCATCTTCAGGAGGAATTTGCATTGCTCGCGGAAGAATAACTAACCTAACTGCGACTTTTAGGTCTTCAGAATTTACATTCTCATCGCCTCGAAGAGCTGCATTAGCCTTAGCTACTTTTACTGCAAATAATTCTGACCTATGACCTTCTACTCCTCCTCTAAGAGCTTCATTAACTAGATAGGTTATTTGCTCTTTTGTTATCTTGACATCCTTTAACCATTGCCTTGCCAAAATTAATTGAGTGGATAAATTATCAGATTCTTCAGACCATTTTTCTGAAAATTTAACATTATTTTCTGCATGCGATAAAACAGATTTTGTAATCTCAACTCTTTGAGCATTATCAATAGATTGATCTGCAGAAAGCACAATGGCAAAACGATCTAAAACATGATCTCTTAGAGCACCTTCTTCAGGATTATAAGTTGCGATTAAAAGTGACTTACAAGGATGAGAAAGGCTTAAACCATCTCTTTCAATATTATTTTTCTCTCTTCCTGTGGCTTCAAGAATTAAATTTATAATGCCATCATCCAATAAATTTATATCGTCCACATAAAGAACACCTCTATGAGCCTCTGCTAAAATTCCAGGTTGAAAAACTTGTTCCCCCGTACTTAATGATGCAGCGACGTCAATTGATCCAACAAGCCTGTCTTCAGTTATGCCAATAGGAACTTGAATAAATGGAGCCTCTCTTACTTTTTTTGGAATTTCTTCAATTTGATTTATATAATCACTTCCAATTACCTCCTCCAACAATTTATTAGTACTAATATCCCATTCCTCTGGTTTATCTGGATCTAGGTTCCTACCAATAGGTCTTAATAAAGTTCCACTATTTTTCTCAGTTAGCTTTTCCAGTATTAATTCATTATCTAGTACCTCAATAGGAGGAAGTAAAGTATGTAAACCCCTTGCTAATACTGACTTACCAGTACCTCTTCCGCCAGCAATAATCACTCCCCCTAAACTAGGATCAACTGCTGCCAAAAGTAATGATAATTTCAATAAGCTATGACCTGTAATTGCGGCCAAAGGAAAAGCTCTAAAAGAATCCTTTGACTTCATTAAATCTTTTATTTCTCCTTTTTCTTTTAACTCTTGGTTCAAAATCACTTTAAAAATGCCTGATATAGAATTTATCCAATAACTTTGTTTTTTGTAGTGGAATTATCAAATCTTAATATCAAAAATGGACTATGTATATCCCTAGGTGCAAATATTGATAGTAAATTCGGAAGTCCTCTTGAGTCACTATTAATTTGCAAACCAAAAATAGAGGAAATAATAAATAAGTGGGGAGATAGTATCAACGAAAAAAAAGACGAGAAAAGCAAATTTCATGCAAACTTTATTTGGTCTTCAATTTATGAGACATTACCTCATGGTGTTGAAAATAAGCAGCCAAATTATTTAAATACTCTTTTACTTATAAAAAGTAATTCTTTCCCTAAACCATCAAATAAAAACGCGAAATTACTTTTAAAAGAGCTAAAAAAATTGGAGAGATTTTTCGGAAGAGAAGAGACGCCAAAGGGTAAAAAATGGCTATCAAGATGTCTCGACTTAGATATTCTTTGGTGGGAAGATTTTCATACGGATGACCAGGAATTAACATTACCTCACCCTAGATTCATGAATCGGAATTTCGTTATTACACCACTATCTGAAATCTTAAATAGAAGCCAAAAAATCACAAAGTTTGATGCCCCAAAATGGTATATATAAATGATTTACAAAACCAAAAAATAACTGTTAGGCTATTTTTATTTAAAAATTATGGGCAATAAAAACCTCATGAGAAGATCCATTTTTAAAGAAAAAATATCTGAGTTAAAGTCAAAAAAATTTAGTTTCGAAATAAATAGAATTGAACTCCCTAATGGACATGAAGGTGAATATGGATACATTAGGCATCCTGGGGCAGCTTTAGCCGTACCTATTACAAAAGACAATAAAGTTATAATTCTTCGGCAATATAGATTTGCTGTTGCAAGGTATTTATTAGAATTTCCAGCAGGTACATTAGAAATAGGTGAAACACCTATCAATTCAATTCAAAGAGAAATACAAGAAGAAACTGGATTCAGTGCAAACAAATGGGATGAACTTGGAACTCTTGTCCCTGCTCCTGGTTATGCAAATGAAGAAATTTATTTATTTTTAGCTCGTGATTTAAACAAACTTAATTCCGAGGTTAAAGGTGATCTAGATGAAGATATAGAAGTATTAATTTTAGATCCAGACGAACTAGATAATCTTATTTCTAGTGGGGATGAAATTCTTGACGCAAAAACCGTGACTGCTTGGTTTAGAGCTAAACAATTTTTAGATAAATTATGAATAAACCTAGAATACTTTTTTGGCATAGAAAGGATTTAAGAATATTTGATAATCAAGGTTTAATAAAAGCATTTTCGTTATCGAATGCTATCACTTCAACATATATATTTGATGAAAATTACTCACACGATTTCAATGCAAGTTCAAGAGCTTGGTTTCTAGGAAATTCACTTCAAGAATTAGGAAATAATTGGAAAAAAATGGGTAGTAGATTAGTTATGGAAGAAGGAGATCCAGTATTAATAATTCCTCAATTAGCAAAGAAAATTAATGCTAAATTTGTTTTTTGGAATAGATCAATTGAACCTTATGAGATTAATCGCGATTTACAAATTAAAAAAAAATTAAAAGAACAAAATATTCAAGTTATTGAAACTTGGGATCACTTATTAGTAGAACCTTTAAAAATATTTTCAGGGAATAATAAGCCTTATTCAGTATATGGACCTTTTTATAAAAACCTTAAATCAAAAATGGATTTATTAGGTTCATATGAACAAGATAAAGTTGGTTTCCAGTTTAAAGATATAGACTTTAAACTCAAAGATAAGACAATAACTTCATCTGATTCGGTTCTAGAGAAATTTATCAAAAATATCAAATTTCCTGGTTCGAATATTTGTCCATGTAGACCTGGAGAGAATGCTGCAGAAACATTATTAGAAAACTTCATTAACGAAAAAAAAATATATTCTTATAATTCTGCACGAGATTTTCCTTCCCTTAATGGGACATCTTTTCTAAGTGCATCTCTCAGATTCGGTACCATCAGCATTAGAAAAGTTTGGAACGCCACATTAAATTTAAATTCAGATTTTTCAAATCAAGGAAATTACCTATCAATTGAAACTTGGCAAAAAGAACTTGTTTGGCGTGAATTTTATCAACATTGCTTATTCCATTTCCCAGAGCTAGAGAAAGGTCCATATAGAAAAAAATGGGATCACTTTCCATGGCCAAACAATAACGAATGGTTTCAGCATTGGAGCAACGGAGAGACCGGAGTACCTATAGTTGATGCTGCAATGCGTCAACTAAATAGTACTGGCTGGATGCATAACAGATGTAGGATGATCGTCGCTTCATTTCTGGTAAAAGATCTTATATGTAATTGGCAAATGGGCGAGAAAAAATTTATGGAGACTTTGGTTGATGGAGATTTAGCTGCAAATAATGGGGGATGGCAGTGGAGCGCCAGTAGCGGTATGGATCCAAAACCACTTAGAATTTTTAATCCATATACCCAAGCAAAAAAATTTGATCCTATTTGCGAATATATAAAATATTGGATTCCTGAATTATCTAAAGTGTCAAATTCAGAATTATTAAATGGCGAGATATCTAATTTAGAAAAGAATAATTATTCAAGCCCTATTGTCAATCACAACATCCAACAAAGATTATTTAAATCACTTTATGCTGAAATTTGAATTTCCTCTATGCAATTCTTTAAAACTTTATTTAAATTTTCTGCTACATAAACTTGCTCTTCATAAGAAATTTCGGGAAACATTGGAAGACTAAGAACTTCTGTACAAATTCTCTCTGTGTTAATGAGTTTTTTTCTAGAAAAATTTTTATTTTTGTAAGCTATTTGTGCGTGTATTGGAATTGGATAATAAATAATTGAATTGATACCTTTTTCAAAAAGTTGTTGTTTTACCAAATTCCTTAAGGAATAGTTTTTTTTGCAATCAGTATCAAATAAATTTGCAAAATCTTCATTTAAAAAATATTTATCGTTTCTTAATTTGATCACAAATTGATTCCAAGAATGGGAAATTGAATCAGAGCTAATTTTAGGAAAACTAATAAATGGATTTTTTTCTAATAAATCAAGGTAATTATTAGCAATTTTTTGGCGATTATTAATCCACTTAGAAATATATTTTATTTTAATGTTTAATATGGCAGCTTGAATGGTATCAAGTCTGCTGTTATATCCAATTTGGGTATGATGATATCTTATTGGGCTGCCATGAACAGCCAGTTCTCTAATTTTTTTTGTAATCTTCTGATCTGAAGTTGTTACTGCTCCACCATCTCCAGCAGCTCCTAAATTTTTAGTAGGGAAAAAGCTAAAACAGCCTATATCACCGATACTACCAACTTTGGAATTTTCCCACATTGTGCATGTTGCCTGAGCACAATCTTCGATTACTTTTAAGTCATATTTCTTGGCCAATGATTTTATTAAGGTCATATTCACTGCATTACCAAATAGATGCACTGGCATAATTGCCTTGGTATTAGAATTTATTTCTTGTTCTATTAGTTCAGTATTAATGAGATAAGTTTCTGGATCTATATCTACCAAAACAGGATTAGCACCAACTGCACTAATAGCCTCTGCAGTTGCAAAAAAGCTAAAAGATGAAGTAATAACTTCATCACCCACACCAATATCTAATGCGCGCAAAGCTAATACTAAAGCATCAGTTCCACTATTACATCCAATAGTATTTTCAACACCAATCAGATTTGAAAAACTCTCCTCAAATTTGGCAATTTCTTGTCCTCCAATATACTGGCCACCTTTTAAAACTTTAGAAACCTCACTCTCAATTTCTGAGCCAATTTCGTGGTACTGCCTATTTAAAGTAAATGGAGGTATCTGCATAGTAAGTATATTAACTCTAAACCATATTTCTATGGGTAAAAAAAAATTTTTTATTTCATTTAAACCAACTTGGTTCTTTACCAGGAGTCCATTTTATATTACAACCTAAAGAAGGCATCTGATTTGAAGGATAAGAATTATCTTGATTCAAATCTTTTACAGCAGAGCGCAAATCTTTTCCAGATAGAGGGATATTATTACCTGGTCTACTATCATCTAATTGGCCATGATAATACAATAAAAAATCACCATCTCCTTCATTTGAAAAAAGATAAAAATCTGGGGTGCAAGCTGCTTTTAATTTCTTAGCAAAATTTTGATTTTCATCATATAGATAAGGAAAACTCCATCCCTGTGTTTGTGCTTGTAATCTCAAATTTTCAGGAGAATCTGAAGGATGAGTGACAATATCATTACTAGAAATTGCAATTGTTTGAACTATATTTTCAATTTCTTTACTTAAGGTGAAAATTTGATTCTCAATATATTTAACAAATGGGCAATGGGCACAAATAAACATTAACAGTAAATGCCGATTATCTAGATTATGAGAATTAAAATATTCATTTTTTGAAGAATTAGCATTTAACATTTCGAAATTCGGTAATTGAAAACCTAATTCCAAAACCATAGAATTTGTTCTTACCATGTTCAAGTTAAAAAATTCTTTGATATTTGAAAATTATTGTATATTTTGCAGTAATCCGTAAAGATAGGTACTTTTATATAGGAGAATAATAGAAATAATAAACAAAATGCTTCTAAATCTAACTGGCAAAAAAATTCTTGTTACAGGAATTGCCAACAATCGTTCAATAGCATGGGGTATCGCTCAACAACTTTCAAAAGCTGGCGCAGAACTTGGAATCACATATTTGCCTGATGATAAGGGAAGATTCGAGTCTAAAGTTAGAGAACTAACTGAACCTTTAAACCCATCGTTATTTTTGCCTCTTGATGTTCAAAATCCAGCTCAAATTGAAGAAATCTTTAAAAATATAAAAGACAATTGGGGGCAAATTGACGGACTAGTTCACTGCCTAGCATTTGCAGGACGCGATGAATTGATTGGAGATTATAGTGCTACCACTTCAGAGGGTTTTGATAGGGCTCTTAATATAAGTGCGTATTCGTTAGCACCTTTATGTAAAGCGGCAAAACCACTTTTTAGTGATGGTGCTGGAGTTGTCTCATTAACTTATTTAGGTTCAGAAAGGGCAATTCCTAACTACAACGTGATGGGAGTTGCTAAAGCAGCTTTAGAAGCTTCAGTAAGATATCTTTCTGCAGAACTCGGTCCCGAAAAACAAGTCAGAGTTAACGCAATAAGTGCTGGGCCTATAAGAACACTTGCGAGTTCTGCTATAGGTGGCATTTTAGATATGATTCACAATGTTGAAGAAAAGGCTCCTTTACGCAGAACAGTCACTCAAACAGAAGTAGGCAATACAGCTGCTTTTTTATTAAGTGATCTCTCTAGCGGCATTTCAGGCCAAACAATTTATGTTGATGCGGGTTACTGCATTAATGGAATGTAAACTAAGTTTTTTTCATAAAAATGTCATCTCTAAGGCAATCCGAAATAAAAAGAAAAACGAATGAAACAGATATTTCTGTATTTATAAACTTAGATGGAAATGGAATTTCTGAAATTGATACCGGGATACCATTCTTAGATCATATGCTTAATCAAATATCCAGTCATGGTTTACTTGATTTAAAAATAAAAGCAATTGGAGATACCCATATTGATGATCATCATACAAATGAAGATGTAGGAATCGCTTTAGGCAAAGCATTTTCAAAAGCCTTGGGAGAAAGAAAAGGAATAAGCAGATTTGGACATTTTTTTGCCCCATTAGATGAAGCATTAGTTCAAGTCACTTTAGACTGCTCTGGCAGACCGCATCTATCTTATGATCTTCAATTAAAAGCCCCTAGAATTGGAAATTATGATACTGAACTAGTAAGAGAGTTTTTTATTGCCTTTGTAAATAACAGCGGTATTACTCTGCATATTAACCAAATACGAGGAAGTAATTCTCATCACATAGTTGAGGCGTGCTTTAAAGCTTTTTCAAGAGCAATGAGAATGGCTACTGAAATAGATCCAAGAAGATCTGATTCAATTCCAAGCAGTAAAGGAATGTTAGAAAAACAATAATATAGGAATTTTTTTCTAATCAGCCACAATTCAGTTGATTTTTGGCGAAGATAGGTGGAGTTATTATATTGTTGTGACTAATTTACAAGATAAAAAAATTGATAAATTTAAAATTTTTAATAAAGAAGATTGGTCAAGTGCTTATCAAAATGTAGAAAGGGAACTTACTAAAGAGCCTCTAACAATTAGCAAAGGGCATAATATTAAAAATTTAAATGGAACATTATTAAGAAATGGACCAGGAATATTAGAGAGAGGTGGACAATGGGTTCATCATCCATTTGATGGTGATGGAATGATAACATCCATAAAATTCGAAAATGGTCAGCCATTCTTAACAAATAGATTTGTTAAAACTAAAGGCTATTTAGAAGAAGAAAAAATAGATAAATTTATTTATAGAGGTGTTTTTGGAACACAAAAAAATGGAGGAATTTTAAATAATGCATTAGATCTAAAATTCAAGAATATCGCTAATACACATGTCGTTAAATTAGGAGATGAAATTCTTGCATTATGGGAAGCAGCAGGTCCACATGCAATGGATCCTGATAGTCTAGACACTATCGGTTTAACAACATTAAAAGGGGTACTCAAACCTAACGAAGCATTCAGTGCTCATCCCAAAACAGACCTAAACTCAAATGCATCTTCAGAACTTTTAGTCACTTTTGGAGTACAAACCGGGCCAAAAAGTACCATTAGATTAATGGAATTTGATAACGCTGGTACAAATTCTGGAGAGCTCATTTTTGACAGAAAAGATACCTTTAATGGCTTTGCATTCCTTCATGATTTCGCAATTACAACTAATTGGGCAATATTTTTACAGAATGCTATTGATTTCAATCCTCTTCCATTTGTTATGGGTCAAAGAGGAGCAGCACAATGTCTAAAGTCAAACCCAAATAAAAAGGCAAAGTTTTTTATCATCCCCAGAGAAAGCGGATTATTTAGAGGACAGCCTCCCTTAACAATAGATGCTCCAGAGGGATTCGTTTTTCATCATGTAAATGCATTTGAAAAAGATTCCAAAATCGTATTAGATAGTATTTTTTATGATGATTTCCCATCAGTTGGTCCAGACGAAAATTTTAGGGATATTGATTTTGATAAATATCCAGAAGGAAAACTGAAAAGATCAATTATCGATCTAAAGACAAAAACTTTTGAACTTGAAACTTTCAGTGCACAATGTTGCGAATTTGCTGTTGTTAATCCTAAAAACTTAGGATTAAAAGCAACTTTTAGTTGGATGGCAAGCACATCTCAAAAGCTGGGGAACGCTCCACTTCAAGCAATAAAAAAAATAAATTTAACTTCTAAGGAAGAGATTTCTTGGTCAGCAGGCCCAAGTGGATTTGTTAGTGAACCAATTATGGTTCCAGCAGAAAACTCTCCAAAAGAAGATGAGGGATTTTTATTTATACTTATATGGAATGGAGAAAGAAGAGGAAGCGATTTAGTTATATTAGACGCAAAAGACTTAAAAGAATTAGCTGTTTATGAATTACCCATTTCAATTCCTCATGGCCTTCATGGATCTTGGGTTAATTGAATTTAAGAAAAAATTTCAATTAAATCTGGAATAATTTTTTTTAATGCTTTACCTCTATGACTGCAAAAGTCTTTAACATCATTATTCATTTCTGCGAAAGTTAATCTGGTAGAATTCTCCTCAAAAATTGGGTCATACCCAAAACCACTTTTTCCTCTGGGGTTGAAAATAATATTGCCATGACATTTGGCCTCAGATTCAATTATCACTTCACCATTTGGGGAACAAACACAAATATTAGCTATAAAGAAAGCACTTCTATTTTGAACTCCATCAAGTTCTCTTAAAACTCGTTCAATTCTTTTCTGATCATTTTCTGCATATCTAGATGAGTAAATGCCAGGCTTACCACCTAGTGCTTCAATACAAATTCCTGAATCATCTGCTATGGAAAAATTTTTTGTTTTTCTCGAAACTTCACTCGCTTTTTTAATTGCATTATCTCTAAATGTCAGTCCATCTTCTTCAACTTCTAATGATTCTGGCTGGAGTAACAATTTACAATTAACTCCAGCAAGCAATTTCTTATATTCTTCAATTTTACCTTCATTCTTACTCGCTAAATATAAATTTTTCATCCTTATTTTCCTGCCAAATTTATAAATTCTTGACCCCACTCTAATACCTCAATTAGATAAGATTCTTTTGGTGCTTCACAATATAACCTTAAAAGAGGTTCCGTTCCTGAAAACCTAAAAAGAAGCCAAAAATTTTTATCAATTCTCAACTTTATTCCATCGATCTTTGAGATACTTTTTAACTTGTGATTATTAATATTCTCAGGAATATTATCTATGATAAATTCTTTTACGTTATTTTTTTGTGACTGATTTGGAAATTTAATATCAATTCTTTTATAAAAACTTGGCCCAAAATCTTCTTGAATTTCATCTAAGGTTTCATATAAATATTGAGATTTTTCAGCAATTCCATTTAATAAAACCATCGCTGCATATAGAGCATCTCTTTCAGGCATAAAGTCACCAAAACCAACTCCCCCAGATTCCTCTCCTCCAATAAATATTTTTTCTTTAATCATTTTTTCAGCAATATATTTAAAGCCAACTGGAAGTTCAAAAACATCTCTATTTTGACTCTCTGATATATTTTTAATAATATCTGAACCACTAACAGTTTTTAAAACTGGATAAGAATTATTTTTAATTTCGCCCAAATAGCTAATAAAGTATGGGAGTAAATCCTGCGTGCTAGAGTATCTTCCTTTTTCATCAATTGCCGCAATTCTATCACCATCACCATCAAATATAATTCCTAAAGTTTTCACTGCATTTGTTGAATTTTTCATTAATATTTGTTTTAGATCATCTGCATAATTCAAAAGAGGTTCAGGAGGTTTTCCTCCAAAAAAAGGATCAGCATCTTTCCTGATTTCTGAAATAACTTCTAAATCACTGGAAGCAAAAATCTCAGCCATACAATTTGCAGCTGAACCATGCATAGAATCTACAAAAATTCTCAATTTCATTTTTTTTAATCTCTTGGAAATATAGTCAATATCAAAAAGGGATTTAATTTTATCTAAATGAAATTTCTTAATATCTACCAATTGATTAACGCCATCCATTTTTTCAATTGAATTTCCTAGCATTAATCTTTTTTCAACTTCACTTGTAAAAGATTCGTCAACAGAACATCCATTAAAGCTCTTTATTTTCAGACCTAGCCAATTATATGGATTATGACTTGCTGTAATTACTAACGCTCCAAGACAACCGACTTCTTTGGCATAGAAACTACAGGAAGGTGTTGTAACAAAGCTATCAGATAAGATCGGTTCGAAACCACATCCTCTTACAAAAGGCACTATTTGCTTGGCAAATTCACAAGCCATAAATCTACGATCATATCCAATAATAATTTTCTTTGAATTAACTTCTTTATAGTATTGATAATGCAACTCTTGGCATGCAGCAACAACAACTCTTGAAAGATTAGATAAATTAAAATCAAATCCAATAATCCCTCTCCACCCATCAGTTCCAAATTTAATCTTATCTAATTTATCAGCTGTCAAATTTAAAAGTTCCTTGATTTCTTCTAGTTATCTATACTAATTTAAATGAGTAAATTTTTAAACCGCCCTTAAAAAATAATTTGAATTCTCTTCATTTAAAAAGTTTTACAAGATGCAAAAGAAAAGCATGGCTAGATTTTAAGGGAAAAAAATCTTATGAAGTTTGGTCTCCCCATAAAGCTATAGATAAAATTAATCAGTTTCATATTTTCTCTGAATTTTGTAAAAGTGAATTGTATACAGGATTAAAAGCATGTGAAAATGGTTATCAAGGAGTAATTGGATTAAAAATCAAAGGGAATCTTTTCCAAAATATTAACGTAGAGATACGTCCACAATTACTTGTAAAAACTAAAGGTAAAAGTAAATGGGGACAATATAAATATTTACCTGCTGTTTATAAGTTAGGCCATAAAACCACTAAAGAACATTTATTCGACTTAGCTTTTAGCTCTATACTGTTGGAATCTTTTCAAGAATCTAAGATTGAAAAAGGATTAGTAATTTCAAGTTTTGATGGGAAAGTTAATGTTGAAGAAATTTATTTGAATCAAAAATTAAGAAAAAAAGTTTTGAATGTTTTATTAAGTTTGAATGCATGCTTAGAGGGATTTATGCCAGAAATAACTCAAGATAGAAAAAAATGTACTATTTGTTCATGGCAAAAATTTTGTGACAAAGAAGCAAAAGAAAATGGATACCTAACAGATATAGATGGAATAGGATCCAAAACGGCCTCATTACTCATAACAAATGGAATATCTGATACCCAAACATTAGCTTCGTATAACGAAAAACAACTTGGAGATAAATTATCTAAATTCAACGATCAAAAGTATGAAAAAGCTTCCCTATTTGTAAAGCAAGCACAAGCTTATATTTCTGGGGAACCATATCGCATTCTCAATAAAAATGATACTAACGATCTACTAGAAAAAATATATTCAGGATTTTTTATATTTGATATTGAGTCAAATCCAGATGATAAGCATGACTTTTTATATGGTTTTTTAAAAATAAATAATTTGTCTACAAAAAAAGAAGATCATATTTATAAACCACTTTTAAATCTCAAAAACGATAAACGAGAATCTTACAGGAAAATTATTGAAATACTTTTTTCACAGAAGGAATGGCCAGTTTTGCATTACGGAGAAACTGAAAAGATAGCAATAATTAATATTGCTAAAAACCTAAATTTTAGTCTTGAAGAAATTGATTCACTTGCCTCAAGATTTATAGACTTACATATCTTAATACGAAAGTCTTGGATATTACCACTAAAAAACTATGGCTTAAAAACTGTTTCTAATTGGCTTGGATTTGAATGGGTTCAGAAAAATGTAAGTGGCTCGAAAGCCCTTTATTGGTGGATTCAATATCAAATTACAGAAAACGAAATATTTTTAAAAAAAATTATCCAATATAACAAAGATGATTGTTTAGCTACTCTAAAAATTGCAGAATATTTAATCAAAAATCAATTAAAGAAAAATTGATCCTACAGATTTATTTATAATAATTTTTCCAAAAATTTCTGAAAAAAAATAACTTCCTTCTTCTAAATATTTTCTTTTTATCATTGCTAAACCTTTAATTTGCGAATCTGATTTAAAAAAACTAGTAATTTTGCCTACAGAAATATCCTTAGTAGAATTTATGTATAAATTTTTATCTTCAACGTCTAAATTATAGTTAGACTCAAATGATTCCCAAATTCTTATTTCCTGTTTTAAAGAAGAAACATTTTTGATTTTTGACATAGTTTCTTGTCCTAAATAACAACCTTTATTAAAATCTATAAGATCTTTTAATCCAAGCTCAAGAGGATTATTTTTTCCGTTTATTTCCATTTCTAATAAGGGTATTGCCTGATTAATCTTCCAAAGTTTTAAATCATTGGGATTTAGTAAATTTAGTTTATTTTTATAAATTTCAAATTCTTTATCTTCTGTTTTGAAGAAAATAGGCTGGTAAGTTCTCCATGAAATAGATTCATGAATTTCCTGAATTCTATTTATCAAGAAAGGTTCACTTAGAATTACATCATCCGCTGGGAAAATAATTTGATTAAAATAATTAATTATTTCATTAGTGTTTCCGGCCAAGATAACTACTTCTAAGTTTTTTTCTAAAAAAATAATTTCAATTAATGACCTTAGAACTCCATTTGGAGTTAACCAACAAGTTTTGAGAACTTTATTTTCTGAATTAAGAATATTACAAGTTGTTATTCCATTCAAAAATTTTCTGGCATCTTTTCCAGTAACAGAAAAACAATCAAATTTTTCAAGCCAAAACTTTTTTGTAATATCTTGCATTTTGAAATAATTATAAAAAGTCTTTTATTGTAAAAAGACTCTTTAATTTAACATTTTCATCTTCAAGGGCTTTAAATCCCCCTTCTTTCCTATCAACTATAGACAAAACTTCCTCAACAACATAATTATTTTCGCGTAACTTTTTTATAGCTTTTATAACTGAACCAGCAGTTGTAACGACATCCTCTAAAACAGTTACCAAAGTTCCTTCTTCTAATGTAGGGCCCTCTATTCCAGCTTTGGTACCGTATTTTTTGATTTCTTTCCGGATTATTAAACCATCAAGGTCTAGGCCATATAAAGCTGCTTTGACAATTAATCCACTTACTATAGGGTCTGCACCTAATGTCAATCCTGCTACAGCTTTTGACCTTGAGTCCTTTAACTCTAAAAATAAATCACTTATTAAATTTAAGCCTTCACCATTTAATGATACCGGTTTACAGTTCAAGTAATGAATGCTTTTTTTTCCTGAAGATAAGATGAAGTTTCCTTTCTTGTAAGATTTTTCAATTAACTGTTTTAACAATTTTGCTTTATTTAAATCATACTTATCAGAAAATTTGCCCATTAGTAAAAGTTAAATTTATATCTAAACATTAGAAGAAAAAAAAGAAATCTCACAAAAACTTTCTAATGAGGTGTTTTTTGAAATATTATTTCTATATTGTATATTGAAATTCAATGTAATTAAAATTACATAAATTCCATAGGGGGTGTAGCAATCTGGTGAATGCACCAAACTCATAATTTGGCTAAGGCGAGTTCGATCCTCGCCACCCCCATTATTCATTTGTCATTGAATGAAAATAACTCTTCTTTTATTTCTTTTATTTTTACCAGCTTTTTTCGCAGCGAGTGAACTCTCTTTTTTATTAATAAGGCCAAGTAAGGTTTTGAGGTTAATAGAAGAAAAAAAGAAAGGAGCATTTTCAATTTTAAAAATCCAAAAACGCTTTAGATCTTCATTAATTGCTTCTCAATTTGGAGTAACAATTTCATTAATTGCAATTGGATGGCTCAGCAATAACCTGGCTAATGATTATTGGAAAAGCAATTTCTTATCAAATAGATTTTATGATCTTCTATTATTTTTATTTGTTGTTTTAGTTGTTACTCTTGTTTCTGGACTAATTCCAAAAGCTTTAGTAATTAATAATCCAGAATCTGCTGCATTAAGGCTTACAACAATATTCGATGCAGTTAGAAGAGGTATGCAACCCGCAATTACTATAATCGAATTCTTTGCTAGCGCCTGTTTAAGCTTGTTCAATTTAAATAACAAATGGGATTCTTTAAACTCGGGTTTATCCGCAGGAGAATTAGAAACTCTTATAGAAACAGATAATGTAACAGGTTTAAAGCCAGATGAGAAAAATATTCTTGAAGGAGTTTTTGCTTTAAAAGATACACAGGTCAAAGAAGTAATGATTCCAAGATCTGAAATGGTAACTTTGCCAAAAAATATAACTTTTGCAGAACTTATGAAACAAGTAGACAAAACTCGACATGCACGCTTCTTTGTAATTGGCGAGTCTCTAGATGATGTATTAGGTGTATTAGATTTACGTTATTTAGCAAAGCCAATATCAAAAAGTGAAATGGAAGCAGATACATTATTGGAGCCCTTCCTTTTACCAGTAACCAAAATTATAGAAACATGCTCATTAGCGGAAATATTACCGATAGTTAGAGATTATAATCCTTTCTTACTAGTAGTTGATGAACACGGGGGGACAGAGGGGCTAATAACTGCAGCTGATCTAAATGGCGAAATCGTTGGTGAGGAAATGCTTAATAATAGAACTTATTCAGATATGAAAATCCTGGATAATTTTTCTAAAAAATGGTCAATAGCAGGAAAATCAGAAATTATAGATATCAATAAAAAGTTAGGATGTTCTATTCCAGAGGGAGCGGACTACCATACCCTTGCCGGATTTCTGCTTGAAAAATTTCAAATGGTTCCAAAAATTGGCGACATATTAGATTTTAATAACATTAAATTTGAAGTTATATCTATGTCAGGTCCAAAAATTGATCGTGTAAAAATAATTCTTCCAAAAAGCCAAATGTGACTCCCATAGAGGATAATGATATTTAATATAGAGATTTAAAGTTATGAAACCAACCTCATCACCCGTAAAGGTTGGAGTCATAGGTATAGGAAATATGGGCTGGCATCACGCTCGAGTACTAAGTTTACTAAGAGACGCAAATCTTGTTGGAGTTGCAGACCCAAATGAAGAGAGAGGCAAACTAGCTACTGAACAATTCCAATGTAAATGGTTTAGTGATTATAAGGACTTAATTCCGAAAGTTGATGCTATTTGTATCGCTGTCCCAACACTACTTCATCAAAAGGTAGGACTAGATTGTCTAAAGAGAGGTAAAAACGTTCTTATTGAAAAACCAATTGCAGCTAACGAGTTAGAAGCAAAATCTTTAATAGAGGCTGCCAACACAAGTAATTGTCTTTTACAAGTTGGGCATATTGAAAGATTTAATCCTGCTTTTAGAGAATTAAACAAAATAGTAAGTAATGAAGAAATTGTTGTTTTAGAAGCAAGAAGGCATAGCCCTCATGCAGATAGAGCAAATGATGTATCTGTAGTAATGGATTTAATGATTCATGATATTGATCTAGTTTTAGAGCTTGTTAACTCAAAAATACAAAAATTAGCAGCTGTGGGCGGCAGAAATAGCAAAGGACTAATAGATTATGTTAATGCGACTTTAGTTTTTAAAAATAATGTTATTGCTAGCTTAACTGCGAGCAAAATGAGTCACAAAAAGATTAGAAGTTTAAGTGCTCACTGCCAAAATGGCCTAGTAGAAACTGATTTCTTAAATCACTCTCTACAAATTCATAGGAAGTCTCATGAATCCTATACTGCAGAGCATGGCGAATTAGTATATAGAAATGATGGGTATGTCGAAGAAGTTAGCACAACTTCGATTGAGCCTCTTTATGCAGAATTGGAGCATTTCCTTAAATGTGTTCAAGGCAAAGAAGAACCTGAGGTAGATGGTGAGCAAGCCTCAAGAGCTTTAAAAATTGCTGATTTTATAGAATGTGCTGTAGAAAATTCTGGAGATGCGATTTTGCTTGAAAATCCCTTCTAATGCAAAAATCTAAACTAAAAGAATATTATTTAAATCCAACTGCAGCTTGCCATACAAATACCAATAAAAAGAAAAATAAAGGAATAAGTGGAAGAACATCAACAGTTGGAGCAAAGGCCTTGTAAGCCTCAGGCAATTCAGCGAACGTATTAAATAGAATGAGCACCTTTTGTTAATTTAATAAATTATGATAAGACGTTACCACGTATGGTGAGCAATAGAGGAAGTTTTCCAAGGAGCGAAATCATTTGTAAAACAATTATCTCTAATTGCACTAGAAATTGCATTGGTAAATCTTATTAAGTGAGCAATATTATGCAAACTTATGAGAGTAAGGCCTAATATTTCATCATTTCTAATTAGATGATGCAAATATGCCCGAGAATATGACTTACAGGTTTCGCATTTACATGTTTTGTCAATCGGAGAAAAGTCATTTTTAAATCGAGCATTTCGCAAATTCAATCTTTCATCATTAAAAAATGCTGTCCCATGCCTACCTAGTCTTGTAGGCAAAACACAGTCAAATATATCGAATCCATTAGCAACAGCTAAAGAAATTTCTCTTAAAGATCCAATTCCCATTAAATATCTAGGTTTATTTATTGGTAAGAATTTTGGGACGTAAGAAATTACACTATGTATTTCTTCGACTGCCTCACCAACACTAACACCACCCACTGCTATTCCAGGCAGATCAAAAGAACTTGTAAATTTTGCGCTATATTCTCTTAATCTCGGATACTTACCACCTTGAACTATCCCGAATAATGCTTGATTTGATTTTTGATGAGTATCAACACATTTTTGCAACCATAAATGAGTTCTTTGCAAAGAATCCTCAATATCATTTTCGCTAGATGTATGCGGGGGACAATGATCAAAAGCCATTGCAACATCAGATCCAAGATCCATTTGAATCTGTATTACTTTTTCAGGTGATAAAAATACATGACTACCATCTCTTGGATTTTTAAATTCCACCCCCTTATCAGAAATATTATTTAATTTGGCCAAACTAAAAACTTGATATCCTCCTGAATCAGTAAGAATGGGCTTAGGCCAATTCATGAACTTATGTATTCCTCCAGATTCTTTAACTAATTCTTCTCCAGGTTGTAAATGAAGATGAAAGGTATTAGAGAGAATCATTTCTGATCCTGTAGAAGTTAACTGCTTAGATGAAATTCCTTTAACCGTTGCCAAAGTGCCGACAGGCATAAATTTTGGTGTGTTTACTTGACCATTTGGTGTATGAAATATACCGGTTCTTGCCCTTGTATTATTGCAATTAGATGTAATTTCAAATTCAAACACGATAAATTATAGAATTTTTTGATCTTTTTTTATTAATCTACCCTATTATTTATTAATGAATCTATTTTTATATCATCAGAAAATATTTAATAAAAAATTTAGCAGGATCTTGGATTTTCTATACGACATTTCCAAGGATACCTTTAATTAATCCAGAATTTAAAAATATTGCACAATTTGCGCCGCCGTTAGGATTTTTTATTGGAACAATACAGAGTTGTATCTTTCTTTTTTTAAGGACAAACTCTTGGTCAATTTATGCATCTGCATTAATTTGTTTAGCTTCAGGATATTTAATTACTGGTGGTCTACATCTTGATGGTTTAATGGATACTTTCGATGGTATTTTTGCGGGTAAAAAGAAACGTTTAAAAGCTATGAAAGACAGTAAAGTTGGGTCCTTTGGAGTTCAATCTCTAGTTTTTATAACTTTAATTCAAATTGGCTGCATACTCAAAATTCAAAACCTAATATTTTTTGTTTTACCAATATGCTTATTTTGGGGAAGATTTTCAAATTTATTTTTTATAGAAAAGTTCAAATATATGAGTCATAAGAAAAAATCTATTAGTCACAAAAAGTTTTGGAATGGATTTAAAAAAGAATCTTTGATATCCATTATTTTTCTTTTAATTTTCATTGCATGCCAATTAATTTCAATTACATCTCAAGCAATATTAATTAAATTTTTAATTCTTATTTTAGTTGGTATTTTTCTAAGTTATTCTATCCCAAACATACTGGGGAATAAAATTGGAGGCTTCAATGGAGATGCTTGCGGTGCAAGTATTGTACTAGTCGAAACTGCAATGTTATTTATGCATGCAATTCTTTTATAGGAAGTTCTAAATAAAAAATATTTTTCTTATTAGGATTTTTTAATTTTTCAGTATTATCAATCTTAGAATTTTCCAGCAATCTTAAGTCTCCTCCAATTTGTTTTGCTAATTTCCTCGCTAAAAAAAGACCAACGCCAGTGCCGTCCTTCTTTTTTGCGGCAGACCCTCTAAAACCTTTTTGGAAAATTTTTTCGTTTTCATTTTTGGTTATTTTTTTACCATCATCAAATATGCAAAGTCCTTTACTCGTAATTGTGAGCCCAATCTCAGCATCTTTTTGGGCATATTTAAATGCATTTTCTAATAAATTGGCCACAATTTCAGCAATTACAGCATATTTTGCCTTTAGTGGAGATAAAGTCCAATCTGGCCAAAGAGAGGGCTCAGTCCAATCTCTATTATCTAAGTTAGCATTAGCTCTACCTCTTTCTAATATTGGCCTCAATAAACTCTGAACAGT
This sequence comes from Prochlorococcus sp. AG-347-I21, assembly GCA_003279055.1. Taxonomy (GTDB): domain Bacteria; phylum Cyanobacteriota; class Cyanobacteriia; order PCC-6307; family Cyanobiaceae; genus Prochlorococcus_A. Next base: position 126,065 of record QCBP01000002.1, on the reverse strand, counting down.
TATATCTATATTATTATCTAAATTTGGTGGTAATAATAGTCTTTCCTCTCCAATATCTAGAGGCAGTTCAAGAGGTGAATTTAATTGAGCAAAAGAGTCCATATATTGATTAATTTGTTTTTGCTCTATTATCATGCGTTCGACTATTTCAATAGAGTTATCATCTGAACCAAGTCTTTTTATTAGTAATTTGGCATATGTCCTTAGAGCTGCCAATGGATTCCTTAATTGATGGATTATGACATTGACCTGATTTTTTAAATACTTGATTTCTTCATTTTTATTTTGACGTTCTAATTCGATAGAAACGCATTTAGCCAAAGATAGTGAAAGTGCTTTCAATCGAGAATCAAGAGATACTGGCCAATTGCCTCCTTTCACATCAGTTTCTACCCTTAGGACACCAAGTAAAATATCGTTTTCTTGAAGGGGGTACCATCTTCTATTAGGAGAAGAAACTTTTAGTGAAGGATCATCTTCTATTGATATTAGAAGCCTGTCTATTTGTGGCCATTGACCAATTATTTCAAAAGAGGCTTTAGTTCCTTGCTCAGCCGAAGCAAGATAGATAACTAAATGAGTAACTCCCATTGAGCAACCAAAACTCTCTAGTTGTGTTGTAATAAGTTCTTCAAATTTTTTTGAGATGTTCATAGTAATAAAATTTTTAGAAATTTTTAAAAAAATTTCTAAAAAGGGCTTGTAAAATATGAAAAAAGTATTAAGATGTAAGGAGGTCTGACTTTAGCCAGCCTTAAATATGAACACTTGATCATATTTTAAGCTACATCAGAGGTTGATGGGTCCTCTATGTAATTTGAAGTGAATTAAAAATCACATATATAAGATTAGTAAAAATAAATAAGACTAATCTCATTAATAATTTCAGGAGTACCAATCAATGTCAAAAAAAAGAAAAAGAATAAGTAGAAGAAGATTGGCAGGCCAAAGAGTAATGGCACATGTACCTATTTATCATATCGAAACCGGTAAACATAAACCAGTGACAGCTGCAAGACGATTTATAGCTGAAAATGCTTTGTCTGCTCCTTCAGTTTTTAACGTTCGAAGAAATGAACATACCACTGATAGATTTTTTTGGGGAGAAAAAGGGTTATTTAGCGCCCAATATGCTGAAGAAAATCATTTCCTATTCCCATCACTAAAAGTCGTAGTTGAAGGAATTGGTGAAGATAAAATATTTGAAGGTCTAGAACTTACTGCAGATGATTGGGAAGAGATTGAAGAATACGAATATGCTTTTGTTTAAAAAATTTTACTAATCTTTGAACTTATAAGATCAATTAAATTTGAATCAATTTGGTGAAAACCATCAAATTCTATTAATTCGCAGAAATTAATAGATTTACTTTTAACCTTTTCATAAATAATCCTAGAAGCTTGTATAGGAACCACATCATCTGATAAGCCATGACTAACAATTAATGGTGGAAATTTTTCTTCAGGATTCCAAGTTGGGTGTGGATAACCACTGCAAGAAACGATTAATCCTAGATTTAATTTCAATCCTGCATCAACTGCCATAGCTGCTCCTTGAGAGAAACCCAACAAAATTGTTTTTCTAAGAGGAATTTCATCAGTATCAAATTTATTTAATGTAACTAAAAGTTTATTAACTTCAACCTGTGCTTCGTTCCAATCATGTGGGTATAATCGATACCACTGTCTTCCCTGCCCACTTGGATGCAATCCAGGAGCCCTCAAAGAAATCAACTCGAAATCAAAATTTATTTTATCTATAATCTCCTTTCCAACTGCTAGAAGGTCATCTGAATCAGCTCCCCAACCATGCATCAAAATAATTCTATGAGTTGCAGTTTGAGAGCTAATCGAAACAAATTCATGATTGATATCGTATTTCATGTTTATATTCTTAAGTAAACAAACTTTTCAATAATGTCACCATTAGCTTTAGTAAGTGTCTCTGATAAAAAAAATATAATCCCATTTTGTAAGGAGTTGGTAGAAAAATTTAACTATAAAATTCTATCAAGTGGAGGAACTGCTAAATATTTGACAGAAGCAAAAATTCCGGTTATTAAAGTTGCAGAATTTACCAATTCTCCAGAAATCCTTGGAGGAAGAGTTAAAACTCTACATCCAAAAATACACGGGGGAATATTAGCCAAGAGAACTGATGAAGAACATAAAAAAGAAATAGAAACAAATGATCTTGAATTAATTGACTTGGTAGTTGTCAATTTATATCCTTTTAAGAAAACTATTGAAAATGGATCTAAATGGGAAGATGCTATTGAAAATATTGATATAGGAGGGCCATCAATGATTCGTTCTGCGGCTAAAAATCATAAAGACGTTTCAGTTTTAGTAGATCCTAGTCAATATCAAGAATTTCTCGAAGAAATAAATCAAGGAGGATTAAATGAATCATATAAAGCAAAATTAGCCTTTGAAGCTTTTCAACATACAGCTGACTATGACACTGCAATATCTAATTGGATAAGAAAAGAAAGAGATTTACAATCATCAAAATATATTGAATCATATCCACTAATAAGGACCTTAAGGTACGGGGAAAATCCCCATCAAAATGCTTTTTGGTATGGGTTAAGTAATATTGGATGGAACTCAGCAGAACAATTACAAGGTAAAGATTTAAGTTATAACAATTTATTAGATCTTGAATCTGCGCTTTCAACAGTTTTAGAATTTAGCTATGACGAAAAAGATATTCCTCTCACAAACAATTACGCTTCTGTAATCCTAAAACACAATAACCCTTGTGGTGCCTCTATAAGTAATTCCGCGTCTCAAGCATTTTTAAATGCTCTAGAGTGCGACTCAATTAGTGCATTTGGTGGCATAGTTGCTTTTAATTCAAATGTTGATAGTGAGACCGCAATTCATCTCAAAGATATTTTCTTAGAGTGTGTAGTCGCTCCATCGTTTGATGAAGAAGCTTTAGATATTTTAAAAATCAAAAAGAATTTAAGAATTTTAAGGTTTTCAAAAGATAAACTTCCCAAGAAGAAACAAAATTCTACTAAATCAATAATGGGAGGATTACTAATCCAAGAAACTGACAATAGTGAAGATAAGACTGAAAGTTGGATTACAGTAACTCAAAAAAATCCTAGCAATCAAATGAATTTAGATCTTAATTTTGCCTGGAAAATTTGTAAACACGTAAAATCAAATGCAATTGTTATTGCAAAAGACCAAAAAACTCTTGGGATTGGAGCTGGACAAATGAATAGAGTTGGAGCAGCGAAAATTGCATTACAAGCTGCTAAAGGATTATGTTCTGAGGCTGTTTTGGCCAGCGATGGATTTTTTCCGTTTGCAGATACTGTAGAGATTGCAAATGAGTATGGAATAAAAGCTATTATCCAGCCAGGAGGAAGTTTAAGAGACCAAGAAAGTATTGATATGTGTAATTCAAAAGGAATATCAATGATATTCACTCATAAAAGGCATTTTTTGCACTAATTTATGATGATTTTGGGTAATAGGTAATCTTGTTAGTCTTCCTAAATAAAGAGAGCCTTCCTGGACCTGCGCACAAAAAGTAAAGAGATATAGCGCCATAAATAAAGGACAATTCGAATGCATAGTTGTGACCTTCGACTACTGCTAGAGGGAAACCTTCTAGTCCAGTATCTAATAGATGAAAATAAACAGCAAATGCCATTGTAGAGAATAGTCCAAGGGAAGAAAGCCTTGCAAAAACCCCTGTAGCCAATCCTAATGGGCAGACTAACTGAGTGATTGCTGCTCCAAAAGTCCAAATAACGGGATCACCCGGAAGAAATGGGAAGTACTTACCTACTACAAACTCAGCAAAACCTTGAGGATCCTGAAGTTTCTCAAGGCCATGATGAATCATCAAAGCACAAAAACCTATTCTTAAAACAAAAATTGATAGTTCTCCAAGAATATTGACTTCTGAACCTGAAGATGGATTAGCTACTACAACTTCAACTTTTTGAGGAGCTTTAGTTCTATTCATACTTGCAGTTTGAGGCTTATTAGTTTGTTGTTGGTCTTCCATACTTCATAAATTTTCCATTATTCTAGTTAATAAAGTCAATCTTTAGGAATTATCTGACTTATAAATTAAAAAAACTAAGCAAAGTTACAAAGTATATGGAAATTTTATGAAGCTATATCAATTAACTTCTCAATAACATCTGCAACCACCTTATCAGGAGTAGATGCACCTGAGGTAATTCCAACGTTTATATTTCCACTAGGTAAAAAGTTCTTTTTAAGTTCTAAATCTGATCCTAATGGTTTATGCAATATGGAATTTTCTTCAACTGATATTCTATCTGGAGTATCTATGTGAAAAGAAGAAATTTCTTTAGTAATTGCTATTTCTTGTAAGTGAGTTGTATTGGAAGAATTGAAGCCACCTATAACGACAAGGATATCGAGGTCTTCATCAACCAGAGAGAACATTGCATCTTGTCTTTCTTCAGTTGCATCACAAATAGTATTAAAAGCAAGAAAGTGACTATTTAGGTTTTCTGGTCCAAATTTTTTTAACATGGTTCTTTCAAAAAGTTTTCCAATTTCTTCGGTCTCGCTTTTAAGCATTGTTGTCTGGTTAGCAACTCCAACTCTATCTAAATCTTTATCAGGATCAAATCCATTAGAACAAGCTTGAGAAAATTTGTTCATGAACTCTTTTCTACTACCTCTTCCAAGAATATATTCAGATACATAATTTGCTTCTTCAAGGTCTAGTACAACTAAATATTTACCTGCGAATGAACTTGTAGCGAGAGTCTCTTCATGTTTAAATTTTCCATGAATAATTGATGTGAAAACATGTTTTTTATGTTTTTCAACTGTATGCCAAACCTTAGAAACCCATGGACAAGTTGTATCAATGATATGACAACCTTTCTCATGCAAGAGTTTCATTTCTTGAACAGTAGCCCCAAAGGCAGGCAGTATAACAACATCCCCATTAGAAACTAAAGAAAAATCTTTAATTCCATTTTTAGCTGAAATGAATTTCACATTCATTTTTCTTAAATGATCATTAACCGAGGGATTATGAATTATTTCGTTTGTTATCCATATATTTTCATTAGGGTAATGTCTTCTAGTTTCATAAGCCATTGCTACAGCTCTTTCAACTCCCCAGCAGAAACCGAAGGCTTGGGCTAACTTGATATTTAATCTGCCTTTAGTGTAAGTGAAACCATTATCTCTAATAGAACTTATCAAATCACTTTGGTAAGCTTCTTCTAACGCTTGAGCTCTTTTTGTTGGAGAATCGAAACCCCTTCTATTGTATCTATCAGAATGATGAAGGGATCTTCTAAAAGCTTGAGTATCCATCTTATTATATTACAACGTTTTAAATAATTTTTCGTAAAAAAAAAGAAACCTGACATAAGTCAGGTTTCTTAAATTAATTTTTAGTTAGATTATTTAGCAGATGCAAAGTCTGGATATGCTTCCATTCCATGCTCTCCTATATCTAAGCCTTGAGTCTCTTCCTCTTCAGATACTCGGATTCCACCGAATAATCCTCCAATTACAGACCAGGCAATCCAGCAAGTAACCAGTGTCCAAATAGCATAAGCTGCGGCACCAAGAGCTTGAACTAGAAGAAGGGTAATACCTCCGCCATTGAACAATCCCATACCTGCTCCATCACCTTGTACAGCTGTACCCCAAAGACCGATAACAACAGTACCCCATACACCACAAACTCCGTGAACAGAGAATGCACCTACAGGATCATCGATCTCAGCGGCATCAAGTGCTGCAACAGAAAATACAACGATAATTCCTCCCACTAGACCTGCAAACCAGGCTCCAGCAAGTGTCATATCACCACAACCAGCAGTGATACTAACCAAACCAGCTAGGATTCCGTTAATTATCATTGTAAGATCAGGCTTACCAGAAGTTAATGTTGAAACAATAGTTGCACCAATAGCACCAGCTGCTGCTGCCAAAGTAGTTGTTACAGCAACATATGGAACCCATTGATCCATAGCAAGTTGAGAACCGGGGTTAAAACCATACCAACCAATCCATAGAACTAATGCACCTAGAGTAGCTATAGCCATGTTGTGTCCTGGCATAGCCTGTGGTTTCCCATCAGAGTATTTGCCAATTCTTGGTCCAAGAAGCATAGCTCCTACAAGACCCGCCCATGCTCCAACTGAGTGAACAATTGAAGAACCAGCAAAGTCTACAAAACCTAAAGAATCAAGCCAACCTCCATTCCATTTCCAGCTACCAGCAATTGGATATATAAATGCAGTTAATACGACAGCAAAAACAACAAATTCTCCAAATTTAACTCTTTCAGCAACAAGACCGGATACGATAGTTGCCGCAGTTCCTGCAAATGCAGACTGGAACAAGAAATCAACTGTTGGGACTAATCCAGCATCAGTTACCATATCAGCAGTAACTGTTGGATCAAAAAATAAGCCTCCAAAGTAAAGCCATCCGTCAGCAACACTACCTCCGTACATTAATGAATAGCCAATAAACCAATAAGAGGTTACAGCTAGAGCAAATACGAATAGGTTTTTAGCAAGGATGTTTACTGCGTTCTTAGAACGACACATACCTGCCTCAACCATAGCGAAACCAGCGTTCATAAAGATCACTAAAATAGTAGCGATCAAAAGCCATAAATTGTTAGCAAGAAAAGCTGCATTCAACTCAGGTAAATCAGCTGCGTGAGCTGAAAGATTAAAAATACCTAAACCAAACAAAGCTAAAGGAACAGTTGCAAGCCACAACATTGAGCGGTTTGAACTAAATCCTCGAATACTCCTCAAAAGGAGCATAGGTCCATTAACAAGACTTGCATCTTGTAATCTGGACCTAGAGCGCCTTTGAGGCGTTTGCAAAGCAGTGGTCATAAAAAAAAATTAGATCTGCAAAAAAACAGTTTGTGCTGTTTCCTTTCATATTTAATTTTGCTCAAAAAACTTATTAGTGTCTAGTAGTCGTTGTTACCAATTTAATAGTTGCACCTTAAAATTATATCTGTTAAATTAAAAAAATTTTTTTTACAGAGTTTCAAATTATCAAGATTTAATTTATTTCAAAGGTTTAATTCCTATCCATGATACGTGGTCTTTATGAAATTCAAAGGAACATGGGATAGTTATCATTCCTGCACTTAGAGATTCTCTAAAAAGGCTGCCGTATAAAGGATCTGCAGCATCTCCAGGGGCAAAAAAACAAGCGTCTTTTCTCGTTATACAAAGTACTAAAACACTTTTACTTTCAGGAATTAATTCCTTTAATTCTATGAGATGTTTTTGGCCTCTTTTCGTGACTGTATCTGGGAATAGAGCTACATTTTCTTTAATCCAAGTCGTATTTTTAACCTCTATGTAAATGTTACGTTTATCAGGATTTGAAGATTTTGGGGTTAAAAAAAAGTCAATTCTGCTTTTTTTATCTTTTCCATAAGGAACTTCAGATTTAATTGTCTTTATTTCACCTATTATTTCTTTTAGCAGATTTTTCTCAATAACCTTTTTGATTAACTTGTTTGCGAATAGAGTATTAATACCTACCCAAACCTCCTCATTTTTTGCATTAAAAACACATATCTGTTCCCAAGTGTAAGGTAATTTTCTTTTTGGAGAAGTGGAAACACTTATTCTTACTTTGGCTCCCTCACTCAAAAGTCCCTTCATTGGGCCAGTGTTAGCACAATGAGCAGTTACTACCTCTCCACTCTCTAATTCAATATCTGCAAGAAACCTTTTATACCTCTTAATTAAAACCCCTTCAATTAATGGATCAAAATCAATTATCCGATCTTTCATAAATATGTCTTTAGTTAGAAATCAAATATAATTGAAACTTAAACTTGTTGAAAATTTAGACGAATCAAAATGCATTCATTTTTAAAAAATAATGTTTTTTCAATTTCGTTTGGTACTAGTCTAAGTAAATTAGCTGGATGTTTAAGACAAATATTTATAGCTGCTGCTTTTGGGGTTGGCATAACATATGACGCGTTTAATTATGCGTATATAATTCCTGGTTTTTTGCTAATAATCATTGGGGGTATTAATGGTCCATTGCATAACGCAATCGTTGCAGTTTTAACTCCGCTCAACAAAAAAAATGGAGGGATTGTTTTAACTCAAGTAAGCATAAAACTATCAATTTTATTATTAATTTTAGCCATATTGATTTACTCGAATTCCAGTTTATTAATTGATTTATTAGCCCCAAATTTAAGTGTCCAAGCTAAATCTATTGCTACTTACCAATTACAAATACTTACACCTTGCATCCCTTTATCCGGCTTCATAGGTTTAAGCTTTGGCGCCTTAAATTCCCAAAGAAAATTCTTCTTATCAAGTATAAGTCCATCAGTAACAAGCGTAACTATTATTTTTTTTATTTTATTTAATTGGATTTTCAACCAAGAAAATACATCTTCTAATTTTTTTACTCATAAGGGATTACTGGCATTTGCGACTTTGACAGGAACTTTTATTCAGTTTGTTGTTCTAATTTGGGAAATAAATAGAATTGGTCTCTTTAGATTAGAGTCAACATTAAATTTATTTAAAAATGAAGAGAAGAGAATTTTCAAACTAATTATTCCAGCATCTATCTCATCAGGTCTAAGTCAAATTAATGTTTTTATCGATATGTTTTTCGCTTCAAGCTTTCAAGGCGCAGCATCTGGACTAGCTTACGGAAACTTTCTCATACAAGCCCCCTTAGGCATATTATCTAACTCCTTGATTCTGCCATTACTTCCAAAATTCTCTAAATTGATAAGTGAAAAAGACGAAAGAGGTCTGCAAAAAAAATTGATATCTGGGATAGAGTACTGTTTCTTGACAGCTATTTTTTTAACCGGATTTTTCATAACATTCAATAATCAAATTGTTCAGTTAGTTTTTCAAAGAGGATCTTTTGATTATTCAGCAACTTTAAAAGTAAAGAATATATTAATTGCCTATGCAGTTGGCATACCCTTTTATATTTATAGAGATTTATTAGTAAGAACTTACTATTCAATAGAAAAAACAAACTTTCCTTTTAAGTCTTCATTTGCAGGGATAATATTTAATATTTTTTTTGATTGGTTTTTAATCGGTGCCCCAATTAAGAATTTTGGGAATCTTTCTCCTTATAATTTTGGAGTCGTGGGAATAATTTTATCTTCAGTAATAGTCAACTTTATAGTATGTATTTTTCTTTCTTTCAATCTTCGCAATGAAAATATCATTTTGCCTAAATTGGAATTATTGAGGAAAATTTGCCTCATGTCATTAGCAGCATTTATAGACAGCGCAATTTGTTTTACTATTCTCCAAACGGCGAATAACTTCAACTCAAATCTCGCGGAATTTCTATTATTAATATTTGGAACTCTAACTTTTTTTGTGATTTATTTTTTACTTACAAAATTCTTGAAAGTAAATAAATTTAAAGTTTCAAAAAAAAATATTTAGTTTTAAAAAAAACTTTCCAAAATCTCCTCTAATTCTTGAATTTGTGAGTTAGTGATTAAATTAATCAGTGGAATACTATTAACACCATCCCCTACTTTTACATTTATTGCTTTCAAACTTAATTTTGCAGCCTCCAATGGGCCTTGATCCTTATTGCTGATGCATTCAATAGCAAGATATCTTGCTAGGCCTGCGTCTCCAAGATACAAATTCCACTTTTCTATTTTAATAAAAACCTTTTCGGAAATGACATTTTCTAGATCACTTATACGTATCTGAGAGTCCATAAATATAAATTGATTTAAGTTGATTGTTTTGAAGTATCTTTAGGTTTTTTTATAATTACGAAAAGTAAATGGGAGACCAAAAGAACTGACCAGACAATTGCAAAATTATTAAAATAGCCGATTTCATATTTAATCTCTTTTAAAAGCCACGTGCCACTTACAATCGCAGTAAATATCATGCAGTGAATAACAAAATTTACTATTCGAGAAAAATGTTTATAGATAGGATCTTCTAAATCACCATTTCCGTACCACTTTATAGGCATATTAATAATTAGATTGTTAATAATAGATATTTTACCCGAAATCTAGTTGACTAAGAGACCCTGAAACAGAGATATTACATAATTATGCGCCTGTAGCTCAGTGGATTAGAGCACCTGACTACGGATCAGGGTGTCGGGAGTTCGAATCTCTCCAGGCGCGTTTTAAATTCTGAAATATTCTTTTTATATTTTTCTAAAAAATATCGTCTATATTATGGGTATTACTTATCAAATTCAATGAATATCCTTCAAAATCTTAAAGAAAGTGATCCAGTAATATCAAATTTTATCAACTCTGAAAAAAATAGGCAGGAAACTCATCTTGAGTTAATCGCAAGCGAAAATTTCGCATCAATTGCCGTTATGCAGGCTCAAGGTTCAGTCCTTACAAATAAATACGCCGAGGGATTACCTCAAAAAAGATATTACGGGGGATGTGAATTTGTTGATGAAATCGAAGAATTAGCTATTCAGAGAGCGAAAAAATTATTTAATGCAAATTGGGCTAATGTTCAACCTCATAGTGGAGCACAAGCAAATGCTGCTGTTTTCTTAAGTCTACTTAAACCTGGCGACACAATCATGGGGATGGATTTATCTCATGGTGGACACCTTACTCATGGGTCTCCAGTAAATATGAGTGGTAAGTGGTTCAATGCAGTTCACTATGGTGTAAATAGAGAAACTAGTGAATTAAATTTTGGTGAAATAAGAGAGATAGCACTAAAAACAAAACCAAAATTGATCATATGTGGATATTCTGCTTATCCAAGAACAATCGATTTTGAATCCTTTAGAAATATTGCAGATGAAGTTGGCGCTTTCTTAATGGCTGACATTGCACATATTGCCGGTCTTGTAGCAAGTAAACTTCACCCAAATCCAATACCTTATTGTGATGTAGTAACTACAACTACTCATAAAACATTAAGAGGGCCTAGAGGGGGACTTATCTTATGTAAAGATGAAGAATTTGGAAAGAAATTTGATAAATCTGTTTTCCCTGGAACTCAAGGTGGTCCCCTCGAACATATAATTGCCGCTAAAGCAGTTGCATTTGGAGAAGCCTTGCAGCCAGATTTCGTTAATTATTCCCAACAAGTAATAAAGAATGCAAAAGTTCTAGCTTCAACTTTAAAAAATAGAGGTATCAATATCGTGAGTGGAGGCACTGATAACCATATTGTTTTACTCGATTTAAGAAGTATCAATATGACTGGTAAAATTGCTGACTTGCTTGTAAGTGAAGTGAATATCACTGCAAATAAAAATACCGTTCCATTTGACCCTGAATCACCTTTTGTAACCAGCGGACTAAGGTTGGGAACTGCTGCTTTAACTACTAGAGGCTTTAATGAGAATGCTTTTGCCGAAATTGGCGAAATTATTGCCGATAGATTACTTAACCCAGAAGATTCACTAATTGAAAGTCAATGTAAAAAAAGAGTATTAACCTTATGTAATCGTTTTCCTCTTTATGAAGGCAAACTTGAAGCATCAATTAAATGAGTCCTAACTCCAAGGGAGTTGAAATTCTTTCTATTGGAACAGAGCTACTCTTAGGAAATATCATAAATACAAATGCTCAATGGATTTCTGAACAGTTATCTCAATTAGGCTTAAATCACTTTAGGCAATCAACTGTAGGTGATAATTACGATCGAATCATCAAAGTAATTCAAGAAATATCGAAAAGAAGTAATCTTCTAATCACAACTGGTGGCTTAGGACCCACCCCAGATGACTTAACTACTGAAGCAATAGCCAAATCTTTTAATGTAACTCTTTTTGAAAGGCCGCACTTATGGGATGAAATTAAACAAAAACTGCCAAACTCAAAACTCCAGGACGATACATCTAGCTTAAGGAAACAATGTTTCTTCCCAAAAAATGCTCAAATAATTAATAACCCCAGGGGCACTGCCCCAGGAATGATATGGGAACCAATAAAAGGATTTACTATTCTTACTTTCCCTGGAGTACCAAGTGAAATGAAAACTATGTGGGAAGCGACGGCATGTGATTTCATTAAAACCAAATTTTCAGATAATTATTCCCTTTATTCAAATACTCTTAAATTTGCAGGTATTGGAGAATCTACTGTTGCAGAAAAAATTAATGATCTATTAAATCTTAAAAACCCGACTGTTGCTCCATATGCAAACTTAGGAGAGGTTAAACTAAGAATTACAGCGCGAGCAAAGAATCATCTAGAAGCAAAAAATATAATTAAACCTGTAAAAGAAAAATTAAAAAAAGATTTTTTGCAATTTATATATGGAGAGGATAATGATACTCTTCCTAGTATTTTAATAAAAGAATTAACCAAGAGGAACCAAACTATTGTTTTTGCTGAATCCTGCACCGGAGGCCTTTTATCTTCATCACTAACATCAATATCAGGCTCATCTCAAGTTTTTAAAGGTAGTATAGTTTCCTACAGTAATGAGCTAAAAAATTCATTATTAAATATTTCTGCAGAGAAGCTTACAAAATATGGAGCTGTTTCTGAAGAAGTTTGTGAGTCCATGGCAATTAATGTAAAAGAGAAATTAGGAGCAGATTGGGCAATAGCAATTAGTGGAATAGCTGGTCCTAACGGAGGGAGTCAAGACAAACCGGTTGGACTTGTCTATATATCAATTTCTGGACCGAATAATCATCTAACTAATATAAAAAAACTATTTAACTCAACCCGAAATAGAGTAGAAATTCAAACACTAAGTGTAAATGTGTGTTTGAACAGCCTCAGATTAATCCTATTATCGAATAGTAAGTAACTATTTTTACAAATTGAGTCAAGATACCTTATTTGATAAAGTTTGGGATTTACACAAAGTTTCAAGACTTCCAGGTGGATCTGATCAAATATTTATTGGTCTTCACCTTATCCATGAAGTTACTAGTCCTCAAGCATTTGGCGCTTTAAGAGACAAAAACTTAAAAGTTAAATTCCCTGATAGAACTGTTGCTACCGTTGATCATATTGTGCCAACAGACAATCAGAGCAGACCTTTCAAAGATAATCTCGCTGAACAAATGATTGAAACACTTGAGAAGAATTGCTTAGAGAATGAAATAAGATTTTTTAATATTGGTAGTGGTAATCAAGGAATAGTTCATGTAGTAGCACCAGAATTAGGGCTTACTCAGCCAGGAATGACAATCGCTTGCGGCGATTCTCATACTTCAACTCATGGAGCTTTTGGGTCAATTGCTTTTGGGATAGGTACAAGTCAAGTAAGAGACGTTCTTGCTACCCAAACTATAGCTATGAACAAATTGAAAGTAAGGCAGATTTGGTGTGATAATAAATTATCTAAGGGTGTTTATGCTAAGGATTTAGTACTTCATGTTATTAATAAACTTGGTGTAAAAGCAGGAGTAGGTTTTGCATATGAATTCGCAGGGCCTGCGATAGATGAATTATCAATGGAAGAAAGGATGACGATATGCAATATGTCTATTGAAGGAGGAGCAAGATGCGGTTACATAAACCCTGATGAAAAGACTTTTAATTACATTAAAAATAAATTATGTGCGCCCAAAAATGAGACTTGGGATGAAGCGCTCGTATGGTGGAAATCATTAAAAAGTGATTCAAATTCAATTTATGATGATGTAATTAAATTTGATGCTTCAAAAGTAGAGCCAACCATAACATGGGGAATTACTCCTGGTCAAAGCGTAGGAATCAATCAACAGATCCCTTTTTTAGAAGAATTGTCCCCAAATGACCAATTAGTTGCAGAAGAAGCTTATGAATATATGGGCTTCAAGCCAGGGCAATCAATAAAGAATACTCCAGTAGATGTTTGTTTCATAGGCAGTTGCACTAATGGAAGAATCAGTGACTTAAGAGTTGCTGCTAAAGTTTTAAAAGATAAAAAAGTATCTAACAATATAAAAGCATTTGTAGTACCAGGTTCAGAAAAAGTCGCCACTGAAGCAAAACAAGAAGGTCTTGATAAAATCTTTAAGGATTCTGGATTTCAATGGAGAGAGCCAGGGTGCTCAATGTGTTTAGCTATGAATTCAGATAAGCTAATAGGTAATCAAGTTAGTGCCAGTTCTAGTAATAGAAATTTTAAGGGTCGACAAGGATCGCCTAATGGAAGAACTCTTCTTATGAGTCCAGCAATGGTAGCTGCTGCTGCAATAAATGGCAAAGTCAGTGACGTTCGAGAATTTATAAACCAATGAAATCGGAATTCACCCCACCAGTTGGAAAAATTTCACACATAAGTGGAAAATGTGTCTCATTGATTGGTAATGACATCGATACTGATCGGATTATTCCTGCACGTTTTTTAAAGTGTGTTAATTTTGATTCCTTAGGCAAATCTGTTTTTGAAGACGATAGGAAAACTTTGAAAGGCAGTCATCCTTTTGATCTAACAGAAAATCAAGATGCCTCTATTCTTATCGTTAATAGTAATTTCGGTTGCGGTTCTAGTAGAGAACATGCACCTCAAGCACTAATTCGTTGGGGTATAAGGGCAATAATAGGTGAGAGTTTTGCTGAAATTTTTTATAGCAACTGTATTGCAATTGGAATTCCATGTTTTACTCTCCCTAAAAAATTAATACAAAATATTCAAAAATTTAATAATAGTAAGAGTCTATTCTTAGAAATTGATTTGAAAAATTGTGTCGTCAAATCAGAAGATTTAAGTTTAAATCTTGAAATTAAAGAGAGCTCAAAAAAAATGTTTTTATCCGGAGAGTGGGATGCTACAGCAACATTACTTGAAAATTCGTCATTAGTAGACAAAAAATTCAAAGCACTACCTTATATAAAATTTTGTAGAGTTTAATAACCCTTTTAAGGAAAATTAAAGAGTTACAAATATATATTTTAAAACTTTTATTTTTAGAAAATAGGGAAGAAGTCCAAGATAATTTTAATCCTGTGGACTTTCTAAATCTTTTCTATTAGGTGTCCTGGTTGGGTCACTAGCTAAAAATCCAAAAAGAAAGATTCCTACAAAGAAGAAGACGATTGTGTATACGGAAATTTTAAGGGCAAGCATGAAATTACAAGTGCTGACAGATTTATATCCTATTAAATTTATATTTAAATTATGGTAAAAGGTTTACTTTTTGTATTTTTGGAAAATTTTGAAATACTTTAAAAAAGATTAATCATCATGATCATCCCATGGATCTGTAAGCTTTGCAGCTTTAGGACCGAAAGCAGTCCAAAGACCAAAGCCTGTTAAAGCTAATAATAAAGCCAATATTGTAACTGCTATGGAAACTGCAGGATCTGGAGCGGATGATAAAGTTTGCATCAATTTTGCTAAGTTTGTAAACAATTTATGTATAAGTTCTTATACAATAGCGAAATAATATTCGATTTAGTGATTCAACATGGGCCAAAAAACAGCATTAGGAAGTCTTTTAAAAGCAATTGGCAATTCAGGACAAGGAAAAGTGGTGCCTGGCTGGGGAGCGGTTCCTGTGATGACAGTCATAGGATTACTACTTTTAGTCTTTTTAGTGATTCTTCTGCAAATTTATAACCAATCTCTACTACTACAAGGTTTCTCAGTAGATTGGAACGGGAACTAAATTTCTGAAAAGCTTTAAAAATTATTTTTTAATTTAGAGTCCCTTAATAAACTTTTTAGGGATTTTAGCTATATGGCTATAGCTTGTTTGTATATTTATAATTCTAAAAAGGATATAGAAATACATGATGAATGAAATATATTTAATTGGTTTGGGTAATCCGGGAGAACAATATTCAAAAAGCAGGCATAATATTGGATTCTTATTGCTTGAAAATCTCTCAAAAAAATATAATTCAAATTTTTTATTAAAGAATAAACTTAAAAGCTCCTGCTCAGAATTCAAAATCAAAGATTCCACTTACAGGTTATTTTTACCAAATACGTTTATGAATAATAGTGGTGAGGCTGTCCGAGCAATAGTAGATTGGTACAAAATTAATTTGGATCAGCTTTTTATAATAGTCGATGATAAAGATCTTCCTCTTGGTAAAGTAAGATTTAGAAAAAAAGGGAGCTCAGGTGGGCATAATGGGCTTAAAAGCATCATTGAAAAGTTGCAAACTCAAAATTTCAATAGAATAAGAATTGGAATTGGATCACCTCTATCAAATAAAGAATTAAAAAATTTTAATACTATTTCTCATGTATTAGGCAATATTTCTTTAGAAGAAAAATCAATATTAGATAAAGTATACAAAAGAGTAATAGAGTCCCTCGAAAAATTAAATACTAAAAAAGAAGAATTTATAATAAACGAATTAAACTCTTTTGACTTAGAAAAAATTTAACAAATGCGTGCAAAACCAGAAACAGTAGCAAATGTAAGTATTAAGGAATATTGCTTTTCAAAGAAGCAAATTAACGGAGTTGTTGAAGCTAGTCAATTTAAATGGACTTTTACATGGTCTTTTAATAAAGGACTATTATTTGTTAATCCTCCTCTAGGTAGAGCATTAATTGAGGATGCCTTATTACGATTTTTATTGAAAAAAGATTATGAACTTGAAGCAGGTAATGAATATAAATTTACTATTTCAGCCAAGTTTTGAAATCTAAATTGTAATCCAAAGTAAACTTTATTTTGCAATAATCCTCCAAAATTATCAAAGCTGATAACGCATCAAGATTTTTATTAAGAATAAAAAACTCCCTTGGAATTAAAAATTGAAACACATTAAGAGGGAAAAGTTCGAAATATCTTGATTTAGCTCTGAAAGTAGTATTTTTTTCTTCAAAAATTATTATTTCTTTTTTGAAGAAATCCATTTTTTTGGTAATCTCTCTACTGGTTGTACCATTGCCAATTATAATTTTTGATATATTTTCAACAGAATTTAAATTTCTTACGTAACCCTCAAGTAATTCACTTTTACAAATAATAGCCTCATAAACTTTTTTTTCACTTATTTCAGCCAAAACTAATCCACATTTACTTTTTCCAGGATCAATACTTATTACTTTGGCCATTTAAGAAGCTATCTTTAAAATATTAATTTCAACAACTATAGGTTCTACAGTTTTACTATCTCTTAAGGATACTACTTCTAACTTAAATTTTATATTTCGATTCTCTTTGAGAAAGTCTCTAATTTTTTTTACAAAATTTCCATTAGTATTAATTTCATTAGCTTGTGATCCTTTTAATTTGATTTCATCTTTTGTTTTTCTAAGGAGTGATTGAATTTTTAAATTTATAGATTTAAGATTTAAATCATTTTTCCCTAAAATAGAGCTTGTGATAACTTCTCCTTTTCTGACTATAAATTTATTAACTAATAAATCAGGTGATACAAAAACATAATTATCCCCTTTTAAAACATTTGTTGCTGATTTAATTAATAAAATCCAGTTACCACCTTTAGTCGCTAAACTTTCAATTTTTGTGATATCACTAGGTCTCCACAAAAGAATGTTTTTTGATTCTTCATTACTTGGGATAACAATTTTCCTAACAAATTTATCAGCTTCATTATAGATTTTTGGAAGGTCTAATTTTACATTTGAACTAGAGTTAATCTCCGCAATAAACAAAGTTTGTCCTCTTTTAATAACAATATTCCCTCTCCTGAATTCATTGATATTATTTTTTAATTGATTTAATTCTTTTTCTTTTTGAAAAATTTTACTTTCAAGTTTCTTTCGTTCTTCTTTTAAAGGTACAAGGGCCTTTTTACTTTCATCTAAAGTTCTTTGCAAAAAAGGAATATCAACAAAAAGTCGTTGTCTAAATTCTTCACTAACCAAAATCAATAAACCTATTGATATTGAACTAATAAACCCACCAGTTATTACAGTTATTATGGTTGCTGTTCTCTTTGGTCTTAATTTTAAGATACTAAATCTTGCCTTACCAATCTTTGTGCCAAGCAGATCTCCAAATGGTGCGATTAATCCTCCGAGTAATATTAGAAAAACAATTAAAATCCAAGCCACAGTATTTCACTTACTCGATACATCATAATAATGATGAATCAATTAAATCTTTTTGCAAGAGCTATTGGGTCAAATACTGTAATCTTTTTTCTTTCAATAGTGAGGAGACCGGAATCCTTTAAATCTCCCAATAATCTTGTAATTGTTACTCTCGTCGAACCAATAGCTTCAGCGATTGCTTGATGTGAAAGTCTTAAATCAATCGTAATACCTTTTTCAGATGCGACTCCAAAGTCTCTACAAAGAACCATTAAAAAGCTTACTAAACGAGAAGACATATCTCTATGAGTAAGAGTTTCTATCATTGTCTCTGTTTGAAGGATCCTACTTGAAAGACCTTGCAACAATAGTAGGCCTACTGATGCATCTTCCTCAATTGCTCTTAAAACAGAACTCGCAGGAGCTGTTATCATTTCAACTCTTGTGAATGCTATGGCATGATAAAAACGATCAGATCTATGGCCCGTCAAAAGAGATAAAACACCAAATAGACTATTCTCTCTTAAAAGAGCAACTGTTATCTCCTCCCCTGATTCATAAACTCTTGATAATCTAACTGCTCCTCTTCGTATCAAATAAACTCTCTCAGCAGGGTCCCCAGGGAAAAATATTGTTTTCGATCTCTCAACCATTTCTGTGCTTGCACCTTCCAAACCTTTAATTACTTCCATTAAAGTCCTATTAATTGGAAAACGTTCCCCAACAGAATTAATTTTACTTTGTCCGGACTGCTGCGGACTAAAGCGACTGAATCCTCGAGAAGCAGGTATCATAAATATATTAACTATTAAAAAATTTAAGAAGACAGCTTAAAATATCTTGTATCAACAGTAACAATTTTCAATTCTTATTCGTTTCTGTATGAACTTATCAGAACTAGTATCAACTTTATCAATGATTTTTTAAGTAAAATTACACTATATGCAGTGTAATAAATTTCAAATTATACTGCATGTAGAAAAGTTATCTAAAATAATGGTAATTAGTTCATCCAATAGTTATTCCAAAAGAAATATTGATGTTGTCGAAATAAATACTGTTCGCAAAATAAACTTAAACAAATTTACCCAAAATGGGCAAATTCAAATTTATCAATCTCCCTATAGAGGAAGTTATTCCTCTATCATTAGTGACTCTTTAAGAAATGCTGCTCTTGGTAGAAAAGTACTGCTAGTCCAATTCATGAAAGGTGGGGTTCAACAAGGGATTGCTAATCCAGTAAATCTTTGTGGTAATTTAACTTGGATAAGATCATCGCATTCCTTCGACGAACATAATCCTGAAAAAATTAAAGATGATAAAAAGTTAAAACAATCTATTCATGAATCTACTTATGAATTATGGAATTTTTGCAAAAAAGAATTACTTTCTGGTAAAAGAGATCAGATAATACTTGATGAAATTTTTCTTGCAATAGAGATGAATATTATTAATAAAGATGATTTGATTTCAACACTTGAAAACCGATTTATATCTGGAGATGTAATCCTTACTGGTACAGGTATTCCTAAAGATTTATTATTGATGGCTAACCAAATTACAGAACTTCGATAATAAGAAAATGCTGAAGAATGATCTCTGGATAAATCAAAAGGCTTCTCAAGGGATGATAAAACCCTTTCAATCAAATTTGGTGCGTCATCTAGAGCCTGATAATAAACAAAAGCCAGTTTTAAGTTACGGATGTTCTTCTTATGGCTATGATTTAAGGCTTTCATCAAAAGAATTCCTAATTTTTAGGCATGTACCTGGTACTGTAATGAATCCCAAAAAATTTAATCCGGATAATTTAGAAAAGACTGTTCTTCACCATGATGATGATGGAGACTTTTTTATTCTTCCTGCTCACTCCTATGGTTTAGGAGTAGCTTTAGAAAAGATGAAAGTTCCAGAAAATATAACTGTAATTTGTATTGGCAAAAGTACATACGCAAGACTAGGAATTATTGTTAACACAACACCTGCAGAAGCAGGATGGGAAGGCCACCTAACTTTAGAGTTTAGCAATAGTTCAGGTGCAGATTGCAGAATTTACGCTAATGAGGGTATATGCCAACTACTCTTTTTTGAAGGTGATCCCTGCTCTACAACTTATGAAGATAGAAGAGGCAAATATCAAAATCAACCAGAAAAGGTAACTCTCGCAAAAATCTAAAATGAGTAGTGTCGCACTAATTTCCCTAACTCCTGATGCAGAAAAAACAATGGCTTACATTGCAAGAGTTAGTAATCCAAATAACCAGCAAAATGAAGATTTTTCAAAGTTATTGAGTTATTGCATTAAAAATGAACATTGGAGTGTCTTTGAACAGTCATTTATGACGTTACAAATAGAGACTAATAGAGGAATTGCAGCCCAAATCCTAAGACATAGATCATTTACTTTTCAGGAATTTTCACAAAGATATGCGGATAGTTCTCAATTAGGAAAAATTCCCATACCAGAGTTGAGGAGACAAGATGTTAAAAACAGGCAAAATTCTATTCCTGACCTCTCTAATGATTTAAAAGAAAGATTCAATGAAAAAATCGCTGCACATTTTAGAGCTGCTTCAGAATTATATGAAGATTTACTTGCTGAAGGAATAGCAAAAGAATGTGCAAGATTTGTTTTACCATTAGCTACTCCAACGAGGATTTATATGTCGGGTTCATGCAGATCATGGATACATTATATTCATTTAAGATCAGCACATGGTACACAAAAAGAACACAAGTTAATAGCCGAAAATTGCAAGTCTATTTTTAAACAAAGTTTTCCTATAGTATCAAAATCCTTGAACTGGTAAAATTAGCCATGGCTTCGAGGACTAACTTCATAATTTCTATTTTCTTTTATTACTGAAAATTCATCATTAAGAATTTTTTCATGAGCTATAGCATCATTATCCAACTGATCAATAGAGTCTCTTATCTTTATTTCTTCTTGTTTGCCGATAAAGGTAGATATTAAATTACCTTTGTGATCAAAGAGATTAACTTGAGGAATTCCATTAACCTCAAATTTTCGGATATAGTAACTCCATTTTTGATTATCAACATTTAAAAAAACAAAATTTACATCTTTTTCATATTCTTCTTTTAATGATGAAATTTTTGGGGCCATTTCTTTGCATACTTCACACCATTCAGCATAAAATTCCAGAAAAGTAGGTTTTTTATTATTAAAAGCTATTTCAGGATCAACCGATAATTCTCCAAAGCTTTTAAGAAGGTAAGTAGATTGAAAAAAAAAGTTTCTAAAAAAAACAGAAGATACAATAATAACCGCAATAAGCGAAACAAGTATTAACTTTAAGTTTCTATTTAAAAATGGTTCCCTATTCTCAGATTGCACTTTGCATACCTATTAACTTCAAATTATTTTAAGTAAGTTAAATGAATAAAGAGACTTTAATTACTTTGCCTTTTAATCAACTGATAAAATAAAAAATGAAAAATATGAGAAAAATTTTAAATTCCTGAAATCTAATTATGCAGTCAATCTTTGGAACGGATGGAATAAGAGGAAGATTTAATAAAGAAATAACTTACCTTTTAGCATTTAAAGTTGGATATAATCTAGCTTTAATTTTAGAAAATAATAATCCAATTTTAATTGGAAGAGATACTAGGATTAGTGGAGATATTTTACTTCAGGCGATTGCTGCAGGTATCAATGCAAGTGGGAAAAAATTTATAAATATAGGAATCTGCCCTACCCCAGCAGTTCCTTTTTTAATCAAACAACAGAAACTGAGTAGTGGGATAATGATATCTGCCAGTCATAATCCGCCAGAATATAATGGAATAAAAATCTTTGATCATAATGGTCAAAAAATTAGCAAAAATTTTGAAAATAAAATTCAAAAATTAATTGAAGAGTCAAATCCCAATATATCAGTTCCCAAAAAATCGATCCCCCCAAATACAAATAAAGATCTTATTGATATTTATATTAAAAGCCTAATTCAAACAATGGGTGGAGAAAATCTAAGCGGATTGAAAATAATATTAGACACATGCTATGGATCAGCGACAACCTGCGCAAAAAAAATTTTTCAATCTCTTGGTGCTGATTTAAAAGTCATCAATAACTCTAAAAATGGTTTGAAAATTAATATGAATTGTGGTTCTACCAACCTCGAACCATTAAAGAAAGCATTAAGCGAGAGTAATGCAGATATGGGTTTTAGCTTCGATGGGGATGCCGATAGAGTAATTGGAATAGATTCAAAAGGCAATGTGTTAGATGGAGATCACATTCTTTTTCTTTGGGGTAGAGAACTTATGGAACAAAAAATTCTTACAAATAATTTATTAATATCAACGCAAATGGCAAACTTAGGTTTTGAAAAAGACTGGAATAAAATTGGAGGAATTTTATATAGAACTGATGTAGGAGATAGATATGTGCATGAAGCAATTAAGGAAAAAGGAGCTGATTTAGGAGGTGAGCAGTCAGGTCATATACTTTCAAAAATTAATAATTTTTCTGGAGATGGAATATTGACTGCACTTCAAATTTCTAAATATTGTAAAAAGAATAATATTAAATTAAATGATTGGCTTAAAAGTAGTTTTGAGCCTTTTCCTCAAAAACTAACCAATATCGATTTAGATTTTAATATTAATGAATTAAATCCAGAAACCAAAATCTTGATTGATCAAACTATAGAGTTTTTTCAGAAAGCATATTCAGATAATTGTAGAGTTTATATAAGGCCTAGCGGCACAGAACCCGTTATGAGAGTTTTAGTTGAGGCCAAAAATCATAAGAAAGTTCATTCTTTATCAAGCGAAATAACAAACAAACTTTTTTTAGAAATTAATAAAATAAAAATTTAACGATGCATTAAATTTTTATATAAATCCTTTCAAAAATATCAAGTTGGTTACCAATCACATATTTTTCTCGATTAGTTTTAACTTTGTTTGGATTAAAACTTTCAGAATAATTAAAATCTTTTTTATCTATTGTTTTAAAATGAAAATTACTTGATATGGTGTAATCCATATAATCGAATAAATCCTTTACATCCGTTTTTATAAAAATTAAGGTGCCTTTTTGCAATAAATTTGAGAGACTATTAATAAATTCTTGCTGAATTACACGCCTTTTATAATGCCTCTTTTTAAACCATGGGTCAGGAAAATTAAGAGAAAGACTTTTTATATTTTTGAAGATAAATTTACTTTGGACATTATTCAAAATATTATTAGCATTACCAAATATAAAATATAGATTTTTGATTTCTCTTTCAAGCACTTTTAATTTAGCATTTTTGACTAATTTCTCACGGATTTCAATTCCTACATAATTCCAACTGGTATTACCTAAAGCTAAATCAAATAGAAACTCACCAGCAGCACAACCTATATCCAAATGAAGATTCGATTTAGAATCACCAAACATTTCGCTCAAAGAAGGTATTCTCTCAATTTGATTAAAATTAATACTGAGGGGATTAACATGCTGTCTCATAAAATTATTAATATATTCCTAGGCAACAATATAAGGATGCATAATATTCATAACTATGACAATAGTAAGTTCAAAAGTAACAGTTTGATGTTTAATTATTATGTGTTTAAAAAGAAAAAGTTTTGAACGTTTTTAATCAACTTTCTATTTGGCTATCCTTTCAACTTTCAATAATTTTCCTTATTGGTATTCCTGTTACTCTATCCTTCTGGTCAATTAAAAAAAGAAATAAAGCAGTTATTAAACTTCTATCAATTTATTGGAAAGTATCCCTTTTATTTTTTATAAGCCTTCTACTTTTAATAGGAAAGTATAATTACGCTCTATTGATAACAAATATTTCAACATTATTAATGACAGTTTCAGTTTGGTTTTGGAACGATATTAATGATGAATTAAGAGAATATGATTTTTCTTACTCCCTTACCACAACCACAAAAATATGGAGATGGGCAATAACTTTTATATCTCTCAATTTCTTAATTCAGAGTTTACAAAACTTCAACTGCTTTTCTTTTATTAATTCGGATGCGTGTGCAATATGGCTTAAGCCTTCTTCAAATTTATATATTATGATAAAAAATTTATTTGTTTTTTTCTTTGGAGCTAACTTTACCCAGCCAATATCAAAATTTATAGGATTATTTTCATTATTAATCTATATTATAGGCCTTCTTCAATGGTCAATAATAAAATTACCCAAAAATGGAAGAAACTCCTGCTTCTCAGGAAATGGCAAAAATTGATTTAATAAATAGTCTTGAAAAAATAAGTTCCGAGATACCTGATAGGATACTGAAATTAGAGGGATTCATTCTAAAAGAAAATCAACAAGAACAATTAGAAATAATTATTTTCAGAGGTTATAGTAGCTCAACAACTCATCCAATTGAAATAGATTCAGAAAAAAAAATAATAGCACTTACTTATATAATTACAAACTTTAAACTTTATAAAGCACCGTTAACAGAAACCGAAGAAAATCTTATAAGAGAAAATCAAAACTTAGTTTTCTTTTTGAACCAAAAAAACTGGGTCTAAAGAAATTCAAGATTAATAATATTTGAACATCTTTTGCATAATTTTGTATTTTGGATTCCATTAAAAGTTTCTTTTTGATAATGCCAACATCTATCACATTTTTGACCTTGAGCTTTATTTATTTGAATTTTACCAAGTGCATTGTTATCAATAATCAGAGAATTATCCGCCAAATCAGATACCACTTTGAAGTTTGATACTATAAGCCAATCCCTAAATAAATCTACATCTTGATTGCCAAATTCTTCTAGCCAGGTAAGTGAATCTTTTAGAGCTTTATCTTCAGGTAAATAATTAACTTCAGTTTCCAAAGCTGCTCCAATTATTTGTTTGTTCCTACATCCTTCTATAGCCTTATTAATTTCAACTCTCAAATTTCTTAAATTTGCAATGTGCTCATTAAGTATTTGATTTTTCCATGACTTCGAAAATATTGGCCATCCTCTTTGAAAGACTGATTTTTCTTTAGTTGAATATGGAATATTTTGCCAAATATCTTCAGCCATGTGACAAAGCACTGGAGAAATAAGTACAGCTAAATTTTCAACAACTTTTGACATAACGAACTGACAAGATCTTCTCCTAAATTGTGATTTAGAACTTACATATAACCTATCCTTCGCAATATCTAAATAAAAATTTGATAGATCTACAACGCAAAAACTTTGCAAAATTTGGAAAAATTTTGAAAATTCATAATTTTCATAGGCTTTTGATATTTGATCTGTAACCTCAACTAATCTACCTAACATCCATTGATCTAAGAGAGGCAATTGATCAATTTCAAAACTATCAAAATTAGGATCATAATCATGAATATTACCTAGAAGATATCTTGCAGTATTGCGAACTTTTCTATAAACGTCTGAAAGTTGCTTGAGTATATTTGAACCAATTGGAACATCTACTGAATAATCTACTGAGCTTACCCAAAGCCTTAAAACATCAGCACCATAAGCAGGATTAGTTTTTTTATTATTACCTCCATTAATAATTATATTTGGATCAACAACATTTCCTAAAGATTTGCTCATTTTTCTTCCGTTTTCATCAAGTGCAAAACCATGAGTTAAAACTTTCTTGTATGGAGGTTTATTATTGACTGCAACAGATGTTAGCAAAGAAGACTGGAACCATCCTCGATGTTGATCTGAGCCCTCTAAATAAAGATCTGCAGGATACTTTAATTCACTTCTTAGTTCACATACTGCTGCCCAACTAGATCCTGAATCGAACCAAACATCCATTGTATCTGTTCCTTTTTTCCATAGATCCGATTCTTTTGCATAATTTTCTGGCAAAAGATTCTTAACATCCCAATCCCACCAAATATCTGCTCCATGTTCACTAAAAAGTTCTTGAATATGATTAATTATCTCTTTGTTAAGGAGAATGTCATTGCCATTTTTTTTATAAAAAACTGGAATAGGGACTCCCCAGGACCTTTGTCTAGAAATACACCAATCTCCTCTACCAACAACCATAGAATAAATTCTTTTCTTTCCAGTATCTGGCATCCATTCAACATCCTCGATTGCCTTTAATGCAGATGATCTAAAGCCATTAACAGATGCAAACCATTGTTCTGTTGCCCTAAAAATAGTTGGTTTTTTTGTTCTCCAATCATACGGATATCTATGCTTATAATTTTCTTGTAATAGAAGCAAATTATTTTCTTTTAAATGTTCAATAACTAAATCATTTGCATCTTTCAGAACATTTGATCCTTCGAATTGACCAGAATGTTCATTTAAGTTACCTTTTTCATCAACTACACATGTTATAGGTAAATCATATTTTTGTCCCACATTAAAATCATCTATCCCATGACCAGGGGCAGTATGAACGATTCCAGTCCCTGATTCTGTAGTAATATAATCTTCTCCAATTAAAATTCTGCAATTTTTATTCTTAGAGGGATGTTGATATTCAATATTTTCTAATTTGGAGCCTTTAAACTCTAAAAGCACTTTAAAATGTTTATTAAATTTCTTACTTATTTCAGAAGATAAATCCTTAGCAAAAAGGTAAATTCGCTTATCTTCATCGATAGCAAACACGTACTTTATTTTTGGATTGACTGCAACGGCTTCATTTGCAGGTATTGTCCAAGGAGTAGTGGTCCAGATGGTTATAAAAGAATTATTTTGAAAAAAATCTTTTTTGATATTAAGATTTTCTTGGATGAAATTTAATAAAATTTCCTCAGGTATTTTAGTGATTTTTAATGCAACATAAATACTTTTTGAATAATGTTCATCAGGGTATTCTAATTCTGCTTCTGCAAGGGCAGTCCTTGAACTTGGACTCCAATGCACAGGTTTAAGACCTCGATAGATATAACCATTTAAAAACATTTTCCCAAATACTCCAATCTGCGCAGATTCATAACTTTTCTTAAGAGTTAAGTAAGGGTTATTCCAATCTCCCCATATGCCCCACCTTTTGAAACCCTCCTTTTGATTATTAATTTGGATATGGGCATAATCTGTTGCTTTTTTTCTTAAATTTAGAGTGTCAAGATTCTTTCTTTCATCAGATTTTAAATTCTGAAGAACTTTTAATTCAATAGGTAATCCATGACAGTCCCATCCAGGTACGAAATGAACCCTAAATCCTCTTAAGGTTTTGTACTTATTTATTATGTCTTTTAAAACTTTATTAAGGGCATGACCCATATGAAGCGCTCCATTTGCATAAGGAGGGCCATCATGTAATGTAAATATTTCTCCTGAATTGCTTGAACCTAATTGGAAATCAATATCATTTTTAGCCCAGAAACTCTGAATCTCGGGTTCTCTTACAACTGAGTTAGCACGCATTGAGAAGTCAGTTTTAAGTAAATTTAAAGTTTCTTTATAAGAAAAGTCTGATTTTTGTTCTTTGCTATTTTGAGATTTCATACGAAGATATAAGAAATATTGGTGATCAAAAGAATTATTTAAATTAATCTAATTCATTATATTCTTTAGAAATTGTCCTGTAATTTTTTTTGGATGTTTCAAATAATAAATTCAATTGATTTCAGACTTTTATATTATCATTTTTTATCATTTCTTACCCATTTTTTTTGGGTTGTATTTTTATTATTGCTACCAAAATTAAATAAATTTAAAGGTTTCGTAAAATCACCAAATCCCAGATTAATAGATTCTAATATTTTCAAAAAGTTATTTTTAAACTCCAAAAAGGTAGTTAATTTTTTCTTTTCGTTATCTGTCAATTGGTACCATCTAGATAAGAAAATCTCTACTAGATAAAAAATAACTAGTACTGTTACAAAAAGAAAAATTACAAAAAATGATTCATCTAATGTTTTATTTCTAATTATTAATATCAAACCTATTAGCAAATTTAAAAAAGCTTTTATTAAGTCTTTTGGTTTACCAAGCTCAAGATAAATTATCGGTACAATTAGAAAAATTGCACCAACTAAAATATAAAAAGTTCCCAAATAAAATATCAAACTATTCATTAAAACTACAAATTAATTAAATTATAAGAGTTGATATAGATAAGCAAACTATCTATCAGAATTTCCTTAAGTGCGGTCGGGGAGACTTGAACTCCCACACCCGAAGATACGAGTACCTAAAACTCGCGCGTCTACCAATTCCGCCACGACCGCTCAAATAAAATAATAATTGAAAGAGGTTTATTTTAAAAATTTTTTTTCTTAAGATGATTAATTTGACACATTAAAATTAAATTAATAATCTTTTAAAAGAAATTTTTATGTTAGAGCATACAATCATCTTAAAATATTAGTTATATTATTTAAAGAATAAAAGAAACGATTTCAAACTTAACCAGTAAAAATACAACAAAAAATACTAATTCTTCAAAAACATTTAATTGGCAAAAAGAGATTAAAAATTATGTAGATCCGCCAAGTTTTTGGAATCCAACATTAGGTTTATTTTTTGGTGGTTATTTTCTTGCTTTTCTTAGCGTATGGCAATGGTATAGAGGTGTTTGGCCTTTACCTTTACTTGTAGCCACAGCGTTTTTAGCTTTACATATTGAAGGTACTGTTATTCATGATGCCTGTCATAAAGCTGCTCATCCAGTCCCTTGGATAAATCAAGCAATGGGCCATGGCTCAGCTATTCTGTTAGGGTTTAGCTTCCCTGTTTTTACGAGAGTTCATTTACAACACCACATTCACGTAAATCACCCCAAAAATGATCCGGATCATATTGTCAGTACTTTTGGTCCAATTTGGCTAATTGCTCCAAGATTTTTTTATCATGAGGTGTTTTTCTTTCAAAGAAAACTCTGGCGAAGATATGAATTACTACAATGGGGAATTGAAAGATCCATATTCATAACAATTATCTTGGCAGGTTTGAAATTTGACTTTATGAATTTAATTTATAATTTATGGTTCGGCCCAGCATTAATGGTGGGAGTCACGTTAGGAATATTTTTTGATTATTTACCACATAGACCATTTCGATCAAGAAATAAATGGATAAATTCTCGAGTGTATCCAAGCAAATTTATGAATTTATTGATAATGGGACAAAATTACCATCTCATTCATCATCTTTGGCCTTCGATTCCTTGGTTTGAATACAAAATAGCTTATGAAAAAACTAAGCCATTACTAGATAAAAAAGGCTCACCTCAAAGAGTTGGGATATTTGAAAGTAAAGAAGACATTTTTAACTTTATTTATGATTTATTAATAGGTGTAAGGAGTCATAGCAAAAAGAGAGGAAAAATAAGAAAAATCATAAATTTATATCCAGGCCTAAAAATAAAAAAATTTTTATTAAAGATAGTCAACAAAACATTTATTGGAAGCAACTAACTAACTCATTCATTGATAATTTTTGGTACTTTAAAATAATTATCTTCTCTCGATGGGCCCAGTTCTAGAAGTTCTTCATTGCAATCAGAATTTTTCTTTTCGTCTTTTCTAAATACATTTACAACCTCTATAGCTCTCGTTGTACAAGGGATATCATCAGTATCAATTTTTTCAAGTTGTCTTATATAGTCCAATATCTTTTCTAATTGTTCTGCATGATTATTAATTTCATTTTCGTTAAGTTCTAATCTTGCTAAATTAGCAACTTTTTTAACTTCCTCTTTAGTTATTTTTGTCATACCTTTTATATCTTTCTTATTAAATGATAGTTTATTAACAACAAATTATTTACATATCCTTTGAATTTCAAATAATTGAAAAAAACAATGACATCTTTTTGAAAATCAATATCAATCTATAGCCTTAATTATTTTTCTCGGCTAAATATGTTATTAGATAAATATTAAAAAATAGAAGAAGAATTATTTCCAATAAATTTTTTTTATAGGCACTCTACACTTGTTGCCCCTGATTTAATAGGCTGTCACCTCATAAAAAATAATGAGACAGATCAAGTTAAAGGGGTTATTGTTGAAACTGAAGCTTATTCACAGGAAGAAGAAGCCTGTCATGGCTACCGCAAAAAAACTGAATCAAACAAATCATTATTTGGCAAACCTGGAACTTTTTACGTTTACAAATCTTATGGCATCCATCATTGTTTGAACATAGTTACTGATAAAGAAAATTTTGCTAGTGGAGTATTAATTAGGGCAGTTTTTATACCTAAAAATAATGAAAGAATAGCTTCTGGACCTGGTTTAGTTACTAAGACATTTGGCATAGACAGATCATTTAACTCACTTGAAGTTCTTAATAATAATTCTTTATGGATTTCTCCAAGGGAGTCCACCCTAGCAGAAAAAGATCTTATTCAAACTACGAGAATTGGCATATCTAAGGCAAAAAATATAAAATGGCGTTGGTATCTTAAAAGTAGTAGAAGTGTTAGTAAAAGATTAAAAGGTGACAGAACACCTCAATTTCAATAAATCATTTATCTTTTGAACGTAATGCAAATTTGGCCTCATAAACATATCCACACACTAGCTAATTTTTCAATTAAAGATTATGAGTCAGTATTTGAATTAGCTGATAGATTTGATGCACTAAAGAATGCAGGTACGAAAAAGATACCGGCCCTACAAGGGACTTTAGTAACGTCTTTATTTTTTGAACCTAGTACAAGAACAAAAAATAGTTTTGAACTTGCAGCAAAAAGACTTTCTGCTGATGTCCAAACGTTTGCTCCATCCTCTAGTTCTTTAACAAAAGGCGAAACAATAATTGATACCGCCATAACTTACTCTGCTATGGGGGCTGATACATTAGTTATCAGACATTCATCAAGTTACATAACCTTTGAGATAGCTAAAAAACTTGATGAAATAAATTCCAAGACTTCGGTTCTTAATGCTGGAGATGGATTACATAGCCACCCTAGTCAAGGATTGCTTGATATCTATACATTAATAAAATTCTTTTCGAAAAAAACACTGAATCCAGAGGTTTTAAATTCCAAAAAGATTTTAATAATTGGAGACGTTAATCATTCAAGGGTTGCCAGATCTAATCTTTGGGCTTTGAGTGCATTCGGCGCCGATATAATCTTATGTGGTCCTAAGACATTAATACCTGATGAATTTATCAATTTTTTTAAAACCGCCGCGCCAAATCAAACAGAAGATCCTGTTAAATCAAGAGGTTCCATAACAATTTCTAGATCATTGGAAGAATCAATAAAAATTGCAGATGCGATTATTGTTTTAAGACTCCAGAAAGAGAGAATGATGGAAAATTTACTAAGTAGCATTGATTCATATAGTTTGGATTATGGCTTAACCCCAGAGAAATTATCATTAAATAATAAAGAAATTCCAATTCTACATCCCGGTCCCATTAACAGAGATATTGAAATTAGTAGCAAAGTGGTAGATCGATATCCTAATTGCTTAATTAATAATCAAGTTGCAAATGGTATCCCTATAAGAATGGCTTTGCTTTATCTATTACAGAAACACAACAAGTAAATTTATAGCAACTTAAGACTTTCAGTAAAGAAACCATAAAATAATCCCAATCTTAAAGAATCTAATAAAAGTACTAAAAATTTCTTTTTCCTTTCAAATTTCAAATTTCTTCTCAAAACTATAAGAAACTCAATAAAAACTACTGATAAAAAAGCGGCTACAGGATCCATGAGTTCCACAACGGCACTTACCATACCAAGAGAACTTCCAAAAAAGTATCCAATTAAAAGTGTAATCAATGCTATTGAATATCTTCGCCATGGATTACTAGCCCAAATACTTAATGTCTGAATATTTTCCACAATCTTAAGCTGAAATTTTGTCTTTTGAGGTTTAAAAACCATTTTGCATTAAACTAAGCCGCTTCAGAGTTTGATTGAATTTTAGTATTTCCTTCTATTAATTCAAGTAATGCTTCCAACTGAGCCATTAACCCTCTTAATTCGCCTGGCTCAGGGAAAAGGTCATCTTGTTTTATTCCTAAATGCATTTCTCTGAGCTCTTGCCTTAAATAGCGTATGTGACTAATAACTTGCTCTCTTTTGGTTTGCGACATGATATAAATTTTGACATTACTATTTTAAGAAAGAATATTTTTGAAAAGGAGAGTTTGCAGATTTATGACTGAGAATGAAGATAAATGACTTAGAAACAATTTAAAAAGATATGAAAATTGAAAATTATCATATCCTTGGAAATATGTACTTAATTCTTATATCAATTTTAAATAATTACTTGAGGCTTTATTATTAGAGTATATTGACTTTACTCAATATGAAATTCATTTCTGAAAATAAAATAAGTGAGGAACTAGTAAATTCTTTTGATGAAGAAATGACTTTTGAGCTCGCTAAAAGGCTAGAGGAAGATAATTATAATACTCCATTTGATGGTTTAAAAGACTGGCACTTACTGAGGTCTCTTGCAATAAATAGGCCTGAATTAACGACAAATTATACCCATCTGCTCGATCAGGAACCTTTCGATGAAAACTAATATTAAGGACTCCAAAATAAAGGTTCTTTTATTAATAACTGGAAGTATTGCAGCTGTAAGAGTTCCATTATTAGTTAGCCAATTAGCGAAAGAAAATTATGAAATAAGATGCGTTTTATCAAAAAATGCAGAAAAATTAATAAAGCCGCTTTCTCTATCTATTTTAAGTAGAAACCCGTGCATTTTAGAAAATGACCAATGGGCTGATGGTCAATCAACACCTCTTCACATAGAACTAAGTAATTGGGCTGATATTTTAATCATCGCCCCTTTAACAGCGACAACATTAGCAAAATGGGTAACTGGAAATGCCCAGGGATTGATCCCAAGCATCTTAATAGCAAATGTAAAGCCAATTATTGTTGCACCAGCAATGAATACACAAATGTGGCTAAATAAAGCTGTCCAAAAAAATTATGAGAATTTACAGAATTACGAAAATGTTTTGTCTTTACAACCAAGTGAAGGCCTCTTAGCATGCGATGCTATTGGCATCGGTAAGATGCCTCCCAATGATCTAATCCAATTAGCTCTTGAATTTATAGCTTTACATAAACAAAATGAATATCGCAAAGATTTACTTAATAAAAAAATTTTAATAACTGGAGGGTGTACCTCAGAGAAAATTGACGCGGCAAGACATATTACCAACAAAAGTTCTGGAGCAATGGGCCTACTTCTTTCTCAAGTAGCGAGGTTCAGGGGAGCACAAGTAAAATATGTTCATGGCCCTCTGAAAATCGATAAGAATCTTACTGATGGAATAAAAAGATATGAAATTGAAACTAGTGTTGATTTAATTAGGGCACTTAATAATGAAATATCAAATTGTGATTATTTTTTCATGAATGCAGCAGTATCTGATTTCAAAATAAACTCTGATACTTCAGCTAAAATTCCAAAAAATCAAATTAATGCTCATTTGAATCAAAACTTTGAGCTAGTGCCAGATATTTTAAAAACAATTAGTAAATCAAAAAAAGATAACCAAGTTTTTGTAGGCTTTTGTGCTTTTACAGGATCTATCGAAGAAGCGCGAATGACAATTAAAGAAAAGATTATCCAAAAGGGTTGTGATTATCTATTCGCAAATCCAATTGATATTGAAGACCAAGGATTTGGCTTTTTGGCACAAAATGAAGGTTGGTTATTCGATACTAATAATATGGAACACTACATTAACAAAACATCAAAAATTGATTTAGCAAATAAATTAATAACCCAAATTATTTCATTAAAAAAATAAAAAAAATTTTTTAATTTGTATTTTTTTGTAATCTTAATCATTAAAAATAATGCGATAGCTTAAAATAATTCCAGTTTTTTAAAATCTAAAAAGCTACGGGTTGTTTCGAGGATTTAATAGTCCTATCTTTTATGGTCCTTTCCCTTGTAATATCCGTACTGAACTTATTAGATGACCTTTAATCTATCGTCACAGAACTTTACTGCAACTTTAATTATGAGAATTCGTTCTTTCTTAGCTTTTGTTATTTCAATTTGTATAACTTTTGCTTTCGTACCTGTTAAAACATTTGCTTTTTCTGAAAGAGGAAATGCACAATTTACAGATGTTGTTAACACAGGAAAAGCTAATGATTGCCCTACATTAGACTCATCTCTTGTCGGATCAATATCCCTAGGGAATGGAGATAGCCTTAAAGGAATATGCATGCATCCAACAGAAGTTTATGTAAAAGTGCCCGGGACAAAACGAAAAGCTGCAGAATTTGTTTCTACAAAAATTATTAGTCCTAGAAATAACACCACAGTGACAGAAGTTTATGGAGATATAGATTCAGGAACTTTCAGTGAAAAGGGTGGTATTGATTTTCAACTTATTACTGTATTAACTCCTGGTGGTTTAGAGGTGCCATTTGCATTCTCAGCAAAAGATCTTACAGCTGATTTACCTTCATCAATTGAGCCAGGCACTGAGATTAGTGGTTCAACATTTACACCTAACTACAGAACTGGTGACTTTCTAGATCCTAAGGCAAGAGCTAAAAATACTGGTGTTGAATATGCTCAAGGTTTAGTTGCATTAGGAGGCGATGACGAAGAACTTGCAAAAGAAAATATTAAAGTTGATGTAAACGGTACTGGCGTTATTACTCTTTCAATCAACAATGTAGATTCTGACACAGACGAATTTGCTGGTACTTTTGAGGCAATCCAACCTTCAGATACAGATATGGGTTCAAAGGATCCACTTGATGTAAAAATAATTGGGGAGCTTTACGGAAGAAAGGCATAAATCCTACTTAAGAGAAAAAGGGGGTTAAACCCCTTTTTTTTTTTTCAAAATTTTTCTTTATCATTTTAAAAAATGGAATTACAACAAAAAACTAAAAAAAATACTAATGGACTAATACCTCCTTATGGAGGGGAACTAAAAAATTTAATTATCCAAGATAAAAACCTTAAAAATGATCTTATCTCTAAAACTACATATGAGTTTGAATGTAGCGAGAGAAATGCATGCGATGTAGAACTTTTGATGGTTGGAGCTTTTTCTCCATTGGAAGGTTTTATGGATGAAAATAACTACAATTCGGTAATTAAAAATAATAGAAATACAAAAGGGTTGCTTTTTGGCTTGCCTATAGTATTTGATTCAAATAATGAAAAAGTAAAAGCTGGAGAGACAATATTGCTTACTTATAAAAAACAAAAAATAGCAGTTTTAGAAGTTAGCTCTAAATGGGAACCTGACAAATCCTTAGAAGCTGAACTTTGTTATGGTACTAATTCTTTAGATCATCCTGCTGTTAAGATGATTTTTAACGAGAGAGGGAGATTTTATTTAGGAGGAAGAGTTTATGGTTTCGAACTACCAATTAGAGAATTCCCCTGCCAAACTCCAGAAGAAGTTAGATCTACACTGCCATCAAATCATGATGTAGTTGCATTTCAATGCAGAAATCCAATTCATAGAGCACATTATGAATTATTTACTAATGCTCTACTTTCAGATAATGTCTCCCCTAACTCAGTTGTTTTAGTTCATCCAACTTGTGGACCAACTCAACAAGATGATATCCCTGGAAAAGTTAGGTACTTGACCTATAAAGAATTAGAAGAGGAAATATCTGATGAAAGAATAAAATGGGCTTTTTTACCTTATTCAATGCATATGGCAGGGCCAAGAGAAGCTCTTCAACATATGATAATCAGAAGAAATTATGGCTGCACCCACTTTATTATTGGTAGAGATATGGCTGGTTGTAAGTCTTCGTCAACTGGTGAGGATTTTTATGGTCCATATGACGCCCAAAATTTTGCGAATAAGTGTGCAGATGAATTGATGATGCAAACTGTTCCTTCAAAAAATTTAGTTTATACGAAGGAAAAAGGATATATAACAGCTGAAGAAGCTAAAGAATTTAATTATGAAATTATGAAACTTAGTGGTACTGAATTTAGAAAGAAATTGAGGAATGGCGAACCAATTCCTGAATGGTTTGCATTCAAAAGTGTAGTAGATGTTCTAAGACGCTCTTAATATTGTTTTATTATTAGTATTATAGATTTATTAAAGATTTTTTATCGTGAACAAACGTTGGAGAAACGTAGGGCTTTATGTCCTAGCCGTTATTACTGTAATTTTCATAGGTACTTCAGTTTTTGATAAACCTAGTACTGAAAGTTCTACAAAGACATTGAGATATAGTGATTTTATAGAAGCAGTACAAGATAAAGAAATCAGTAGAGTCCTAATATCTCCAGATAATGCCACAGCTCAAGTTGTTGAAAATGATGGGAGCAGGTCTGAGGTCAATTTAGCCCCTGACAAAGATTTATTAAAAATACTGACTGAGAATAATGTAGATATAGCTGTAACTCCTACAAAATTAGCCAATCCATGGCAACAGGCTATAAGTAGCTTAATTTTCCCAGTACTTTTGATTGGAGGTCTATTTTTTCTTTTCAGAAGATCCCAAAGTGGTAATGCTGGGGGTGGCAACCCTGCCATGAGTTTCGGCAAAAGCAAAGCTAGATTGCAAATGGAACCATCTACACAAGTAACTTTTTCAGATGTTGCTGGTGTCGAAGGTGCAAAATTAGAACTCACAGAAGTTGTAGATTTTCTTAAGAGTCCAGATAGATTTACCGCAGTCGGAGCAAAAATTCCAAAAGGAGTTCTTCTTGTTGGCCCTCCTGGTACAGGAAAAACATTACTTGCAAAAGCAGTAGCTGGAGAAGCAGGTGTACCTTTTTTCTCAATATCTGGTTCAGAATTTGTAGAGATGTTTGTTGGGGTTGGAGCTAGTAGAGTTAGAGATCTTTTTGAACAAGCTAAAAAGAATGCTCCTTGCATTGTATTTATTGACGAAATAGATGCAGTTGGAAGACAAAGAGGAGCTGGTATGGGCGGAGGAAATGATGAAAGAGAACAAACATTAAATCAACTCCTAACAGAAATGGATGGTTTTGAAGGTAATTCAGGAATTATAATAGTTGCTGCAACCAACAGACCAGATGTCTTAGATTCAGCTTTAATGCGTCCTGGAAGATTTGATAGACAGGTTACAGTAGATCGACCGGATTATGCTGGAAGATTGCAAATATTAAATGTTCATGCGAAAGATAAAACTCTTTCAAAAGACGTTGATTTAGACAAAGTTGCAAGAAGAACCCCTGGATTTACTGGTGCAGATTTAGCTAATCTTTTAAATGAAGCAGCAATACTAGCAGCTAGAAAAGATTTAGATAAAGTAAGTAACGATGAAGTTGGTGATGCCATTGAAAGAGTTATGGCTGGCCCAGAAAAGAAAGATAGAGTCATCAGTGATAAGAAAAAAGAATTAGTTGCTTATCACGAAGCTGGTCATGCACTCGTTGGAGCATTAATGCCTGATTATGATCCAGTAGCAAAAGTTTCAATTATTCCAAGAGGTCAAGCTGGTGGTCTAACCTTCTTTACTCCAAGTGAAGAAAGAATGGAATCTGGTCTTTACTCTCGTTCTTACCTTCAAAATCAAATGGCTGTAGCTCTTGGTGGAAGAGTTGCTGAAGAAATAGTCTATGGCGAAGAAGAGGTCACAACTGGAGCTTCAAATGATCTACAACAAGTTGCCAATGTAGCAAGACAAATGATCACTAAATTCGGTATGAGTGACAAAATAGGTCCAGTCGCTCTAGGTCAATCTCAAGGTGGAATGTTTCTCGGAAGAGATATGAGTTCTACAAGAGATTTCTCTGAAGACACAGCCGCAACAATTGATGTAGAAGTTTCAGAACTTGTTGATGTTGCCTATAAGAGAGCTACAAAAGTTTTAACAGACAATAGAACTGTTCTTGACGAAATGGCTCAAATGCTAATTGAAAGAGAAACTATAGATACTGAAGATATCCAAGACTTGCTCAACCGCTCAGAAGTAAAAGTCGCAAACTATATTTAACTCGGAATTTTTAAATTTTTTAATGGACAATAAAGAAGATTCTTTTTCGGAGTACCTGAAAATTGAATCTTTTTTTTTACTTATAAAACCTGAAGATAATATTTACTCAAATACCTCTATGAGAAATTCATTTTTTGCAGAATTAGAAAACTTAGTAAAATTAGGATTAAAGAATATAGAAATAAGTTGGTCTAACAACGAATATTGGTTCGATTTTGTATCCTATATCAAAATTAAATATCCAAGAATTAATTTAGGCTCTGCCTCCATAGTTAATAAGCAATCAATAGAAGATTCTTTAAAAATTGGATTAAATTTCTCGATGATGAAATTTTGGGACAAAGATCTTTTCAATTATGCGCAGTCAAAAAATTATTTATTAATTCCTGGAATTAATAATTTAAAAGACCTTAAGGAAGCAATAAATTTAAATTGCAATATTATCAAAATCTACCCAATAAAAAGTAAAGATAGTTCGATAAATATACTCAACTATAAAAATATTGATTTCATTGCCGCTGGAGGACTATCAATCAATGATTTAAAAACTTATAAATCTTTAGGGTATAAAGCAGTCGTAATTGGAGATAAAGCTATTAAAAATAAAAAATTTGATCCCAAAATATATGAATGGCTCAAAAATAATTAAGTTAAGGATAAATATAATTGATTCAACAAAACTACTACTTATTTATTAAGTCACATTGAGCATGATTTAGAAGCAAATGATCAGCAAGTACTAAAGCTACCATAGCATCAACCATGGGAACTGCTCTTGGTAGAACGCATGGATCGTGTCTCCCTTTTGCTTTCATAAGTACTTCTTTACCTTCAGCATTTACTGTTTTCTGTTCTTTCCCAATGGTTGCTGTAGGTTTAAAAGCTATCTTCATCTCGATATTTTCACCATTACTTATTCCGCCCTGTATACCTCCTGAATTGTTTGATGTTGTTCTTAACTTACTTATATCATCAGACTTGATGAAGGCATCATTATGTTCGCTTCCTTTTAAATAAGTTCCAGAGAAACCTGAACCTATTTCAAAGCCTTTGGTGGCAGGCAAAGACATTAAAGCCTTTGCTAAATCAGCTTCTAATTTATCAAAAACAGGCATTCCAAGACCAGAGGGAACATTTCTTACTAGACATTCAATAACACCACCGCAAGAGTCTCCTTGACGCTTTAATTCCTTAATTCTCTCGATCATTTCTGTTGATACCTTTTCATCAGGACATCTAACAATATTAGAATCTATTTTTTTGGGAGAAATCTTCTCTTTATTTATATCAGAATCAATATCATGTATACGCTTTACCCAAGATAGTATTTCAGTGTTACAGAAGGTTTTTAATAATTGTTTTGCTACAGCACCAGCAGCTACTCTCCCAATTGTTTCTCTAGCAGAGGCTCTTCCACCGCCAGAACTTGCCTGAATTCCATATTTTAGATGATATGTACCATCTGCATGAGAAGGTCTAAATACCTGCTCCAAATTATTATAATCTCCTGGTCTTTGATCCTTATTTCTTACCAACATTGCTATTGGAGTTCCAAGTGTTAACCCTTCCTTTATCCCACTTAATATTTCAATTTTATCTTCTTCATTTCTGGGTGTTGTAATGTCACTTTGACCAGGTCTGCGCCTATCTAATTCATTTTGTATCAGATTTATATCTATTTTTAACTTAGGTGGACATCCATCAAGGATAACTCCTACTGCACCACCATGTGATTCTCCAAAAGTACTAACACGAAAAATTTTTCCAAAACTACTACTCATAGAAATATCAAATGTTTTATTTATATATAAATATTATATGAAACCAATTGAAAATTAAGCAAAAAAAAAGCCCCCAAAAGAGGGGACTTGTAAGTTTAAGAACTTTAAGCTTAACCGATAGCTGGAGCTGAAAGAGCTACTGTTGTAGACTCAGCTGCTGCTAGATCAAGTGGGAAGTTGTGAGCGTTACGCTCGTGCATTACTTCCATACCTAGGTTTGCTCTGTTAAGAACGTCACCCCATGTAGGAACAATCTTACCGTTTGCATCAACAACTGACTGGTTGAAGTTGAAACCGTTAAGGTTGAATGCCATTGTGCAGATACCCATTGAAGTTAACCATACACAAACAACAGGGAATACAGCTAGGAAGAAGTGAAGACTTCTGCTGTTGTTGAAACTTGCATACTGGAAGATCAAACGACCGAAGTAGCCATGAGCTGCAACGATGTTATAAGTTTCTTCTTCTTGTCCGAACTTGTAACCGTAGTTCTGAGACTCTGTCTCAGTTGTTTCTCTGATAAGAGATGAAGTAACAAGTGAACCATGCATAGCTGAGAATAAAGATCCTCCGAACATACCAGCAACACCAGCCATGTGGAATGGGTGCATAAGAATGTTGTGCTCTGCCTGGAAAACAAACATGAAGTTGAATGTTCCAGATATACCTAGAGGCATTCCGTCAGAGAATGAACCTTGACCGAATGGATATACAAGAAATACTGCGAAAGCTGCTGAAACTGGTGCAGAGTATGCAACACAGATCCAAGGACGCATACCTAAACGGTATGAAAGCTCCCACTGTCTTCCCATGTATGCTGAAATACCAATTAGGAAGTGGAAAATTACAAGCTGGTAAGGACCACCGTTGTATAACCACTCATCTACAGTAGCTGCTTCCCAAATTGGGTAGAAGTGTAGACCAATAGCGTTAGATGAAGGAACAACTGCACCTGAAATGATGTTGTTTCCATATAGGAATGAACCAGCAACTGGCTCTCTAATTCCGTCGATGTCTACTGGTGGTGCTGCGATGAATGCAACGATGAAGCAAGCCGCTGCTGTAAGTAGGCATGGAATCATTAAGACGCCGAACCAACCAACATAAATTCTGTTGTTAGTTGATGTTACCCACTCACAAAACTGTGGCCAACCTTTTAACAGCGAAGAACGCTGCTGCTGAATAGTTGTCATGAGTTCGTAAAGTATGTCTCTAAATTGAGACGTGTAAATAAAAACGGAAAATAAATTCCGCTTCGAAGATTTTAGACCAAAATCGCTAAAAATGTGTAAATATTTTTTCTTTAAGTAAACTTATTTTTTGGAAAACAGGAGAAAAGAACTTCCATGTCTTAAGATTTTCTTTGTTATTGAGGATTCAACTTGGTAATAATCGAATGGCTACTTAACGGAAAAAGATCTAGAGAGGTAGTTTCCTTAAGAGAAGCCAAGCATAGAAGACTGCAATTAGAGGCTTTTGGAGCTGTAATTTATTGGAGTGAAAGAATTTAGGTTTTTAAGGTTTAAAAATTAGAAAAAAAAATAAAATAATTAAATATTAAAAAAACTTATCTATAAAATAAAAAATCCTTATTAATTTTCAACAATTTATTGTTCGGGTTTCTTAATTTAAAAACTTTCAAACTCTTGAACCCATTGTTTTTTGGAACAAATCACTTCTTTTTTTGTGTAGCTCATGGCAATTTTTTTTTCCTTATAAGCAACTTCTCCAATAAAAACAGGCCAAATCAATTGGTCACGTTCATATTTGTGGATTATTCCTTGGCTATCCAGAAATAATGGATCTCCTTTTTTAATCATTTTCCAATCTTGGTTTATTCTCTCAGGATGAATTATGCCATCAATATCTCCCTTTTCATCTCTTGGATAATCTATACTCCCTTGATGAACGTGAACCACTAATTCCTTTGGAAGTTCTATATGTTTATTTTTTAATTTATCTATCTCTTCCCGTAGGGATCGAATTATTAGAGAAAATCTATTTATAATATTTTGATCATAAAAATTTTGTGCGACAGCTCCTATTTCAATAACTAAACCACATGGCCAAGCTTCTACAAGAAAGCCTGTTTGGGCTTTATCTTTTTCGTGCAAATAAATAGGCAATCCAAATTTGTTCTGCAGTAATGCAGCTAAACAAAAATCTTTGGATCTCCTCCCATACATAACAATGCTTGTTCCCATATTTGCAGTAGTAGTGTGCAAATCGATTGCAATTTCACAGGGTTTAGATCCGTCAATTCCAAATTCATCTACTAAAAAATTGGCTCTATTAGTTTCGTAAAAGTTATTCTTGTGTTGATCAAAATTCTCACTTTCTTTAAAAGATCTATTTAAATCTACATCTATATATCTGCAACCTTTTTCATAGGCAGCAGGATTACCTATGATGTACTCATACTCAATACCATTAATTGAACTATTTTCCTTTTTATTAAATTGCTTAACAGCCCAAACAGGATTAATTTCATTCCCATGGGTGCCTGAAACGATAAGTATTCTTTGAACAGTCATTTTTTCTTTAAAAATAAAATTTTATGCAAAATAAACACCTTATAAAGGCCGCCAGAAAATTCTGGTTTTGGTTTTGGACCCAATTAATGAATGGCTTCGCGCCATCAGATTTACATGGTAATTATAAAAGGCCTAAAGGTATAACCACTAATAGTGAATACGATATTAATAATGAGAATGGACAAATTTATTTATTAGTAGGTTATTCTTGTCCATGGTGTCAAAGAACTTTACTCGTACACGAAATAAAAGATTTATCTAAAAAAGTTAAAGTAATTTTTTTAAAGGCAGATATTGAGCATGGCGAATGGATTTTCAAAACAAAGATTAAGGGATGTATAAGACTTTCAGACCTTTACAAAAAAGCTAATAAAAAGATTATTTTTAGAGCGACATTACCTCTTTTAATTAGCTTTGTAAAAGATGAAGTGAAAATTCTGTCTAATGAAAGTTCACAGATTATAAGACTACTCAATTCAATAAAAAGTGAATCGAAATTTCAGGCATTAAGTATTAAAGACGGTAATCAAAAATTTTTAGATTTAATTAATAACAGCATTAATGATGGCGTATATAAATGTGGTTTCGCCAGAAACCAGTCAGCTTACGAAAAAGCCAGTAAAGATCTTTTCGCAGCTATAAATGAAATTGAAAATTTACTACAGAAAAATAAAGGGGACTGGATATTTGGAGAAGAGTTAACCTATGCAGATATTTACCTTTTTCCAACACTTATAAGATGGGAATTGATATATGGCAAACTTTTCAAATGTACTGAACAAGAACTATCAAGTTTCGAAAAGATTATTGAATGGAGATTAAAATTCTTTAAATTATCTAACGTAAACAGGACATGCTTCGACAATGAATGGAAAAAAGATTACTACAAAGCTTTATTCCCTTTAAACCCAAATCAACTAATCCCAGTTTTACCATCGCTAAAGGAAATAATGAAAGTAGAGAACTAAAAAATACATAAATCAATTTCGAAAAAAAAATGATGTTGTAATGAACACTTATTTAGTTCATAGATAATGCAATTTCATTAGAAATTAACTATGTTATGTATGTCTACTAAAGTACGAAAAGCTTAAAATGAAATCCATTGACGAACACATCCAAAAAGATCAATCGGAAATCGAATCTGCAAAAGCAGAGGGCAATCTTCCAAAGGTCAGACATTTAACTGAAGAGCTAAAAGAACTCGAAGAATATAAGGATCATCATCCAGAGGATAAACATGACCCTAATGCTTTGGAACTATTCTGCGATGCCAACCCGGATGAACCAGAATGTCTTGTATATGATGATTAACTTTTTCTTAATAGATAATCCATAAAAAAAGGGCTCTAAAAGCCCTTTTTTTATTTGTTAAATTCTTTTAGTAATCTCTATTAAAGTCGGATGGGCTTCCTGTAAGCGAACATACAACCGATTCCTCATTTTTCATTTCCTTGACTTCTACGATTGGTCTTCCCATTTTCTTCAGAACCTCAATATCTTGAATAGTTTGACATCTAGCTATTATTTTTCCTTGTTGATCAAAGCAACTATAGAAATTCATGTTGTGTTTAAAGAAGTATCTTATTTATGGCTAATTTTGATTATTAAATCAAGTGTATTTTTCTACAAAAAAATTTTTAATTTAAATCAGATCCTTTTCCATACTTCAGAAAGCAGTGAAGATAAACCTTTTTTTAAAGATGAAGAAATAACTAAAACTTTCTTTTTAGATAAATCCTCTAACTTTTTTGTAATTATTTTCAAATAATCATCATCTACCAACTCCATTTTATTCAATACTATTATCCTCTCTTTATCTAAAAGACCTTTCCCATATTTTTTTAATTCCTGCTCAATTATCTCAAAATCATGTAAGGGATTTTCTGCAATTGAATCGATTAAATGAACAAGTATTTTCGTTCTTTGGATGTGCCTTAAAAAATCATGCCCTAAACCTACTCCATCAGCTGCCCCTGATATCAATCCAGGAATATCCGCAAAAAGGCAACCATTCCCATCAATTTTCCTTACTACACCTAAGTTAGGTATTAAAGTTGTAAAAGGGTAGTTTGCAATTTTTGGACGAGCAGATGATACAACAGAAATTAAAGTACTTTTACCGGCATTTGGAAGGCCTATGATCCCAACTTCTGCAAGAAGTTTTAGTTCTAATTGAACCTCCCATATCTCACCATCTTTACCTTCAGTGAATGATTCAGGGGCTCTGTTTTGATTACTTAAATAGTAAGCATTACCATGTCCACCTCTTCCTCCAATGGCAATAGTTAAACTCTGCTTGTCTTTAGTTAAGTCTCCTAAAATAATACCGGTTTTAATATCCCTTATTTCTGTACCGCAGGGAACTTTAAGGATTGTATCCTCACCTGAAGCACCTGATCTCTTATTGGGACCTCCTTTGCATCCATCTTCAGCAATTATTTCACGTTTGTATTTAAAATCTAATAACGTTTGAAGATTATTATCAGCCATCAAAATTATTGAACCCCCTCTGCCACCATTTCCCCCCGAAGGTCCTCCAGCAGGAACAAATTTTTCTCTTCTAAATGAAACTATTCCATTTCCACCTTTTCCAGCTTTAAGAATAATGTTTGCTTGATCAATAAATTGCACTTAATTACGCTTATTAAATTTTTTTCTAGATATATTAAATTTTATTTTATCCAAGCAATACTGCAACCAGGTCCACCTTCGTTGTTGGCGGCATCTTCAATCTTATCAACATAATTTAAACCTGAT
Organism: Prochlorococcus sp. AG-347-I21; assembly: GCA_003279055.1. Taxonomy (GTDB): domain Bacteria; phylum Cyanobacteriota; class Cyanobacteriia; order PCC-6307; family Cyanobiaceae; genus Prochlorococcus_A. Next base: position 81,218 of record QCBP01000002.1, on the reverse strand, counting down.
AACCAATTTCTTAATCCTTTTTTTAATTTCCCTGTGCCAATTCCATGCACAATCCAAAGCGGTCCATGAAATTTTCTAATTTTTTCCTCAATAATTATCTCGGCTTCATGAACTCTTAGTCCTCTTACGTCAATTGTATTTTTACTAGTTCTAATTTTAGAAAAAGAAAAATCTTCTCTTGTAGAGTTGATTTCAATTTTTGACCTTTTGAAATTGGGCTTTTCTCCATTAATACCTTCAAAGTCATTAACAGATAATGTGCTTCTGAATGAACCGCATTTAACTACGTAAAAACCACCTTTTTTATCTAAATCTACAATTTGTCCCGTACTATTTAGACTTTTAATCTTTACAAAATCGCCTACCTGAGGGTTCCATGATATTGACTTTTCAGGTTTTTTTTGGGTTAAATGTTCCGTCTCAATTTCCTTTAATCTTTTTCCAATAATTCTCGTATCATCTCCATTAACATTTTTATCTCTTAATTTTTCAATCAAATCTATCACCTCTTTTTTAGCGGATACAATATGTTTTGATAATTTAGACCTTTCAATTTCCTGGATTTTTTCAGCATTTATTTTTTGATATTCATAATTTCTCTTCAGTTCATCATGTAATATTTCAGTCCTTGCAATCAATTCTGCAGCAGCTTCTGCAGAATTTTGTTGTTTAATCTTCTCTTCCTCAAGTCCTTTAATAATATTGTTAATGTTGTCAACTTCTTTTGGCTTTAGATAATTTGCAGCTTCATTAAGTATGCTTTCATCGAGACCAATTCTCTTTGAGATTGATAAAGCATTACTTCTGCCAGGAATACCCCAGTTGAGTATATATTTAGGCTTCAAAGAATCCTCATCAAAGGCAACTGATACGTTTTCAAATCTTGAGTCGTTATATTTTAAAGCCTTAATATCTCCATAATGTGTAGTTGCTAAAGTGATATCAGATTTATTTGCAAATTCTTTTAATAAAGCCATCGCAAGGGCACTTCCTTCAAGAGGATCAGTGCCAGATCCAATCTCATCTAACAAAACAACTGATAATCCTTTCTTATAATCAAGTGAATCTAATATCGCTTTTATACGGGATATATGCCCACTGAAGGTAGATAAATTTTCTTCTAATGATTGATTATCTCCTATATCCACATATATATTTGGACAAAAAGGGATAATAGGATTATTAGTTGAAGGTATCAATAATCCTGCTCTAGCCATAAGTAAAGACAAACCCAAACCTTTTAAAGCTGCCGTTTTACCTCCAGTATTTGGACCTGTAATAGATACAACCTTAATATTTCTATTTATAGAAAAATCGACAGCAACTGGGGGTGGGGCTCCTTTTTTCTTATGTTCCCAAATCAATAACGGATGACAAAAACCAATTATAGAAATAATAGGATTTTTCTCAAACGTAGGAGTTTTGCCTCCAATCCATTTCGAATATCTTGAACGAGTTAGAGCATTTTCTAATCTCAATAAAATGGATGCCATTTCAATAAGATTTTCTGAATTATCACTAACAACCTGGGCCCATTTTTTAAGTAATTTAAATTCTTCTGCCGTGATCCTAGCCTCTAAAGAAGCAATTTTATTACCTTTAGTTACTACACTTTCAGGCTCAAAATATACTGTATTTCCTGAAGATGAAGAGTCATGAATTATGCCTTTAAATTTATCTACATAATTAACTTTCACTGCTAAAACAGGCCTCCCATATCGATCTCCAATAGTAGTGTCTTGCAAATAAGCTAAATTCTTTTGAATAAATTTCTCAACTAATATTTTTCTTTCAAGTTTCTTAGATAAAAGTTCTTTTCTAAGAATAGATAATTCATTACTAGCATTGTCTGAAATCCTTCCATTTGATTCAATGCCTTTTTTGAAAATCTTTTCGATATTCTGATGGTCAATTAAATTTTTCGTAAATGATGAAATATAAGGCCTTTGTTCAACATCTAATATGATTTTTTTTAAATTTCTTGCTGCAGCAATTGTTTTCGCTATTTCTAATAATTCAGAAGATGAAATTAAACCTCCCTTGGAACAAATTTCAATATTTCTACTAATATCAAAAACTCCAGAAAAACTAATTGATTTATCTAAATTATTTTCTAGCTCATTTATTTCAACAGTTTCATTCAAAAGTCTTTTAGATGACTCGTATTCTGAAGGTATACCAAAACTTAAAATTGCTTGTTTACCCATTTCCGTTAAGGCGAACGAAGATAAATGCGTTTTTAATGAATCCCACTCTAAAAGGCTTATAGATTCTTCTTCTAAGGTGTATTCTGAATATGATTTTTTAGAATAACTTTTCTCTTGCATACAAAAAAAAAGAATCAAACATTCGATTGAATCCCTTCAGGAGGAACATAAAGCATCTCAAGCCAGTTTCCTTCAGTATCCTTCATATAAAAAGATGCTGTTCCATCTCTATGTTCATGTAAAGGACCAACTTTTACACCAGAATTTTTTAAATCATTTTGAATATTTTCCACTTCTTTTTTATTTTCAAAATGAAACGCAAAGTGAGGTCCCGCAGCTTTGTAGCTAGGGCCTAACAATGCAAGTCCATCTTTCCCTTTACCAGCTTCTAAATAAGACCAATCTTTATCGTCCCAAACTAAATTCATACCGAGCTTAATATAAAAAGATTTCGCCCTTTCGAGATTCTCTACTCTAAGTGCAATGTGACCAATCCTATTTACTCCTTGTGAAAACTTCAAAACTAAAGCAATTAATTCATTAATTATTTAAGAATAAACCAAATTTTTGTTAATAATGAGTTTTTACGTATCCTGCAACCATTGAGATGCATCACACGCATGATAAGTGAGTATTAATTTTGCTCCTGCTCTTTTAAAACTAAGCAATGTTTCTAATACAATATCTTTTTCGTTAATCCAGTTCTTCATAGCAGCTGACTTGACCATGGAATACTCCCCACTAACGTTGTATGCGGCTATAGGTTTATTTGAAAAAGTGCTTAATCTATAAACAATATCCAAGTATGAAATTCCTGGTTTTACCATCAAAATATCAGCGCCTTCATACTGATCCAATGCACATTCAATTAAAGCCTCTTTTGAATTAGCAGGGTCCATTTGATATGTAGACTTATTATCTGGAATTATTTTCTTACTATTTTTTCTAGGAGCAGAATCTAAAGCAGTTCTAAATGGTCCGTAATAAGCAGATGAATATTTTGCTGTGTAACTAATAATACCTACATCACTAAATCCTTTATTATCAAGCGCATTTCTGATTGCAACAACTCTTCCATCCATCATGTCACTAGGGCCAATAAAATCTGCTCCAGCACTTGCTTGTGTTAATGCTTGTTTTTTTAAAATTTCGATTGTTTCATCGTTCAATATTTTTCCAGTTTCATCAACTAATCCATCATGACCATCACAAGAGTATGGGTCCAAGGCAACATCTGTCATTATTGCCATTTCTGGAATCTCTTTTTTTAATATTCGAATAGCTTTAGGTATTAAACCATCTTCATTAAAACATTCTGCTCCATCTTCAGTCTTTAAGCTATCGTTAATTTTTGGGAAAAGAACCACACACCTTATTCCCAATTTCCATGCCCTAGTAACCTCCTTTATTAAGCCATTAATATCCCATCTATAGGTTCCAGGCATTGCTGAAATCTCCTCTTTAAAATCTTTTTCATGAATAAATAATGGATATATAAAGTCAGATGCCTTTAGATGGTTTTCTCTAACCATTTCTCTAATTGCCTCAGTTTTTCTTAATCTTCTAGGACGAATAATCGAATTCATTTGAATATTATTTAAATTGAAAAATATTTATCTAATACATTAATCGCTTGCCTCGCACATAAATCAATCAGAGACTACTTTTGTTCAGGAAAATTAACTTAAATGAATTTAGTAAGAGCAAAAAAAGTTACAAAAATATTTTGCACAAACTTTATTTTTCACAAATTTACGTCATTAAGAGATAATATCTTTTAGTTATGTATTTATTTTAAGGAGATTATCTTTGAAAATAATTAATGGCTTTCATCTAAAGAATGTAAGAGGAGATATTCTTGGGGGAATTACAGCCGCAGTGGTGGCTTTACCTCTTGCTCTTGCTTTTGGGAATGCTGCGTTAGGACCTGGCGGAGCAATTTATGGATTATATGGAGCTGTAGTAGTTGGTTTTTTAGCAGCATTATTTGGAGGAACACCTGCTCAAGTTAGTGGACCAACCGGTCCTATGAGTGTAACTGTTGCAGGAGTAGTAGCAGGCTTAGCTGCCGTAGGAGTTCCAAGAGATCTTTCTGCAGGACAAATCCTACCTTTAGTTATGGCAGCGGTAGTCATTGGCGGCTTACTCCAAATATTATTTGGGATTTTAAAACTAGGTAAATACATTACCTTAGTTCCATATTCTGTGGTTTCAGGATTTATGTCTGGTATTGGAGTAATAATCATTGCGCTTCAGATTGGACCATTACTTGGGATTAGCACTCGAGGTGGAGTAGTCGAATCTTTAACTACTGTATTTTCAAATTTCCAGCCCAATGGTGCTGCTATTGGAGTAGCAATAATGACACTAGGTATAGTATTTCTTACTCCTAGAAAAATAAGTCAGTGGGTTCCTTCTCCTCTCTTGGCCCTATTAATAGTTACCCCAATATCAATATTAATTTTTGGAGATGGAGCTATTGATAGAATTGGAGAAATACCAAGGGGAGTCCCATCTTTAAATTTCCCAAGTTTTAATCAATATTTCCCAATTATTTTCAAAGCAGGATTAGTCCTAGCAGTACTTGGCGCAATTGACTCCTTACTGACATCTCTAGTAGCAGACAATATCTCTCAAACAAAACATAATTCTGATAGAGAACTTATTGGTCAAGGAATAGGAAATGCTGTTGCAGGTCTGTTTTCAGGTTTACCTGGAGCAGGAGCAACCATGAGAACAGTTATAAATGTTAAATCTGGGGGATCAACTCCAATTTCTGGTATGGTTCACTCGGTTGTATTATTGATAGTTTTAGTTGGTGCAGGACCTTTAGCTGAGCAAATACCAACTGCATTGCTAGCGGGAATTCTTATAAAAGTAGGATTGGATATTATTGATTGGGGATTCTTGAGGAGGGCTCACAAATTATCTTTAAAAACATCAGTGGTAATGTACGGCGTACTTTTAATGACTGTTTTTTGGGATTTAATTTGGGCAGTTTTAGTCGGTGTATTCATAGCAAATATGCTAACTATTGATTCAATAACCGAAACTCAACTAGAAGGTATGGATGAGGATAATCCTTTATCAGCAGATGATGAAGGAAAAAATGCTTTGCCTGCTGATGAAAAAGCACTTCTAGATAGATGTTCAGGCGAGGTAATGCTATTTAGACTTAAAGGACCACTTAGTTTTGGAGCAGCTAAAGGCATATCTGAGAGAATGATGCTTGTAAGAAACTACAAAGTTTTGATATTAGATATTACTGATGTACCACGACTAGGAGTTACTGCGACTCTTGCAATAGAGGATATGATGCAAGAAGCAAAAAATAATTCCAGAAAAGCATTTGTTGCTGGTGCTAATGAAAAAGTAAAGGATAGATTAGCTAAGTTTGGAGTTGAAGGCATTATTGAAACAAGAAAAGAAGCTTTAGAAAGTGCTCTAAATGAAATAGCCTAGTAATTTATGGAAATAAATCCAATTCTGCAAAATGTATTAGCACCTCCAGTTCTTTTCTTTTTAATTGGAGCAATATCAGTACTGTTTAAGTCTGATTTAGAAATACCAGCTCCATTACCTAAACTCTTCTCCTTATATCTGCTATTAGCTATTGGTTTTAAAGGAGGTATAGAGATACAGAAAAGTGGTTTTACAGATCAAGTATTGCCTACTTTAAGTGCTGCGATACTGATGTCACTTATAATCCCGCTGATTGGATTTTTAATTTTAAGATTTAAGTTTGATGTCTTTAATTCAGCCGCAATAGCAGCAGCATACGGTTCAATTAGTGCTGTTACATTTATTTCCGCAGAAAGTTTTTTGGAAAGTCAAAAAATAGCCTTTGATGGGTTTATGGTTGGCGCCTTAGCTTTAATGGAATCTCCTGCAATAATTGTTGGATTATTACTAGTAAAGTTTGCAGCTCCAAAAAATAGACCAAAATCAAGAAAAATGCATTTAAGCGCAATATTACACGAATCACTTTTGAATGGATCAGTTTATTTATTGCTCTCTAGCTTAATTGTAGGATTTCTCACTGCTTCCAGTAATCCTTCAGGGATTACAAAAATGGAGCCTTTTACTGGACAATTATTCTATGGAGCAGAATGCTTCTTCTTGTTAGATATGGGAATAGTCGCTGCTCAAAGATTGCCGAGACTGAAGAATGCGGGTTCTTTCTTGATTGGCTTTGCCATTTTTATGCCTTTGTTTAACGCATTTATTGGTGTTGCCGTTGCAAGATTTTTATCTTTAGGACCTGGCAACGCACTTTTATTTGTGGTTTTATGTGCAAGCGCCTCTTATTTAGCAGTTCCTGCAGCAATGAGGATGACAGTTCCAGAAGCTAAATCTAGTTATTATATTTCAACTACACTTGGTCTCACTTTCCCATTCAATATAGTTCTTGGCATTCCCATATATATGAGTTTAGTTAATAACATTATCCCATTGTCCCCTCTATAAAAATGAAAAGATTAGACTTGATATTTAGTGAAAGAGAACTAGATGCAATCATTAAAACATTAGAAAAGGCTAATGTTCCTGGATATACAATTATGAAACACGCCACAGGCAGAGGGCCTGAAAGAGTTGTTACTGAAGATATGGAATTTACAGGATTAGGAGCAAATGCTCATGTAATTGTTTTTTGTGAGCAAGAATTAATAGATAAAATGAGAGATAACATCAGGGACGATTTAAGCTACTACGGAGGAGTTGCTTATATTTCTGAAGCAACACCCCTTTAAATTGAAGAAGCAATATTTATTTTTAAGAATGAATCCAATCTACTCTTATATTTTTTCGACTATTCAAGTATCTATCAATTGACATTGCAGCAATACATCCATCAGAAGCCGCAACTACGGCTTGTTTAAATGGTGTATTTCTTATATCTCCAATAGCCCATACTCCATCAGAGTTTGTAGACATAAAGTCATCAACAATAACTCCTCCGTCTTCTTTTAAAGCAATTTGGTCCCCTAAAAAATCAGTAATTGGCTTTGAACCACTCATGTAAACAAACACTCCATCTAAATTTAAATTGATAGGATTTTCTTCTTGTTTATTTTTTACAACAACCCCATTCACACCCATATCATCGCCCAATATTTCCAATAATCTTGTTCTGCTCCAATGTTTTATATTGGAATTATCCATCAATTCCATAGCTTCTTCATTATCTGATTTAGGATCACTTGATGTTATCCAATGCACAGTTGATGCAAATTTAGTTAGAACAGTTGCCTCTTCAATTGCCTCCTTGTTCACTCCCACAACGGCAACTTCTCTATTTTTATAAAAAGCTCCATCACATGTAGCACAATAACTTACTCCTTTCCCAAGAAAATCCGCTTCGCCCTTAAATGATGCAGGCCTACCCATGGCTCCACTTGCAAGTACAAGTGCTTTAGCTTTGAAAGTGCCTTCGGGCGTATAAACCATTTTCCATTCTCCACTGGCGTCTATTCCAAACACTTGCGCTCTTCTATAATCTGTTCCGTATTGCACAGCCTGTTCTCTCATTAGAGTAAGTAATTTATCTCCACTTATATCAACCGGCACACCTGGATAATTAGCTATTTGGTGAGTTATTGCTAAGGCGCCTACAGATGGATTTTTATCTAAAATTACTGTCTTTAAGTTTGAACGCGATGTATAAAGTGCGCAAGTACATCCGGCCGGGCCTCCACCGATAATAACTACATCTGACTCTATGATTTCCAATTTTAAAAAACTCCTTTTTTAGTAGTTAATTAGATGAGTTCTTGGTTAGAAGATATTTTAAAAGTAAATATCTGAACCTTTATATAGATATAAGTTAAAAGAAAAAAGAGAAAAAAGCTTAATATAGAAACAAACTTACATAGGAAAAACATAAAAAATTAATTATCAAAATGATCAGTTACGTGAAATGTTCTGTATTGATCTATTATTAGGTCATATCGAAAAATCAATTGCCGTTGAAACATTATATTTTTCATGACCAACTCTGATTACCTTTTAAAAGCTGCCATTAATAAAGTAACCGAAAAATTAAGCGAAATATTTGTTGAAAAAATTGAAGAGGCAACAAATATTGCTCAGGATGCTCCAGAAATCCTCAAAAAAGAATTTGATAGTTTAAAAGAATCCATAATTGAAGAAGCATCAAGACTGGAAAAAGCCGATAATATTCAAGAAAATGAGTCTACAAATACTTATCAAGATTCCAAAATAAAAAAAGCTTTAAATGAAATTGAAGGTATCAATAAGCAAATTGATCTCTTTAATAAAACTATTAATAATCAAATTAAATGAGTTATCACATACTTCATTATCATCTAAAAAAATTGAAGAGGGCCTTTCTTATTTGGATAACTCTGATTTCACTTTTAATAAATTTATGGATAGATAATATTAGATTTACAATTTTCCAAACTAAGAATAATGAAAAAAGTAGGGTCCAAATTAAAAGAGCCAGGTGGTTTACTAATCAATTAATAAATCTTGGATCAGCATTTATTAAAATTGGACAATTATTATCAGCGAGACCTGATTTAATTCCTAATACCTGGATACAGGAATTGTCTAAATTGCAGGATCAAGTTCCTAATTTTTCATTTGCGCAAGTTGAAGAAACTATAAAAGAAGAACTAGGATCTAAGTTTAATGAAATAGATCAAATAATATCTGATCCGGTTGGATCAGCATCACTAGCTCAGGTCCATAGGGCCACTTTAAAAAATGGTAAAAAAGTAGTATTTAAAGTTCAAAGACCTAATTTAAAAGAATTGTTTATTATAGATTTGGGCATAATGCAACAAATAGCAGGATTATTGCAGAAAAAAAAGAATTGGAGTCGAGGTAGAAACTGGGTTGAGATTGCTAAAGAGTGTAGGAAAGTTCTCATGAAGGAGCTTGATTTTAATTGTGAAGCACAATATGCAGCAAGGTTTAGACAGCAATTTCTTGATGATGAAAATGTTGAAGTTCCTGAAGTAATTTGGGATATGAGCAGTGAAAAAGTCCTTTGTTTAAGTTATCTAGAAGGAACAAAAATAAGCGATTTAGAAAAATTACAATTACAAAAAATTGATTTATCTAAAATTGCAGAAATAGGCGCTATCAGTTATTTAAAACAATTAGTAAATTACGGTTTTTTTCATGCAGACCCTCATCCGGGGAATCTAGCAGTTTCAAATCAAGGTCAATTGATTTTTTATGATTTTGGAATGATGGGCAATATCTCAAATAATCTTCAAACAAGATTAGGGGGGATGGTTAAGGCTGCTGCTTTAAGAGACGCCTCATCACTTGTCAGCCAATTACAACAAGCTGGGCTAATTTCAAAAGATATTGATGTAGGACCAGTCAGAAGATTAGTAAGATTGATGCTTAAAGAAGCCTTAACTCCACCATTTAGTCCAAATATTATTGAAAAATTATCAGGAGATTTATACGAACTTGTTTATGAAACACCATTTCAACTACCCGTAGATTTAATCTTTGTGATGAGAGCTTTATCAACTTTTGAAGGAGTTGGTAGAATGCTTGATCCAGGGTTTAACCTTGTGTCAGTTACCAAGCCTTACTTAATAGAACTTATGACTTCAAATAATCAAACTCCCAACGATTTAATTAACCAATTTGGAAGGCAAGTAGGTGAACTAGGATCGAAAGCTGTTGGCATTCCTAAAAGAATAGATGAAAGTTTAGAAAGATTAGAGCAGGGCGATTTACAATTGCAAATAAGAATGGGAGAGTCTGATAGGCAATTCAAAAAAATGTTTACTGCTCAAAAAACGCTAGGCCATTCAATTCTTATAGGAAGCTTATCAATTGCATCTGCTTTACTTGTAACCAATAAACAAAATAATTTAGCAATGTTGCCACTTTTTTTTGCACTACCAATAAGTATTGATTGGATAAAGTGCCAATTAAGTATGAGAAAAGGCTCACGTTTAGAAAAACTTAAGCGCTAAAAAACTATATATTTTTAGGACCTAAACCTAAAGCTCCAGCGAATCTTGCTTGATTTCCCAATTCCTCCTCAATTTTTAAAAGCCTATTATATTTTGCAATCCTTTCACTTCTACTCAAAGAACCGGTCTTGATCTGGCCCGATCTTGTGGCGACAGATAAATCAGCAATTGTTGTATCCTCTGTCTCACCACTTCTATGACTAATAACACTTGTAAAACCGGACATTTTGGCTAACTCAATAGCTTCCAAAGTCTCAGTTAATGTTCCAATTTGATTTACCTTTATTAGGATAGAATTGGCAGATTTTTCCATAATACCTTTCCTTAACCTTTCTGTATTAGTAACGAATAAATCATCACCTACAAGCTGAACTTTATTTCCTAATTCTTTATTTAATTCTGACCAACCTTCCCAATCATCCTCTGCTAAACCGTCTTCTATTGAAACTATTGGATAATTAGCAACTAATCTTGAAAGATATGAAATCATTTCAGAACTATTTAAACTTTTACCTTCATATTTATAAATACCATCTCTATAAAATTCAGTGCTAGCAGCATCTAAAGCTAAAGATACCTGCTCACCAGGCTTAAACCCAGCTTTTTGAATTGCTTCTAATAATAAGTCCCCTGCCTCTTCGCTTGATGACAAATTCGGGGCAAATCCACCCTCATCGCCTACAGCAGTAGATAGACCTTTTTGATCAAGTAATGATTTTAATGAGTGAAAAATTTCAGTACCCATTCTTAATGATTCACTGAAATTATTAACTCCATGTGGGACAAGCATAAATTCCTGAAAATCAAGACTATTTGGTGCATGAGCACCACCATTTATTACATTCATCAATGGGACTGGAAGAAGATTGGATAATGGATCTCCAAGATATCTATATAGGGGAATGTCTAAAGCATTTGCTGATGCTCTAGCAGTTGCAAGACTTACTGCAAGGATTGAATTTGCTCCAAGGTTAGACTTATTAGGAGTTCCATCGATTTCAATCATTAATTTATCTACTGCAGTTTGATCTAAAGATGACAAACCACATAAAGCCGGCGATATTGTTTCATGAATTTTAGTAACAGCATTCAAAACGCCTTTCCCCATATATTTCGAACCACCATCTCTTAATTCATGTGCCTCATGAGCACCAGTGCTAGCTCCGCTGGGAACAATGGCTCTACCACTTGCACCACATTCCAAAAATACTTCTGCCTCTACAGTTGGATTTCCTCTTGAATCAAGGACTTGCCTTGCTTCAACAGTATCAATAAGAAAATCAATAGTTTCTTTCACAATTTAATTATTACTATTTAAATCCTATTAATAGCTGAACTATTTGGCTAATATCTGAAAATATATGTTAACCAATCATAATTTTTCATTTCATAGTAGTTTAGATATTAGTTAACATTTTTTTAATTCCAAAGTCCCTGCAACCCCTCTCATAAAAATATTTTTGAAATTCATCTTACAATTTGAAAATTATTGGATGATTATTAATGCAGATGCTATTTAGAATATTAATTAATAATCAACTGTAGTTTTATAGTTTATGAGAGAAACCCTTACATCCAGTCCTGAAATATTTAGCGATATCAGTTGGAACCTTCTTTTATTAGGGGAAGAAACCGCAAAAAAATGGGATCATAGCGAATTTAATATTGAACACATAATTCATACTTTGTTCTCATCAAGTGAATTCTTTGCTTTCATTGAAAAATTATCAATCGACCAAGATACAGTTTTAGACATAACAGAAGATTTTTTAGAAGAGACACCAACAAATGAGTCAGATATTTTTACTATCGGAGAAGATTTAGAAATTTTATTAGATAACGCGAATCAGATTAAAACTCAATGGGGATCAAGATTAATAGAAATCCCCCATTTACTAATTGCTCTTGGAAGAGATTTAAGAATTGGAAATTATGTTTTTGAAGAAGGAAACCTTTCAATGGAAAAATTAGAGAAGGAATTAAAGTGTTACCCAAATATTAATCAATCAAAAGATTCTTTTAATTATGAGAATGTAATTGAGATAAATAATCAATCTAATGTTGAATCAGACAAAGAAACTTTAGTTAAAGCAGAAAAATTGAAGAAAGCTATTGTTCCATTACCGAAAAGTGAACTTCAAATTGAAACCAAAAAACAAGTTGGAAAAGATGAAAATGCTCTTTCAATTTATGGAAAAGATTTAACAGAATCAGCTAAAAAAGGCTTACTGGATCCAGTTTTAGGAAGAGAAAATGAGATCAATAATTTAATGAGAGTACTCTGCAGAAGAAACAAAAATAACCCTATACTTATTGGCAATCCTGGAGTTGGTAAAACCTCAATTGCAAAATTACTTGCCCAATTAATTGTAGACAAAAAAGTTCCTGATACCTTAAAAGACTTAAAAATTATTTCACTTGACTTAGGTGCATTAGTTTCTGGGACCAAATTTAGAGGTCAACTCGAGGAAAGACTAAGCTTAATAATGCAGGAACTAAATAATCCAAACCAAGGAATGATTCTATTTATTGATGAAATTCACTCAATATTAAGTTCTGACAGATCTTCTACCGACATCAGTAATATCTTAAAACCTTTACTAGCTGAAGGAGAACTTAGATGTATCGGTACAACAACACCTGAAAAATTTCGTGAAACTATTGAAAAAGATCAGGCATTAAATAATTGCTTTCAAAAGATAGCTGTTAATGAACCTTCAGTAGAATTAAGTGCAAAAATATTACAAGGAATCAAAAAGAAATATGAATTACATCATGGCATAAAAATTTCTGAAGAGGCTGTGAACTATTCTGCAAAATTGGCCGATAGATACATCAGCGATAAATGTCTCCCTGATAGTGCAATAGATTTAATGGATGAAGCAGCTGCACAGTTGAAAATCGAGTCTAGTAATATGCCTCAAATCATTCTCCAACAAGAAAACAAACTTAATACTATTAATGAAAAATTGAATAATTTGCAAGGAGAAAATATCGAAGCTCAAGAAAAACTATTAAATAATAGACAACAATCAGAGGCAAAATTAAACGTTCTTTTGGAAAATTGGAACAATTTACGTGAAGAAATGGAGGAATTATCTATTTTAATGAAAGAAGAAGATAAGCTAACCAAACAAATTAAAGATAAATCAAATCGCGAAATTGAAAATGATCTAGATTATTTAGAAAAGCTTGAAGAAGAGTTAAGTGAAATAGAGAATGACATACAAAAAGTTGAAGAGAACTTTAATAAAATAAAGAAAAATAGAAATTTCCCTTTTAAATATCAAGTTGAACCTGATGATATAGCTGATGTTATCTCAAAAATTACAGGAATTCCAATTTCTAAAGTAGTTTCAAATGAACGTAAGAAGTTAGTAAATCTTGAAACAGAATTAAGTGAAAAAGTTATTGGACAAGAAAAAGCTATAGAAGCTGTTTCTGCTGCAATTAGAAGAGCTCGCGTTGGCATGAAAAGTCCTAAAAGACCTATTGGATCTTTTTTATTTATGGGTCCTACAGGTGTTGGTAAAACAGAATTAGCAAAATCTCTTGCAACAGCTTTATTTGATGAAGAAGACGCACTTTTAAGATTAGACATGAGTGAATATATGGAAAAAAATGCAGTAGCAAGACTTTTGGGAGCTCCTCCAGGTTATGTTGGTTATGAAGAGGGAGGTCAATTAACTGAAGCTGTAAGACGCAAACCCTATTCAGTAATACTTCTTGATGAGATAGAAAAAGCACATACTGAAGTTTTTAATATCCTTTTACAAGTCTTAGATGAAGGAAGATTAACGGACTCTCAAGGAAGGACAGTAGACTTCAAAAATACTGTAATCATTATGACAAGTAACCTAGCTGGTAAATCAATATTGGAGTATTCACAAAAGATTTCTAAAAGTGAGGGAAAGTTAGAAGAAGATCAACAAACTCTAGATGAGTCTATTAATAATGCATTGTCTTCAATTTTTAGACCTGAATTTTTAAATAGAATTGACGAAGTGGTAAAGTTTCATCCATTATCTATTGATGAACTTCAAAAAATAATCATTCTACAAACAGAAGATTTAAAGAACCTGCTACTTGAGCAGAAAATAAATATCGCTATAGACAAAAAAGTTATCAACAAAATTGCAAACGATTCTTACGAACCTGAATATGGTGCTAGACCACTTAGCAGGGAACTTAGAAGACAAATAGAAAATCCCTTGGCTGCAAAACTTTTAGAGGATAACTTCAAAAATAAAAAAAATATAACAATTAAACTTAACCCTGCGAAAAAAGATGAGATCGTTTTCAAACCTAGCTGAGGAGTAAATCAATAAGCTAAAATAAAAACTAAAGCATAAAGCTTAATTTCAAAAAAATTTTGTGACAAGTCCTACCACTAATAAAGAACCTCTTAAAAAGGATTCTCCTGAAGTTGAAGAGCCTAAAAAAAAGAATAATTTTTTTAGATCTACCTACGATGAGCTTAAACTTGTCGTGTGGCCTAACAAACAACAACTTTTTAGCGAATCAGTAGCAGTTATAATTATGGTATCTTTTTCTGCTGCAGCAATTGCTTCTGTTAGCAGATTCTATGGGTGGGCAGCCTCGCAAATTTTTGGTTGAATTATCTCCCAAATATCCATTAATAAAGATCTTAATTAAGCTTCCAGAAAAATGAGTAATGAATTAACTACAAACCTTGCTTCTTCAAAAGCAAATACAAGCATCGCAAGATGGTATGCAGTTCAAGTAGCATCAAGCTGTGAAAAAAAAGTAAAAGCGACTCTTGAGCAGAGATCAGTAACTTTAGGTGTTAACAATAGAATCATTGAAATTGAAATTCCCCAAACTCCAGGAATTAAATTAAAAAAAGATGGAAGCAGACAAACTACTGAAGAAAAAGTTTTCCCAGGTTATGTCCTCGTAAGAATGATTTTGGATGAAGATACAATGATGGCTGTGAAAAGTACTCCAAATGTAATTAACTTTGTCGGTGCTGAAGACGGTAGAGGCAGCGGAAGATCGCGAGGTCATATCAAACCTCGACCACTATCAAGACAAGAAGTTAATAGAATCTTTAAGCGCGCATCAGAGAAAAAAGCTGTAATCAAGTTAGATATTGAAGAAAAAGATAGAATCATTGTAACTAGCGGTCCATTCAAGGATTTCCAGGGAGAAGTTATAGAAGTTTCCGGAGAAAGAAATAAATTAAAAGCATTACTTTCAATATTTGGGCGCGAGACTCCTGTAGAATTAGAATTCTCCCAAATCAATAAACAAAATTAATTTCTAATTGTTCTTGTTTATCGAGTAAACTTATGATTTTCTACTCCAGCTTAAATTATCTAATCTAATGGCAAAAAAAATTGTTGCAGTTATCAAGCTTGCTCTACAAGCAGGCAAAGCAAATCCTGCTCCTCCTGTAGGGCCAGCTTTAGGACAACATGGTGTCAATATCATGGCATTTTGCAAAGAATACAACGCGAGGACACAAGATAAAGCAGGTTTTGTAATTCCAGTCGAGATTTCTGTTTTTGAAGATAGAAGCTTTACTTTTATAACAAAAACACCTCCTGCTTCCGTTTTAATAACAAAAGCAGCTGGTATAGAGAAAGGTTCAGGTGAATCCGCAAAAGGCTCTGTTGGGAATATAAGTAAAGCTCAATTAGAAGAAATAGCCAAAACTAAGCTTCCTGATTTAAACTGTTCTAGTGTTGAATCAGCAATGAAAGTAATTGAGGGTACTGCTCGTAATATGGGCGTCTCTATCACTGATTGAGTTCAATACACAATTTCTCACTATTTAGGGGAGGTTAGTTAATAACCGTTAGCACCCAATCTTATTATGAAAAAACTATCTAAAAGAATGGCGGCTCTATCAACAAAGATAGAAGATCGCATTTACGCCCCACTTGAAGCTCTTAGTATTATCAAGGAAAATGCTAATGCAAAATTTGATGAAACTATTGAAGCACATATACGTCTAGGTATTGATCCAAAATATACTGATCAACAATTAAGGACCACTGTTGCATTACCACATGGTACTGGCCAAAGCATCAAAATTGCAGTAATTACAAGCGGTGAGAATGTATCGAAAGCTAAGGCTGCTGGTGCAGATTTATTTGGCGAAGAAGATCTTGTAGAAAGCATAAACAAAGGAAATATGGAGTTTGATCTACTTATTGCAACTCCAGATATGATGCCAAAGGTTGCAAAATTAGGAAGAGTTTTAGGACCTAGAGGTTTAATGCCTAATCCTAAAGCTGGGACAGTAACTAATGACATTGCAAATGCAATAAAAGAATTCAAAGCTGGTAAGCTCGAATTTAGAGCAGATAAGGCTGGAATCGTTCATGTCCGCTTTGGAAAAGCAAGTTTCACAAAAGAGGCTCTATTTGATAACTTAAAAACCTTACAAGAATCAATTGATAAAAATAAACCAAGTGGAGCTAAAGGAAAGTATTGGAAAACTTTTTATGTTACTTCAACAATGGGACCTTCAGTTCAAGTTGACATAAATGCTGTACAAGATTACCAACCTGAAGGTTAACGCTTTGTAGTATAATTTAAATTGCAATAATACGGCCAAAGAAAGTAGGTTAATTTAGTTATTCTAAATTTTAAATTCCTACCGAGGACTCGTCTTAAATTATTTCTTTTTGGATCTAATAAAAGCGGCCTCTTTTAAAGAACTTTGCCGCATTTCCTGCTCTCCCTAAATTACGATCCAAAAAAACATCAATGGGCCGAACACTAGAGAATAAGCAAAAAATCGTTACTGAGATTAAATCTCTTTTAGACGACTCGGAAATGGCTGTAGTTCTTGACTATAAAGGTTTAACTATCAAAGAGATGTCAGATTTGCGATCTAGATTGCAAACAACTAACGGCATCTGCAAAGTTACTAAAAATTCATTAATGCGCAAAGCTATTGATGGAGATAGTAATTGGAACGATCTTGAATCTTTACTGACCGGAACAAATGCTTTTGTCTTAATTAAAGAAGATGTTGGTGGTGCTGTAAAAGCAATCCAATCTTTTCAAAAAGACACCAAAAAATCCGAGACCAAAGGAGCTTTATTTGAAGGCAGACTTCTTAGCGATTCTGAAATAAAAGAAATTGCAAGTCTTCCATCTAAAGAAGTATTGATGGCAAAAATTGCTGGCGCTCTTAATGGCGTTGCAACAAAAATTGCGATCTCTATTAATGAAGTACCTTCTGGACTTGCTAGATCACTTAAACAACATTCTGAAAAATCAGAATCCTAAATTCAAAACCTAATTAACTTTTAAGAAAATGTCCGCAAAAACTGAAGAAATTCTTGAATCATTAAAATCTCTATCACTTTTAGAAGCATCCGAGCTTGTAAAGCAAATTGAAGAGGCTTTTGGTGTATCTGCTGCTGCTTCTGCAGGTGTAGTTATGGCAGCTCCAGGAGCAGCTGGCGGTGACGCAGATGGTGGCGCTGCTGAAGAAAAAACTGAATTTGATGTAGTTCTCGAAAGCTTCGATGCAGCTGCAAAAATCAAAGTACTTAAGGTTGTAAGAAATGCAACTGGTCTAGGTCTTGGTGATGCAAAAGCACTTGTTGAGTCTGCACCAAAAACAGTAAAAGAAGGAATTGCTAAAGCAGATGCTGAATCTTTAAAGAAAGAGATTGAAGAAGCTGGCGGTAAAGTTACACTTAAGTAAGAGAATATTTTTTCAAGCCGATAGACTTTATATCGGCTTCAAAAATTATGAATATTGATAGTATTGCAATTGAAGCTGCAACAGATGGAGCCTGCAGTGGTAATCCAGGTCCGGGGGGTTGGGGTGGACTAATAATTTTTGACGACAAAAGTGAATTAGAAATAGGTGGTTCCGAGCAAAATACTACCAATAATAGAATGGAACTCACTGCGGCTATAAAAACACTTGAGAAATTAAAAACCTATAAATTAAAGGAGAACTTTAAATTAAGAACTGATAGTAAATATGTCATAGAAGGTTATTCAAAATGGATTACTAATTGGAAGAGAAATGGATGGAAAACAAGCTCAGGAAAATCAGTTCAAAATCTTGATTTATGGCAAAAAATTGATCAATTAAGAATTAATGGCCTTGTAATGGAATATGTTAAGGGTCATAGTGGTGACAAACAAAATGATAGAGTTGATAAAATCGCAACCAACTATAGCAAAGGTATATCTTTAGAAAGTAAATTACAGGAGTCAGAATCTTCAGCTGACTTTTTTGAAAAAAATGCTCCTTCAGAAATTCAGGAATTATTTTCAAGGAATGAATTAATTCAAAAATTTGCCGACAAAAAATATTTGTTAAGTTCACCAGAACTAAGCACCTTATTAGGTGAAGAAAACCACTTAAAGATCCAACTATATTCACTTTTTGAATGGCGTAATTGGAGATTGATTCCTAAAGATAAAAAATATTGGATAATAGAAAAAAAAGAAGCCTAATTTTTTATGAATGAACAGAAAGGGGTATTTAAAAATCTTTATAAAAACTTGATTACCCCTGTATTAAAGAGAGACTCTGGAATTGATGCAGAATATTTAACTAATTTATCTCTTAGCCTTTTATCATTCAGTTCAAGAAAATATAATTGGCCTGTAGTTTCATCTATCTTAAAAAATCTAAATGAAGAATTTTCTATAGTTGATAAAAGGTTAACTCAGAGCATATGTGGGATAAATTTTTGTAATCCAATTGGTTTAGCTGCGGGTTTTGACAAAAATGGAAATGCTGCAAATGTATGGAAAGATTTTGGTTTTGGATTTGCTGAACTTGGTACAGTAACCAAATTTGCTCAGAATGGAAATCCCAAACCAAGGTTGTTTAGATTAGCGGAGGAAGAAGCAGCATTAAATAGAATGGGTTTTAATAACAATGGTGCTGAAAATCTAGTTAAAAACTTTGTAGAACAAGGAATTGAGTTTAAAAAAAATAGAAAGAATATTTGTTTAGGGATAAATTTTGGCAAGTCTAAAATTACAGATTTATCTCAAGCAAAAGATGATTATTTAACTTCTCTAAAGTTATTAATTCCATATTGTGATTATGCAGCAATTAACGTAAGTTCTCCAAATACTGCAGGACTAAGAAAGTTGCAAGATCCGATTCTTCTAAAAGAACTTCTTAAAGAAATTAAAAACTTACCTAATTGTCCACCATTATTTGTAAAAATTGCGCCAGATTTAAGCCTTAAAGATATTGAAGATATTTGCCATTTAATAATAGAGGAAAATATCGATGGGATAATTGCTACTAACACCAGCATAGATAGATTAGGTCTTGAAAATAGGAAGATCAGGCAAACAGGATTATTACTTTCTGAAGAAAATGGAGGATTAAGTGGAAAGCCTCTACAAAAAAAAGCAAATCAAATAATAAAACATATTCATAATATTGATAAAAAGATTATTTTAATTGGCGTTGGAGGAATCGATAGTCCAGAGTCGGCTTGGGAAAGAATTTGTTCTGGAGCATCATTAATTCAACTTTATACGGGATGGATATATAAGGGGCCACAATTAGTCCCCAATATACTTGAAGGGATTTTAAAGCAACTCAATAAACATCAATTATCTAATATAAAAGAGGCCATTGGATCAGATTTAAGATGGGTTAAATAAAAATTAGAAAATGAATAATGAACAATCCAAAAACTAATGATTACTCAAAATTAGCCATGCAAATATCAAACTTAAGGCATGGAGGAAATGTATATGCAAATGCAAAAAAATTAAATTTATTACCCTCTGAAATCATTGACGCAAGTGCCTCTTTGGTACCCTTTGATCCACCTCAAATACTAATAGATTCATTAAATGCTGGAATTAAGAATCTTGGATTTAGATATTACCCAGAGAGAAACTTGAATGATCTGAAAGAAATAATCGGTAAATTTCATGGGATAAATCCAGACAATATATTGCCTGGAAATGGAGCTTCTGAACTAATAACCTGGGCAGGTTATGAAGCATCCAAATTTGGAATAAGTTGTATTCCTTCTCCATCATTTGTTGATTATGAAAGATCTTTAAATTGTTGGAATAGCAATTTTATACATTGCGAATTACCAAAAAACTGGAATGATATTTTTCCTCAATCATTTCCGTTGCATCCAAAAGGTGATGTTATTTGGATAACAAATCCACATAACCCTACCGGCCAATTATGGGAAAAGAATTCATTGGAGGAAGTTGTAAAAAAATATAAATTAGTTATCTGTGATGAAGCTTTCTTATCGATAACACCCAATGGGGAGAAAGAATCTTTAATACCATTAACCCAAAGATTTGACAATTTATTAGTTTTGAGAAGCTTGACCAAAATCTTCAATATTCCTGGTCTTAGATTAGGTTACGTTATTGGCTCATCAAAAATACTAAAACAATGGGAAATAAATAGAGATCCTTGGCCTTTAAATTCATTTTCTATTAAAGCCGGAATTGATCTGCTAAGTAATAAGAAATTCTATGAACAGTGGACAAAACAGATTCACAGCTGGATAAATATTGAGAAAAAAAGAGTATTTGAAAAATTATCCAAAATAGATAACCTTAAAGTTCATAAGTCTTCAACCAACTTTTTTTTAATAGAAAGTACAAAATCCTTGTCGCCTAACATAAAATACCTAGAAAATAAGGGAATATTGCTTAGAGAATGTACTTCATTTAGATTTCTGGATGAAAAATGGGCAAGAATAAGTTTGCAGAATAGGAAAAATAACACTCTTTTATGTAAAGAAATTCAGAATTCCTTTAAAAAATAATTAAAAAATTTTCTAATCTCAATTTTAGATTTGATTTTATTATTATTTTCCATGTTCTTCTTCATAATATCTAAAATTTCATAGTAATATTTTCCGTTTTTTGATTTTCTCTTAAAAATTCTTTCTATAGTTTCTTCAAAAACTTCTTTGGAAATTTTACTTTGATTCATTAAAACTGAGCCTCCACTTTCGGCAAGAATCATTGCATTTTTCTCCTGGTGATTATTTTTAGAATAAGGAAATGGAATTAATATTGAAGGTTTTTCAGTTTCTATAAGTTCATTTATTATTCCTGCACCAGATCTCGATATTACAAGATCACAGTTTTGAATCAAAGCTGCGATTTCATTAGTAAATTTCTTTTGAACATAATTATTGGAATTTTTTAAATTAAAGGATTGTTGATTACATTCGCCAATAATATGAACTATCCGAAACTGTTTTTTCATTAAAAATTCAAGAGATTCGTTAAGAATTTGATTTATAGCTTTTGCTCCTTGGCTACCTCCCATAACAATCAAAAGAGGTCCTTTTCCTTTTGGGACCCATTCTGGCACGGGATGGGATTTATAGAATTGATCTCTTAAAGGAGTTCCAGTGAAAATAGTTTTACAATTTCTTAAATAAGAATTTGTTTTCTTAAATCCTAGAAACACATAGTTACATAAAAAACCAAAATATTTCGTGACCATTCCTGGAATTAAATTTGATTCATGAATAATGACAGGTATCCTGAGAAGTTTTGAAGCAACAATAGTAGGGGCAGATATATAACCTCCAGTCGTAAAAACCAAGTTAATTTTTTTTTCTTTTAAGATCCTAATTATTTGGAAAGTTGACATCAAAATTTTTATATATTGATAAAACAAAAAAATATTTTTTCTTGGTGTCTCTATATTCAAAGTCTTCAAATTATATTTTTGGGGAATAAAATTCGCATCAAGTCTTTGCTGAATACCCAACCAATGAATATTCCACTCATCTTCTACCTTTTTAGAAACTGCTAAAGCTGGAAAAATATGGCCTCCGGTTCCACTAGCTGCAATTAATAAATTATTTTTTTTAGACATAAAAACTTAAATTAGTAGAATGAAAATAATAAATGATAAATATGTTGAATTTAAACTTATTCAGAAATATAGGATACCCTATCTACTTATTTATTTATCTCATTCTCCCCTATTCAGCAATAACGCAAACTTTAAAAGTTGATTTTATAAGAAATTTAGAAACCTCATTAAATAAGCGAGACTTTGAGTTTATTAGAAAAAATTTTGGAAATGATGAAAACCAAAATATACCAAAACAGTTCTCAAAAATTATCAATGATTTTCCTGATAGCAAATGGAAAATCAAAAGATTAGAGTCTAATATTCCAAATAAAGAAATATTGAGAATAAAAGTTTCAGGAAGAAAAATAGTTAATGGAGAAATGCATATACTCGAATCCGATTTCGATTATGTTTTTTCAGTTATAAATGAAAAAATTGATGAAGGTACCATTAAAAATTTATTCACAACAATAAGGAATGATGATAATAAGATAGATATTAGTTTTAAAATCCCTGAAAAAGTTCTTACTGGTTCAAAATACGATATCGATATAATCCTAAATAAGCCACTTGAAGAAGTGATCATCGCTGGAGCAATTAAACCTCATCAATTAAAATCATTGTTTGAACAAGAAATATTATTAGAGCCATTAGCATCTGGGGGGATTTTTAAAATGACAAGAGCCCCTTCAAAACCAGGGATACAAATCTGGTCAGGAATCATAGCTCACCCTGAAGGAATGATTACGTTCACAAAGAGTATTGATATTGTTGATAAAATATAGCCTAAGCGTCGTTTAAAGCAGCTACACCAGGTAAGGTTTTACCTTCTAAAAGTTCCAAACTTGCGCCACCTCCAGTAGATATATGAGACATTTTCTCAGCTAATCCTGCTTTTTCAACTGCTGCAACTGAATCTCCACCACCAATTATTGTACAAACTTCAGAAAAAGCACTTAAGTCCGCAAGGGTAGTAGCTATAGCATTTGTACCTTCTGCAAATTTATCAAATTCGAAAACTCCCATTGGCCCATTCCAAATTATTGTCTTACATTCTGCAAGAGCATTCTGAAAAACTTTAATGGCATCTGGACCAATATCGAGACCCATCCAATCTCCACTAATTGAATCAATTTGAGATATTTTACTTTCGGCGTCAGGCGAAAATTCATTGGCTAAAACAACATCAGTAGGTAATAATAATTCGACTCCTTTTGCTTTTGCTTTTGCTTCTAATTCCCTGGCAAGCTCAAGTTTATCTTCTTCTACAAGGCTCTTCCCAACATCTAAACCTCTAGCTTTATAAAAAGTAAAAATCATGCCTCCACCAATCATGATTTTGTCACACTTATCTAGTAAAGAATCAAGTACTCCTATTTTGCTACTAACCTTTGATCCTCCAACTATTGCTGCCAATGGACGGTTTGGAGAATCTATTGCTCCTTGTAAGTATTTCAATTCTTTTTCTAAAAGAAATCCAGCTACTGATGGACTTAAATAATTAGTAACACCCTGAGTTGAAGCATGAGCTCTATGAGCAGCACCGAAAGCATCATTTACATACATATCTGCATGTGACGCTAATTTTTTAGCAAACTCCAGATCATTCTTTTCCTCTTCACCAAAAAAACGAACATTTTCAAGTAAAAGAACATCTCCATTAGTTAAGCTGTTTGATTGTGCAACTGCTTCATCACCAATACAACTGTTAGTAAGAGCAACATTTTGCCCCAACAATTCACTTAATCTTGCTGCTACAGGAGTTAATCTCATTTTTTCATTTACCTGACCCTTTGGTCTACCAAAATGAGCAGCTAAAATAACTTTTGCAGAATGATTAATCAGATATTCAATAGTTGGGATCGCTGCACGAATACGCGTATCGTCGGTTATTTGACCATCTTCATTTAATGGAACATTAAAATCTACTCTTACAAGAACTTTTTTTCCTTCTAAATTTGTCTTATCAAGACTGGAAAGAGATAATTTTGACATTAAACAAGCTTAATTTTTAATCTTAAGACCCTAACGTTAATTTGGGCTTATTGGGTTAAAAAGTAGTTACTGTTACCTATGCCTTAATAAATTTTAAGAATTAACGATCATAAAAATTTTTTAGTCATTAAATTTATACTAAAATTTAGAAGTAAATACTTTTGAAACTTATAAAAACTAAAAGCAATACAAAATTTTATTTGATTTATTGAAGTGGACATACCCAAAATTCAATGGTACCCAGGCCATATCGCAAAAGCAGAAAAGAAATTATCTGAAGTTATCAATAAAGTAGATTTAGTGATAGAAGTTAGAGATGCAAGAATTCCTTTGTCAACAGGACATCCTCACTTAAATAAATGGATAAATAATAAAAAACATATTCTTGTTATTAATAGATCAGACATGATTTCCCCTCATACAATCAATAGTTGGAATAAATGGTTTAATGCTAAAGATCAATATCCTCTTTGGTGTGATGCTAAAAGAGGAATAGGTATTAAAGAAATTTGTAAGTCAGCCAAAGATTCTAGGGCCTCAATCGACGATAGAAGACTCTCTAGAGGTATGCGAATTAGGCCAATTAGAGCCCTTACACTTGGTTTTCCAAACGTAGGAAAGTCAGCATTAATTAATAGAATTGCAAAAAAAAGAGTTGTAGATAGCGCGAGGAAAGCAGGAGTGACTCGTAATTTAAGATGGATAAAATTAGACAGTGGTATAGATCTGCTAGATGCTCCTGGTGTTATACCTCCAAATTTAGAAGATCAAAAATCAGCACTTAATCTTGCACTGTGTGACGATATTGGGGAAGCTGCCTATGAAATAGAGAGTGTCGCAATTGGATTTATCAAAATTATATCCACTCTCAACGAAGATAAGAATGCGAATATCTCAATTAAACAAATATCTAATAGATATGGAGTTGATATTGCAAAAGGCTTTAATAGTCCTTCTGCTTGGATCGACGAAGCAGCTTCAAAACATACCTCAGGCGATAAAAGGAGAATGTCTCATAAGTTATTGGAAGATTATAGAAATCAAATGCTGGGTAAAATTGCTTTAGAAGTCCCACTATGGAGTTAGATAATAAAAATTCTTTCGGCATTGGAGAAGGTGAGCTTATAGAAATTATTTATGAGCTACCTCTTCCTATGAGGCTAGACAGATGGTTGGTAAGTAAAAGGCCAGAACAAAGTAGAGCAAGAATTCAACATTTTATAAATTCAGGTTTAGTACTTGTAAATTACAAGACCGCGAAAGCAAAGACCCCATTAAAAAATGGCGACAATGTTCAAATATGGATGCCTCCTCCAGAACCTCTTATTTATTTGAAACCTGAAAAAATGGATTTAAATATCCTTTTTGAAGACGAGCACATCATAGTAATCAATAAACAATCAGGTCTAATTGTTCATCCAGCCCCAGGACATAAATCTGGAACTTTAGTGAATGGATTACTTTTTCACTGTAAAGATCTACCTGGAATTAATGGAAAACTAAGACCTGGGATTGTTCACAGATTAGATAAAGATACCTCCGGATGTATGGTGGTTGCAAAAAGCCAAGAGGCATTAGTAAATCTCCAGAAACAAATTAAAGAAAAAATAGCATCACGCGAATATATTGCAGTAATTCATGGAGCACCTAATTCTGAAGAAGGCCAAATAGTGGGACACATTGGCAGAGATAAATTAAATAGATTGAAATATAAAGTAGTTGAAGAAACTTCAGGAAGGTATGCCTGTACCTATTGGAAATTGGAAGAAAGATTCGGCAATTACTCATTAATGAGTTTCAAACTAGATACGGGGAGAACGCATCAAATAAGAGTTCATTGCGCTCACATTAATCATCCAATTGTGGGTGATCCATTATATGGAAGATGTAAAAAACTACCATGTAAATTAGATGGCCAAGCTTTACACGCCATTAAGCTTGGACTTATACATCCAATAAATGGTAAAGAAATGATATTTGAATCAGAATTACCATTAGATTTTCAAAAATTACTAAGTGTTCTTAAAGTTAAATAAGATTTAAAGAGGAATTTAGAAGCGATTTTGTATACGTGTTTTGAGTTTTAGTGAATATTGTAGAACTTTCTCCTTCATCAACTATCTTTCCATGATTCATGACTAGCAACCTATCACAAAATCTTTTAGCAATGCCTAAATCATGAGTAATAAAGATAATCGTTAAATTCATTTTTTCTTGAAAGACTCTAAGTAATTCAAGAATCTCTATTTTTACTGAAGCATCCAACATGTTTACACTCTCATCACAAATTAAAATTTTTGGCTTCAACAATAGCGCCCTGGCTAATGAAATTCTTTGCAATTGACCACCAGATAATTGGTTAGGATAAGAATTAAAAAAATCATTATTTAAGGGAAGATTTAAATTTCTTAACATTAATTTTATTTCTTTTTCGATTTTTCTTTTGTCTGAAATTTTTTGAATAAAAAATATATCTTCCAAAATATTTTTAATTGTCATTTTAGGATTCAAACTTGAAAAAGGATCTTGAAAAATAATTTGCACATTATTATTCTTTTTAAAAGATTTATTTTTTTTAAATGTATGATTTTTATCATAAATTTTTATTTCACCACCTCTTACTTTAAGGAGTCCAATTAAAGCCCTGCATAATGTACTTTTACCACTCCCTGAAGAACCAACAATTCCAAGAGTCTCATTCTCATATAACTTGAAACTAACTTCATTTAAAGCCTTATTCCATTTATTAATGAAAATTGAAGAATTTAATTTATACCAATGTCTTAAGTTATTTACCTCTAGAACGACCTGATCTCGAGCATTATTTTTAGTATTTGGTTCTAATACTATTTTTGAAGCATTTACTAACTTTTTCCCGATATCTGATTTTGGTGATTGAAAAATATCTAATATATTCCCTTTTTCAACAATCGATCCCTTTTCAATTATTGCAACTTTTTTACACCACTTTGCTGCAAGATTTATATCGTGACTAATTAAAATTAAAGTTGTATCAAATTCATTACATAGATGAATTATTTCTTGCATAATTTCAAAACTTGTTTTGGTATCTAAGCTTGTTGTAGGTTCATCAGCAATTAATAATTTAGGTTTCAAAGCAAGTGCCATTGCTATAGAAACTCTCTGTCTCATTCCACCGCTAAATTGATGTGGGAAAGAATCAAGTCTACTTTCTTCAATTCCGACTTTTTGAAAAACTTCTCTTACTAATTTTTTAATAGCTAAAGATGATTTAGTTTCATCATGTGTTTTAAATAATTCATATAAATGATCCCCAACTCTCATTAGCGGATTAAGTTTTTTTATAGAGTCTTGATAAATAAATCCAAAATTCTTTCTTCGAAATAATTGTGCATCTTTGTTATTGATTTTCCTAGGATCTATACTAGAAATCGATAGATACCCTTTAGAAGTGGCCTTTTCAGGCATTATATTTACTAATGTTTTTGCAAAAGTGGTCTTTCCACATCCAGAAGGTCCTATTATGGCCAAATGATCTCCACTATCTATTTCCAAATTAAAATTTCTGATAATAGGTTTCTGTTTTAGACCATATTTAACAGTAAGATTTTTAACTACAATAATTTTTTCTTTATTTTTTTCCATGATTTATAGCAAATTTTTCTAGACCTAAATAAAATACATCTAAAGAAATATAAAATGTCCGAGGCAGCAGCAAATTCAAAAGAAAAAAACGAAATTGAAGTTTCCAAAACTATTTTGCCTGAAAATAAAAAATATGAAAGTGAATCTTTGAATTATCAAATAAACATTCCCGATTGGCTTCTTAAAGATATTCATAATTTTGAAAAATCAAATAAAGAAAATGATGATAATCAAAACCTTATAGTAAAGGCTTTTAAACTTGCTTATAAAGCTCATGATGGACAATTCCGCGCGAGCGGCGAGCCATACATTATCCACCCGGTTGCTGTTGCAAATCTCCTTAAAGAAATAGGTGCTAGTTCATCTGTTATTGCTGCAGGCCTTTTACATGATGTAGTTGAAGATACTGGCATTGATTTATCCGAAATAGAAACAAATTTTGGATTAGAAGTAAAAATACTCGTAGAGGGTGTAACAAAATTAGGCGGCATTCACTTTAACAACAGGACTGAAGCACAAGCTGAAAATCTTAGGAAAATGTTTTTGGCTATGGCCAGCGATATCAGAGTTGTCTTAGTAAAACTTGCAGATAGACTTCATAACATGAGAACAATTGAATGGCTAAATGATGAGAAAAAACTAAGAATAGCGAGAGAAACAAGAGAGATTTATGCACCATTAGCTAACCGACTAGGAATAAACAGATTTAAATGGGAATTAGAAGATTTGGCTTTTAAATTCCTAGAGCCTAAAGAATATCTAGATCTTAAAGATCAAATCGCTGTTAAAAGAAGTGATAGAGAAAAAAGATTAAAAGTAACTTTGAATCTTATGAAGGAAAACTTGGTTTCAGCAGGTTTGAAAAATTTTGAAATAACAGGAAGGCCAAAACATCTTTATGGCATCTGGAGCAAAATGGAAAGACAACAAAAACATTTTCACGAGATTTATGATGTTGCCGCCCTAAGAATTATCGTGGACAATTCAGATAGTTGTTATAGAGCTTTAGCAGTTGTTCATGATACTTTCAAACCAATTCCAGGTAGATTTAAAGACTATATAGGATTACCAAAACCCAATGGATACCAGTCTTTACACACTTCTGTGATTGGAAGACATCGACCTATTGAAGTTCAAATTAGAACTACTTCGATGCATCAAATTGCTGAATATGGTATTGCCGCTCATTGGCAATACAAAGAGGGTGGTTCTCCTGCTAAAAGTAATGCTGAGAGATTTAATTGGCTAAGACAATTAGTAGAATGGCAACAAGAGGGTAATGAAAGGGATCATAATGATTACTTAGCTTCAATTAAAGAAGATTTATTTGATGAAGAAGTATTTGTGATCACTCCAAAAGGAGATGTTGTTGGTTTGAGGAAAGGATCTACCGCGATAGATTTCGCCTACAGAATTCATTCTGAAGTTGGAAATCACTGTAATGGAATAAGAATTAATGAAAAGCTTTCTCCATTATCTACAGCACTTCAAAATGGTGACTTCATAGAAATTTTGACAAGTAATAATGCTACTCCAAGCTTGGATTGGTTGAACTTTGTAGTTACGCCAACTGCTAAAAATAGAATTCGCCAATGGTATAAGAAAAGCCATCGTAATGAAACGATTAAAAGAGGTAGAGATTTACTTGAAAAAGAAGTAGGTCGAAACGGTTTTGAAGCATTACTTTCTAGTGAAGCCATGAAAAAAGTTGCAAATCGATGCAATTTAAAAACTACCGAAGACCTTCTTGCATCTCTTGGTTTTGGTGGTTTAACTTTGCATCAAGTATTAAACAGACTAAGAGAAGAAATAAAATTACAGACAGAAGATGTAAAAAATGATTCCGACTCTGAAATAGCAAAATCTCTTAAAAATAATAGTAATTTATCCACTAATAAACCTAATGCGGCAGCTAAATCGCCAATTTCCGGGGTAGAAGGTCTTGATTACAGAATAGGTAAATGCTGTACCCCACTCCCAGGCGAGGATATTATCGGAACTGTGTCGCTCGGCAACCATGGGATAACTATACATAGGGAAGATTGTGAAAATGTAATACCAATTCCAATAGAGAGAAGATTACCTGTCGGTTGGAATCAAGATAATAAAACTGGCGATAATAAGTTTCCAATTCAGCTACGAATAGAAGTAATTGATAGAGTTGGAGTTCTTAAAGATATTCTTATGCGGTTATCTGATAAAGGTATAAACGTTAGCGATGCCAATGTTAAAACTGCTTATGGTAAACCAGCTATTATAAATCTTTGTGTAGGTCTTGAAAGTTATAATCAACTTCACAAAACAATTGAACAAATTAAATCAATGGCAGATGTTTTAGATATTGCCAGAGTTGGACAAAGTTAATTTTAAAATCAGATCAATCTATCTTTTACTTTTTATCTTGTAGATAAAGAAAACAATACTGCCGCAAATCAAAGCTAATAAAATACCTACACAAGATGATCCTAAGAGTAATTTTAAGGAAAAAATTCTACCTTTTTTCCATAAGTCATCAATAACTAAACTTTTTTCAAGAATTTTATTAGAAGGATTATTTAAAAAAATCGAACCAACTTTATAGTTAAAATAATAAAGTGGAATATAAGTAAAAGGGTTGCTGATCCAGGTACCAATTGCAGCTAGAACAATATTTCCCTTAGCTATTTTCGCAAAAAATACTCCCATTAAAGTCTGAAAACCAAAAAATGGAAAGCAACCACTAAATACCCCTATAGCGAAACCTTTAGCATTAAAGAAAGGACTTCCATTCTGACTCCTAAATAATGATAGAATTTTCTTATAGGTAATATCTCTTTTAAATCTCATTCAGAAAGAAAATTTCAAAATTAAATTCTTGATAATCTTACTTAATTATCCATAACAAAGCGAGAGATGGATTCGATAGTTACTACAGAAGATACCATAGCCGCAATTGCTTCAGCTATAAGTATTGGGAAGGGAGGAGTGGCGATAATAAGAGTATCAGGTAAAGACGCAATAAATTCTTGCAAAAAGATTGTTCAAACTAAATCTAAATATGCATGGGAATCACATAGAGTTTTTCGTGGTTTTATTCAAGAAAATAAACAAAATAAATTTATAGATGAGGTTTTAATTTTAGTGATGAAATCCCCAAATAGCTTCACAGGAGAGGATGTAGTTGAACTTCATTGCCATGGCGGAATTATCATAGTAAATAAAGTTTTAAAGATATTATTATCTAGTAATTCTCGAGTTAGACTTGCAAACCCAGGAGAATTTAGTCAAAGAGCTTTTCTTAATGGGAAAATAGACCTTACTCAAGCCGAGTCGATTAATCAATTAATTAATGCAAGCAATACAAGATCAGCAGAGTTAGCCTTTAGCGGAGTTCAAGGAGAAATAAAGAAAAAAATTGATGATATTAAAAATGACCTTATAAATCAACTTTGCCAAATAGAAGCGAGAGTTGATTTTGAAGAAGACTTCACAGATTTTGATTACACCAAATATCTAAAAAACATTAAAAAAGTCAAAGAAAAAATAGAATTACTAATAGAAAATGCAAAAAGAAATTCATATATTCACAATGGAATATCCATTGCGCTTATAGGTAAAACAAATGTTGGCAAAAGCTCTTTATTAAATTTGCTTGCAAAAAAAGAGAAAGCAATCGTAACTAATATTCCTGGAACAACTAGAGATGTTATTGAAGTTAATTTAACTATTAATGATATTCCAATGAAAATAATTGATACTGCTGGCATAAGAGAAACTCATGAACAAATTGAAAGTATTGGAATTAAAAAAAGTTTTGGGAAAATAAAAGAGTCAGATTTTATAATTTATATTTATAGTCTTGAAGAAGGATTTAATGAAGAAGACAAAAAAATAATACAAGAAATTCCCAAAGAAAAATTAATTACTATTTTGGGCAATAAAAAAGATTTAATTGATTGCAAAAATATTAATTCAAATGAGTTAAAAAACACAATTCTTATGAGTATTAAGAATAATGATGGTGAAAGATTATTAATAGACACAATTATAAAAAAATGCGGATTAAAACAAGTAGAAAATATCAATATATTTTTAAACGAAAGACATCTAACAAATTTGTCTGCTTGCTTATCTAATTTAAATGATACTGATGAAATTATTGAAAATAAATTGCCATTTGATTTGTTATCAATTGAGCTGAGAGATGGAATTCAAAACTTATCTAAAATAACTGGTCAAGAATTAACAGAGGAACTTCTAGATAATATTTTTTCTAAGTTTTGTATTGGTAAATAAATTTGAGTTAAATTACATAGTGATATATAGTTGATTCTCTAACTTCAGTTTAATTTTTATTAATTAATTATTTCTTAGTTTAGTGGATTTAAATACTTCAATAATAAGTAAAATCATTGATAATTGGATCGATGAAGATATAGGTAGGGGAGATCTTACAAGTTCCTCTATTACAGAAGAGAATGGTAATGCATATTGGATTGCAAAAGAAGAGGGTATATTCTGCGGGGTTCAAATTATAGAAGAAATTTTTAGAAAAATTGATTTAAAAATCAGTCCAAAATTTAATATCTCTGATGGAGATCAATTTGTTAAAGATCAAAAACTCTTAGAAATATATGGGCCTTCAAAAAGTTTGCTAGCTAGTGAAAGAATAAGCTTAAATATAGCAATGCATTTATCTGGAATATCAACATACACAAAGAATCTTGTAAATAAGTTAGAAGGTACAAATATAAAATTAGCAGATACTAGGAAAACGACTCCTGGCTTAAGAATATTTGAAAAATATGCATTCAAATGCGGAGGTGGAGTCAATCATAGAATGGGATTATACGATGCAGCTATGATAAAAGAAAATCACATTGCATGGACAGATAATCTTAATAATGCAGTAAAAAAAATTCGACTAAATTCGCCTTTTACAACTCATATCATAATTGAAGCTGAGAATATCGAACAGGCAAAAGAAGCAGTATTAGCAGGAGCAGATAGTGTCTTATTGGATGAACTTAGCCCTGAAATAATCAAAAAAAACGTTCAAGAATTAAGAGATTTATCAATGAATAGCTTAAAAAAAGAAGTAAATAAAAATTTGATAATAGAAGTTTCTGGAATTAACCCTGATGAAATTAGTAAATATCTAATAAAAGGTATTGATTTGATTTCAACAAGTTCTTCAATCACCAAAAGTAATTGGATTGATTTGAGTATGCGTTATATTAATTAATCATATAGATAAATAATTGAATAATTAATGCTAATCATTTTTAAAGAATTAACAAAACAATTTGAACAATCTCTTTTAGATAGTCTTGAAAAAAATGATAAAAAAGGAGAATTCGAAATTCTTCGAAAAAATTTAATTACACAATCATCAAAAGAGGAATTTGGTGATTATCAATGTAATGTTTGTTTAAGTTTATCTAAAATATATAAAAAGAACCCAAGAGATATTTCTAATGATTTTATTAACCTTTTAAATAAAAATAAAAGCATATCAAAATTATGTAAGAGTCTAGAAATAGCTGGACCTGGATTTATAAATATAAAATTAAAAGATGAGGTTCTAATAAATGAAATTAAGTCAAATATTCAATGCAATAGGGCTGGCATACCTCTAATTAGAAAAGATTTAGATAGTGGTTTGTCTAATAAAGTTATTGTAGATTTTTCTAGCCCTAATATTGCTAAAGAAATGCATGTAGGGCATTTAAGATCAACAATAATAGGTGACTCAATATCTAGAATTTTCGAGTTAAGAGGTTATGAAGTATTAAGACTCAATCATGTTGGTGATTGGGGAACACAATTTGGCATGCTTATTACTCAGCTCAAAGATTTATATTCAAATGATCTAGAAAAAATAGGAAAGATCAAAATAAGTGATTTAGTTGAATTTTATAAAGAATCAAAAAAAAGATTTGATAACGAATCTGAATTCCAAAAAAGATCTAGAGAGGAAGTAGTTAAGTTACAAAGTGGAGATATTAAATCGATTAAAGCTTGGAAATTATTATGTGATCAATCAAGGAAAGAATTTGATGAAATCTATAAAAATTTAAAAATAAAAATAGAAGAAAGAGGTGAATCTTTTTATAATCCCTTCTTAAAATCAGTTATTGATGATTTGAATCTAGAAAAAATATTAGTAGAAGATCAAGGAGCAAAATGTGTATTTTTAGATGGGATGACTAATAAAGAAGGCAAACCTTTACCACTAATTATTCAAAAAAAAGATGGGGGTTTTAATTATGCCACTACAGATCTTGCTGCTATAAGATACAGATTCAATAAACCTCCTAATGGCGATGATGCTTCAAGAATTATTTATGTAACTGATCATGGGCAAGCAAATCATTTTGCTGGAGTTTTTCAAGTTGCAAAAAAAGCAAAATGGATCCCAGATAATTGTCAAGTAGACCATGTCCCTTTTGGGTTAGTTCAAGGAATTGATGGCAAAAAACTAAAGACAAGAGAAGGCGAAACAATACGCCTAAAAGATTTATTAAATGAAGCAGTTAGAAGAGCAAAAGAAGATTTATTGAAAAGATTAGAAGATGAAGATCGTTATGAGACCGAAGAGTTTATTGCAAATACTTCAAGAATTATTGGATTAGGAGCTGTTAAGTATGCAGATTTAAGTCAAAATAGGATTACCAATTATCAATTTAGTTTTGATAAAATGCTTTCCCTAAATGGTAATACTGCTCCTTATTTGTTATATACACTTGTAAGAATTTTAGGAATTAAAAGAAAAAATAATTTTGTTTATGACTCTAAAGATTTTCAGTACGTAAATTATGAACATAAATCTGAGTGGAAACTTATCAGAAAATTACTTAAGTTCGATGAAGTCATAATTTCTATTGAAAAAGACTTAATGCCAAATAGATTATGCAATTATCTGTTCGAGCTATGTCAGACTTTTAATAGATTCTATGATCAAGTTCCAATCCTCAAAGAAGAAAAAAATATAAAAATTTCTAGGCTTAATTTATGTGACCTAACTGCAAAAACACTAAAATTAAGCTTAGAGCTTTTAGGAATTGAAACTTTAGAAAGAATGTAATGAATGATTTTGATCCATTAAATAATCTTTTCCCAAAACCAAGAGAAGAAATAATAAATATGCAGTCTTACTCTGCACCTTTAGAAAATAGAAGAAATTTACTCCGCTTAGACTTTAATGAAAATACTTTAGGTCCAAGTCCTAAGGTTCTAGAGGCATTACAAGCGATAAAATTAGATGAGATTTCAATTTATCCAGAATATAATTTTTTAAAAAAATTTTTATGTGATAAATATCTTGATTCAAGAAAATTTGGTAATGATGAAATCGGAATTTTCAATGGAGCAGATGCAGCAATAAATGCAATTTTCAATTGCTTTGGAGAAAAAGATCAAATATTTCTAACCACAAATCCAACTTTTGGTTACTATTCTCCTTGTGCAGAAATCCGAGGAATGAAAAAAATAAGTTGTTCTTACATTGGAGAAAATTTTCTATTCCCCATCGAAGAATTTAGGGAAAAAATAATAAAGCATAATCCAAAGTTAATATTTATTTGCAATCCAAATAATCCAACAGGAACTGTTCTCAGCTCTCATGAAATAATTAATTTAGCCAATATCAATAACGATTCATTAATAGTTGTTGATGAACTATATGAAAAATTTAATGGAGATAGTCTTCTTAAATCGATAGATTTTGAAAAGAATAAAAATATACTAATAATCCAATCTCTTTCAAAAACTGCAGGTCTAGCTGGTTTAAGAATAGGTTTTGCTTTTGGCAATAAAAGTTTAATTCAGTACATTAATAAAGTTACAGGACCATATGATGTAAACAGCTTTGCTATAACAGCTGCATTAGCAGCACTTAAAGACAAAACATATATTGATAATTATGTTT
The DNA here is from genome assembly GCA_003279055.1 of Prochlorococcus sp. AG-347-I21. GTDB lineage: Bacteria > Cyanobacteriota > Cyanobacteriia > PCC-6307 > Cyanobiaceae > Prochlorococcus_A. The sequence goes on along the minus strand of QCBP01000002.1, from coordinate 45,686 downwards.
TAGAAGTAAAAAAGGCGAGGGAATGGATTTTAAATAAATTTAAATCAACAAAAATCAGAACTCACTTTAGTGGAGGTAATTATTTCTTAATTTGGCCAAAAAAAAATCCTAAAATCTTAATACAACAGATGAGAGAAAAAGGTATTCTTATTAGAAGTATGGAAAACAAAAAAGATATCGGTAATTCTATAAGGGTTAGTATTGGAACTAAAGAACAAATGATCTTTTTCTGGGACAATTACAAGATATTAGATTTAAAAAATTAATTACTGAAAATATAAATTGTATTTTGATCGATTCTTTTAGGTTTTATTTGAAAATCTTTTCCAACATATTTTACTTTAAAATCTTTCATATTTTCGATAAATAAATCAGCATTTGAGAAATCACATTCTTTATTGATTTTTTTGCCGCGTTCAAAGTGAACAGGAATAACTACATTAGGTTTTAGAAGCTTAACTATTTTTGAGGCTTCTTTACCATTGTAAGATTTTATTCCTCCTCCAATTGAAATAAACAATATATCTGGACCAGACAAAATAATTTGACTGTTTATATCAATATCACCAGCAGCTCCTCCCATATGAACAATTTTAAGATCATTCTGCTCCCAACTCCAAACAGTTGCCATCCCGAATCTTCTTCCATCTACTCTGTCATGTGGTACAGAAATTCCATTTAATAAAATATCCTCAAATTGATAGATTCCTGGCTCAACGAACATTAATTGATCATTAGGGTTATATCCTTCATCTGGAAGCCTAGAACTAGCCAAAATAAAATCTACGTTGACTTCTTTTGGCTCCTTTAAATTACTTGCACAACCTATTGCTTTAAAGGGATTTATAAGAATAGATTTATCTGAACTAGTAATTAAAAAACTACTATGTCCCAAACTTTTTATTCCTAAGTTCCTTGCCAATAATGAGGTAGGTAAAAAAGAGCTAACTAATATCAAAAATAAAAAGTTTTTAATTTGAGAAATCATAATATTATTTTTTTTTATTTTACTTTTGTTCAGCCATTTTTAGAAAATTACTAATTAATTTATGACCAAATTGCGTCAACACACTTTCAGGATGGAACTGTACCCCATGTAAATGTTTATATTCTTTATGAGAGATAGCCATAATTGTTGAGTCTTCTAAAGTCGCAGTTATGTCGAAACAAGATGGTAAAGAACTTGAATCAACTATAAGACTATGGTATCTAGTAGCCACAAATGGAGTCTCGATATCTTTAAACAATCCTTTTTGATTATGAAATATTTTGGATGTCTTACCATGCATAAGTTCTTTCCCAACTATAACCTTACCTCCAAAAGCTTGGGCCAAAGCTTGATGACCTAAACAAACTCCCAAGGTCGGAATATTTTTAGATAATTTTTTTAGAATTGGCAGACAAATTCCAGATTGATCTGGATTACCTGGACCTGGAGATAAGAGAATTCCACCAGGATTTAGTTTGATAATTTCTTCTAAAGTAATTTCATCATTTCTTTTAACTATTAATTCTTTAGTTATTTCATGCTCAACTGAAAGTTCTCCTAAATATTGAACAAGGTTATAAGTAAAACTATCGTAATTATCAATAACAAGAAACATATTTATATGGATTTAAAATAACAACTTTATTTTAGGAACAAAGATATATACAGCAATAATAACAGAATTAATGGAAGCTAATAATACTGCTCCTGCAGAAGTATCTTTTGAAATTTTAGCCAAAATGCTAAATTCTTTTTTCACTACTAAATCAACGATTGATTCAATAGATGTGTTCAATATTTCTAATATTAAAACAGACATTATTGTTGCAATCAAAATAACATAATTACTTAGACTAATTTTTAGTAAAAAACCAATTATTAAACTTGTAACTGCAAAAATTAATTGAATTTTAAAATTTCTTGAAGTTTTTAATACATAACTAATACCACTGAAAGCATACTTAAAACTTATAAATACATTACTAGAAGTTTTGTATGATTCTTTTCTATTTTCTAAATAGTTTATTTTTTTTTCCATTTATTTTTAATCTAATCGAGTAATTAAATATTCTTGGAAATTTAACATATTTTCTAAATCATGCTCATTATTATGTTCCCATCCCAAAAGATGTAAAAATCCATGACTAGCCAACCAGATCATCTCTCTATAGATTGAATGTTTATATTCATAAGATTGCTCAAGTGCCATCTCTAATGATATAAAAATATCTCCCAACTCTATATGATCTAAATTATTTAGAGATTCATCAGAAATAATTGGAAAAGATAAGACATCAGTTGGACCATTTTTTTGCATCCATTTCTTATTCAAAGAAGCAATTTCTTGATTAGATATTATCTGTAAGCCTAATGAAAAAGATTTTTTTTCAAAAATATAATTTGGTAATTCATAATCCTCTTTTTTTAATATAGTATTTATCCAAGATAAAAAAACTTTCTCCCAAAAAATAGATTCAAAAATAAGATGAGTTTTAGTATCTTTTAATTTATTTGAAAATTGAGAGAAATCATTACATTGAAAAACCAAATCTAAATTTATTTCAGAAATAATTTTTTCTTTCATACATTCTTAAACTGGAATATTGGGCTTACCTATTGTGGCCACAAGTATTAATATCCCAATTAAAACTAGAAAGGTTATTGAAAAATGAGAAATACTTTTTGAGCCTTTCCTTACCATATTTCTCATTGCAAGCTTTATAAAGCTTGGAGGAGAAACTTTTTTTTCTAAAATTTCGTTTTTATTTTCCATTAGTTATTCAATAGATTCATTAGAAGAAATATTCATACGTAATAATTCATGAATAAATGGGTCAAGTCCACCATCTAAAACACTATCTAACTCGTTAGTCTCCTGCATAGTCCTAAGATCTTTTACCATTTGATAGGGATGGAAAACATAATTTCTTATTTGATTGCCCCATGCAGCTTCCACAATATCACCTTTAATATCAGCGACTTCAGCAGCTCGTTGTTCTTTAGCAATCACTAATAGTTTAGACTTTAAAAGTAACATAGCTTTTTCTTTATTTTGTAATTGAGATCTTTCTTGAGTACATCTTACTGAAATCCCTGAAGGCAAATGAACAATTCTCACTGCTGTTTCTACTTTATTAACATTTTGTCCTCCAGCTCCACCGGATCTACTCGTTGTAATTTCTAAATCTTTTTCAGGTATATCAAGTGAAATATTATCATCTAATTTTGGCATAACCTCTACCCCAGCAAAGCTGGTTTGTCTTTTGCCATTGGCATTAAAAGGAGAAATTCTTACTAATCTATGAGTTCCTTTTTCATGTTGCAGATAGCCATATGCATATTTTCCATCAATTTCGAACGTTACACTTTTAATACCTGCTTCTTCTCCTTGAGATAATTCATTAATGACAAGGCTCATTTGATTATTATCGGCCCATCTAGAGTACATTCTTAATAATATCTCTACCCAATCCTGCGCATCTGTTCCACCCGCACCTGCGTTAATAGAAACTACTGCTCCTTCCTTATCGTATTCACCACATAACAATCTTTCAAATTCCCATTTGTCCAAATTCTCTCTTAATTTCTTTAATCCCAGCTGCGATTCTAAAATCATTTCCTCTTCGGGTTCTAGAGAATAAAGCTCAAGAGAGGCATTAGCATCAGAAATAAAAGTTTTCCATTTATCTAACAATTCGAGTTGTGCTTTGACATCATCAAGGATTAACATTTGCTTTTTAGCTTCTTCTTGATTATCCCAAAATTCAGGCTGAGCAGAAATTTGCTCTAACTCTTTCCTTTTCGCTTTTAACCTTGGAACGTCAAAGACAATCCTGAGCATTACCCAGGCGCTCTGTTAGTTCCGAAAGATCTTTTTTGAAATCTGTAATATCTATCAAAATAGAATTTAATCGTTATTTATAATCTAACAAGCACTTTTGTTTAATAGTATAAACTAAGTATTATTTTAAAAAAATGTCCAAAGTTGAAATTTATACTTGGCAATATTGCCCATTCTGTATTCGAGCAAAATCACTACTCAAGAAAAAAAATGTAAATTTTACAGAATATAAAATAGATGGCGACGAAGATGCCAGAGCATTGATGATTGAAAGAGCTGATGGTAGAAGAACATTACCACAAATATTTATAGATAATGAGGGTATCGGAGGCTGCGATGATCTCTACGCATTAGAAAATGAAAATAAATTAGAAGCATTATTAAACTAGATCTTATGAAATTTCTATTCGTAATAGATCCAATTAAAAATATAAATCCCTTAAAAGATTCAACTGCTGCTTTAATGCAAGCATCATCAAAAAAAAATATTGAAATCTGGAGTTGTACTCCTCAAGACCTGGAAGCTAGAGGTGATGAAGTATGGGCATCTTCCGTAAAAGTTGAAGTAATTCCATGGATTTCTTTCAAAGAGAATGATTGCATACCTCTCGCCGAATTTAATTGCATTTGGATGAGAAAAGATCCTCCTGTAAATGAGGCTTATTTATATGCAACCCATCTTTTAGAAGTTGCCGAAAGAAAAGGAGTAAAAGTAATTAACAAACCCTCATCGTTAAGAGCGTGGAATGAAAAGCTAGGTGCTTTAAGATACAGCCACTTAATGGCACCTACAATAGTTGCGAGTAAGGTAAAAGATCTTATTAATTTTGCAAATATAAATAATGAAGTAGTCATAAAACCTCTAGGAGGAAAAGGTGGTCAAGGTGTTATTAGGATAAATAAAAATTCTCCAGGAATTAAATCAATAATTGAATTAATCACTTCTCAAGAAGAATTACCCGTTATGATGCAAAAATTTATTCCTGAAGTCGTAGAGGGTGATAAAAGAATAATTATCGTAAACGGAGAAGCAATTGGATCAATAAATAGGATTCCTCAAGGAGGTGATTTTAGGAGTAATTTAGCGATGGGAGGCAAGGCTGAACCCACATTATTAACAGAAAAAGAAAAAAGTATCTGCTCAGAATTATCTCAACACTTCAAAGATGAGGGTTTATTTTTTGTAGGTATTGATGTAATAAATGGAATGCTTAGCGAGATTAATGTAACCAGTCCAACAGGTTTAAGAGAAATAGAAAATTTATCCAATAAAAATGTTTCAGAGGAAGTTATTGAAAAATTAGTAGAAATTATCTAGGGTTTTTAGCGCAAAATATCTGTTTAACTATAGATTCAAATTTTAATTTAATCTCATCTATTTCTTTCTCTAAAACTGAGCCAGAAACTATACCTGAACCTGCAGTAAATTCAATATTTTCTTCAATACATCTTGCGCCTCTTATTGCCAAAAGAAATGAAGCATTGCCTGATGAATCAACCCAACCCATTGGAGAAGCATAATTTCCTCTAGGAAAAGACTCAAGAGTGTTTATCCAATCCAATGCTGCATTTTTTGGGTATCCACAAACAGCTGGAGATGGATGTAGGTTTTTAAGCAATTCAAAAGGACAAATATTTTCAACTTTAGAGAAAATGAGTGTTTGCAAATGAGAAATATCTCCAAATGAATTTACCTTGATATCACTTTTTTTAAAGTTTGTTATTTTTGAAACTTCTAAAGATTTAATCAAATGTTGTATTACATAATTATGTTCCTTTAAGTCTTTAGTACTATTTAGGAGTTTCTTAAAATTTGAATTAGTAGAGATAGTTCCAGCAAGAGCCTCTAAAGTTAAATTAGGTTTAGAGAAAGAAAATAATTTTTCTGGAGATGCTCCAAACAAAATATCCTTACTATTCCTTTTCCAAACGTATCTACATGTATTTGGTTGATTCTTTTTAAATCTTTTTATAATTTCTACTAAATCTAATTTATTTTTAAGTTTTATTTTAATCCTATTCGCTAAAACTATCTTTTCGAGGATATCTTTATCTACTAATTGGATTCCTCTATTTACTACTTTTTTCATGTTTGTTTTAGAAGTTTCTAAGGAGCGTGAGAAATCATCAATAAAAGGGGAATCAAAACTAGTTTTTAAGCCAGATGATTTTATTAATTCTGAGCCAGAATTAATAACTTGATTTCTAATTGTCCATATTTCTTCAATTAATGTTCTTAATGATGATTTACCTTCAACATGACCATTGATTCTTAACCAGCAATTCTTGCCACTTTTAGTAATTAATATTTTTGGCAAAATGGCTTCCAAACTAGGGATATCTGAAGGTAAATTCTTATTATTCAAATTTTCAGAGAAAGAAAATAAATAAATTATTTTTGAAAGTGCAGAATTATGCGATTCATTAGTTAAGTTAATTAAATTTTTAAAATTCTCAGAATTAAACTCTTTTGCTACCTCAAACCTTTTTGGGCCATCCAGAGTAACATATTTACACTTCTCGAAAGCTATATATGAAATGCCATCAGATTCCTCCCAAAATGAAGAAAACGGATATTGATTTATTAACAATTCATAAACTTGGAATAAATCAATACAAGGAATCTCAACACAAATACTTACTAATCCAGAATTTTCAACTTTCTTATCGAAAGAGGAAAATACATCTTTTAAAAAATCTGTTAAGTTTAAATCATTTTTCATTACTTATTGAAAATAACTAAAAATGATGCAATAAAGTAAAAAATGTAACTCAATTTATAAACTACATTAAATAATTATCTAATTTTGCGTGTTAATTAAAAATGGACGAAGATAAAAAAAAATTATGGAAAAAAGCAATAAAATGGCCTCTTTATTCTGTTGCCATACTTCCAGTTTTAATAACAGGGGCTTACTTGCTCAATCAATATGAAGAGGTAAAAATTTATAATTTGATTTCATTTACTTTAGCTGCAATTTTGATATTACTTTGGGAAAATCTAACTAATGATTTATACGACGCAGAAACAGGAATCGATGAATTTAAATTCCATTCAATTGTAAATCTTGTAAAAAATAAAAAAATAATTTCATTTATTGCATATACATCTTTAGTTATTGGTTTATTAATAATTTTAATTATTTCAGTATCAACAAGTATAAACATTTTTATTTTGGTGGCAGCTTGCTGCTTCTTAGGATATTTATATCAAGGTCCTCCTTTTAGATTGGGCTATCAAGGTTTAGGAGAACCATTATGCTGGCTTGCATTTGGACCTTTTGCGTACTCTGCAGTCTTAATTGCGTTAAATCCGTCTAATATTTACTTCGAAGATATTCCATGGAAAGTTTCTTTATTACTTGGTTCAGGACCTTCCTTGGCAACAACTCTTGTATTATTTTGTTCTCATTTTCATCAAATTTCTGAAGATAAAAAGCATGGGAAAAATTCACCTTTAGTACGCTTAGGAGCAAAAAAAGGTTCTCAATTTGTGCCTTGGATAATTTTTACAATATATATTTTTCAACTTTTCACAATACTTTATGGATTTATTCCAGTGTTTTGCATCCTTTATTTGCTTAGTTTCCCTCAAGCAATAAGACTTATAAATTTATTAAAATCTTCGTATGCAAAACCTTATGCAATAAAAAATTGCAAATTCGTCGCAATAAAATTTCAAACTCTTAATGGAATTGGTTTAATCACAGGATTAATATTTAATTACTTGCTAAATAAATGAACTTAATATTTCAAAAAAAATCTTATAGCTTTAAGTTATCCGCCAAAGTAGAAAATTCTAAAACCAATTACCACACAAAATCTGGTTGGATAATTAAATTAATAAGTAATGATAAAAAAATAGGGTTTGGAGAAGTTTCACCGCTTCATAAAGAAGACTTAAAAAAGTGTGCGAAACAACTAGATATGATCCCTTCGTATTTAGAAGTATTTAATTTATCTGAGCAAATAAATATTTTTCACCCATGCATTCAATCTGCAATAAATTCTGCATTAGCCGAAATAAATGGAAAAATAATGTTTAAAGAAAACTACTACTTTGATGAAATTGATAAAACAGCCATATTGTTAAATCATGAAAATGTAGTTTCAGATCTAAATGAAATTAAAAAAAGACAATCTAATATTGGAAAATCATTAACCATAAAATGGAAAGTAGCATTAAAAAATAATCATGAGGAAGAAGCAAGTTTAGAAGAAATTTTAAGCCAAATAGGCAATAATATTAAGTTAAGAATAGATGCTAATGGTTCTTGGGGAAGAGAGATAGCTAATAGATGGGCTGATATTTTGAAAGATAATAAAAATATAGATTGGTTAGAACAACCTCTCTGTGTTGATGATATTGATGGACTGACAGAACTCAACAAAAAAATCCCTATAGCCTTAGACGAATCACTTTTAAAATTTCCAAATTTGATTGATGAGTGGGAAGGTTGGCAAATTAGAAGGCCTTCTCAAGAAAATAATCCAGTAAAGCTTTTAAGAGAATTAGAAAATAAAAAAGCTTTAATATCTATAAGTACCTCATTTGAAACTGGTATAGGGAAGAGATGGCTTTATCATTTGTCGTCTCTACAATTAAAAGGACCAACTCCAAAAGTTCCTGGTTTAGCAATGAATAAATTCCCTAATTCTTTTCTATTTTTAAATGAAGCAAAAAAGATATGGAATCAACTATGAAAAATAAAATTCATACTATTGAAGTTGAAAATAACGAAACTAAATCTGTAGAGAAAATTATTGAAAAAATTAGAGAGAATAAAATTATTTATGTAAAAAACAAATTTTATGAAGACAAAGATTTATTAAATTCAATTACTAAAAATGGGCCAGCAATTATTTTAAACAGTAGTGGTAGTTCTGGAAAACCGAGAAAATGTTTTCACCATTTAGAGAATCTTAAATTATCTGCAGCTACATCAGGTCAATGGCTAATAGAGCAAGGATTTGAATTGCAAAACTGCTTAATTTTAAATACTTTACCCCTGAATCATATAAGTGGATTAATGCCAATTTTTAGAAGTCAATCCTGGGGATGTGCTTGTATTAATATTTCTCCGAATTTATTAAAAAAAACTCGAGAACTTTTACTTTTCACAATTAAATCTAAAAAAAACAAAAAACACTTGATTACGTCATTAGTACCTACCCAATTAAAAAGACTTTTAGCTCAAAAAGATGGAATTAGTTGGCTGAAAATTTTTGATTTAATTTGGGTAGGTGGAGCTTCAATTTCAGACGAAACTACAAAACAATGTATAAAAGAAAAAATAAAATTAGCACCTTGTTACGGCTCAACTGAAACAGCAGCAATGGTTACGAGTTTAAAACCAAAAGAATTCTTAATGGGTTTAAAAAATGTTGGAGAAATACTACCAGATACAAAAATAAGAATTAATGCAAAAGGATTAATCGAGATAAAATCAGCCAGAATTGGAATCGAAATAATAGACTCTTCAAAAACTGAAAATTTCAAAAATAAAAATGGGTGGTGGCAAACCGGTGATTTAGGTGAAATTAATCAGATCAATAATTCTTTATATTTAAACTTTCTTGGAAGAAGTGATAACGCTTTTAATTCAGGAGGAGAAATCGTTTTTCCAAAAGTAATTGAATCTAGATTAAATGATTTTATTATCAAAGAAAATATCCCAATTAATAAATTCAATATTTCAAAAGTATCGGACAAATTATGGGGAAATAAAATTAAAATAATTGTTGAATATAAAGAACATACAAATCATGAAAATATTGAAAATTCATTAAATTTATTAAAAAAATTTTCTCAAAGTTGGCCTAAACATCAAAAACCTGAAAAGTGGGTTGTTAAAAATAAAAATACCAGTACAGAAAAAATAAACTATAAATTTAAAAAATAATAATTAGCATTCTTTTAAATTTGTACTTACATTTGAAGCCTCTATCCATCTTTCTAACTGATCAGGAAGTTCTATTTTATTTCTTGAATCACTATCTAAGGAACAATGTATAATTTTTCCTTCGGCTACTTTATTTCCATTTTTTATAAAAAAGCTATTTACTTGGAACAAATGAGTATTAATTTTATGAGGGGCAATTTTTACTTTTAATAAATCTCCAATTTTTATAGGCGCAAGAAAGTTTGCTTCACAATTGACTATTGGAAATATAATTTGACTTTTACGTATGGAAAAATCTGGGAAAATATCTTGAGAAGGAATCCCATAAATTTCAATACTTTCTTCCCAAGCTTCATGCGACCATTTTAATAAGTTATGAAAATGAATTACACCTGCAGAATCACAATCACCAAACCTTACCTTCTTCTGCAATATTAACCAGTCAGCGGGTTTCATTTAAAGCAATTATCTATCAACAGATCCCATAATGACATCTATTGAACCAAGGATTGCCATAATATCAGCGATTTTGGCACCTTTAAGAATATGAGGCAATATTTGCAGATTATTTAAATCAGCCGCTCTGATTTTAAATCTCCATGGAGTAACTTCATTATTTCCTTGAATAAATACACCTATTTCTCCTTTGCCGGACTCTAATCTTGTATATAATTCTCCGTTAGGAATTTTAAAAGTTGGAGCAACCTTCTTAGCTACATATTGATAGTCAATACCAAATATTTCACTTTTCTTGTCTTCAGTCGCCATTCTTTGAGCTTCTAAATTTTCTGTTGGACCTCCTGGAATCATTTTGCAGGCTTGGCGAATGATGCTTAGTGATTGTCTCATCTCTTCAACTCTTACTCGATATCTCGCATAACAATCTCCTTCTTTTTCTGAAGCAATCTGCCAATCAAAATCGTCATAACATTCATAACTATCGACTTTCCTTAAATCCCAGGAAACTCCAGAAGCTCTAAGCATTGGGCCAGACAAAGACCAATTAATTGCCTGGTCTCTTTGTATTGTTCCTAGACCTTCAATTCTTTTTCTAAAAATTGGATTATTTGTGATTAATTTTTCGTATTCATCTATCTTAGGTCCGAACCAATCGCAAAAGTCTATACATTTTTCTAACCATCCGTATGGGAGATCACATGCGACACCGCCTATCCTAAAGAAATTATTATTTATTAGCCTTTGTCCAGTAGCAGCTTCCCAGAGATCATAGATCATCTCTCTTTCTCTAAAAATATAGAAAAATGGAGTTTGAGCTCCTACGTCTGCTAAAAAGGGACCAAGCCATAAAAGATGATTAGCAATACGATTAAGTTCGAGCATAAGAACTCTGATGTAACTAGCTCTTTTGGGAACTGGAATATTAGCTAATCTTTCAGGAGCATTTACTACAATAGCTTCATAAAACATTCCTGCTGCATAATCCATTCTGCTTACATAAGGGACATACATTACATTTGTTCTATTTTCAGCTATCTTTTCCATTCCTCTATGTAAATATCCAATTACTGGCTCACAATCAATGACATTCTCACCATCAAGAGTTACAACTAACCTTAATACCCCATGCATTGAGGGATGGTGAGGGCCAAAATTGACCACCATTGGTTCTGTTCTAGTCTCTAGCTGAGCCATTCGAAATTTAACTTCTAAATAAATCTTAGTCGAAAGTTATGCAAACTGACCTATCTGATTCATCTTTTTTCAATCATCAATCAGTTATGACAGATGAGATTATGGCCTCATTAGAGCATTACCCACTTATACATAACAATCAACTTAAGGGAATAGACGCAACTTTAGGCGGAGGGGGACACTCTTATCATTTATTGAGAAAATATTCGGATTTAAATATAATTGGACTTGATCAAGATCCATTCGCAAGAAAATCAGCATCAAAAAAACTTGATGAGTTTAAAAGTAGGATTGATATAAGGGCTTCAAATTTTGCGGATTTTGTACCAAAAGAAAAAGTTTCTTTTGTGATTGCAGATCTTGGAGTAAATAGTAACCAGATTGATGACCCTAAAAGAGGATTTAGTTTCCAAAAAGATGGTCCTCTTGATATGCGCATGAATCCTTTTCTTGATGTTGATGCAGAGAAATTAATTGAGGCTTTGAATGAAAAAGATTTAGCTAATCTAATCTATAAATATGGAGATGAGAGATTATCAAGAAAGATTGCTAGGAAAATAAAATTAGATTTGAAGGAAAATGGGAAATATTCTGGGACAAAAGAGTTAGCTTATTCTATTGCAGGCTGCTTCCCACCAAAACAAAGATATAAAAAAATACATCCAGCAACAAGAACATTCCAAGCATTAAGAATTGCTGTTAATAAAGAAATTGAAGTATTAGAAAAATTTTTGCAAGTTGTACCTGAATGGCTTTTGCCAGGGGGTATTATTTCTATTATTAGTTTTCATTCCCTTGAGGATAGGTTAGTTAAAAGTTGTTTTAAGAATGATCAAAGACTAAAAAACCTGACAAAAAAGCCAATAACTCCTTCCGAACAAGAAGTCGAACTAAATAAAAGAGCTAGAAGTGGAAAATTAAGAATTGCTCAATTAAATTAAAAGCCAATAATTTCTATCGTAATGATCTGATCGTATCTGTAAGAATATGAATGGCTTGTTTTATATCTTTTGAATTAGTACTTAATCCAATACTTAACCTTATTGAAGATTCTGCTTCTTTAATAGATCTACCTAAGGCTAGTAAAACATGAGATGGTTCGCCATTACTACATGCAGATCCAGTAGAACAAATTATTTTAGATTTTAAAAGTTTATGAAACTTTGCTCCGTTTAAATCCAATACAGTCAAATTTAAATTGTGAGGTAATCTTTTTTTTATAGAGCCATTAATTAATAAACCAGAATTATTTTTTAACAACCCCTCTAAAAGGTTATTTCTATAAAAAAGTAATTTCTCAGCATTATTTTTTTGATTAATAACTGCTATCTCTATTGCTTTAGCAAAGCCAACTACTAAAGGAAGAGGTAATGTGCCAGACCTAAGACCATATTCCTGTCCTCCTCCAACAATTAAAGGCTCAAGATTAATTTCTTCATCAATCAAAAGAAGTCCTATCCCTTTAGGACCATATATTTTATGAGAACTCATCGTTATCATGTTTACATCTGATAAAAGATTATCTAACGCCATATAACCTAAACATTGTGCAAAATCTGAGTGAAATATTATTCCTCTCGATTTACATATCTTGGAAATATTTTCTATGGGCTGAATAACTCCTATTTCGTTATTTGCCAACATGACACTAACCAGAAATGTATCTTCTCTTATATTTTTTTTGAATTGTTCTTCTGAAATTAAGCCATCTTTCTCAGGATTAATTTCTGTAACCATAAATCCCTCTTTTTTTAGTTGGTTTAATGGCTCCAAAACAGCTTTGTGCTCCGTTTTTAAGGTAATAATATGTCCATAATGTCCTGTTTTTTTATAGAAATTTCTAGCAAAACCTAATAAGGCTAAGTTATTAGATTCAGTTGCCCCACTTGTAAAAATAACTTTTTTATTCTTAAGAAATAAACTTTGTTCTATTTTTTCTCTAGAGGCTTCCAATATAGCGCTTGCGTTAATCCCCGCCAAATTAGTTTTGCTTGCAGGGTTAGAAAATATCTCAATCCAAAAAGGTTTCATAGAATCAACGACATCTTTAGAGCAAGGAGTCGAAGATTGATAGTCTAGTAGTATGGGAGTTGATAGCATTATGTTTAGTATATAAAATTCTGTTTATTACTAGAAAATCAAATTAAAGAATTAAAAAAATGAATGAAATTAATCAAATAAATAATGAACCGGTAAGAAAATCAAGAATTTTATTAGTTGATGATGAGCCTGGTTTAAGAACAGCTGTTAAAACTTTTTTAGAAGATGAAGGCTTTGAAATATTTATTGCAGTTGATGGAGAGGATGGTTGGGAAAAAGCTCAAACAATTTTCCCGGATTTGATAATTAGCGATGTTATGATGCCCCGAGCCAACGGTTATGCTTTATTAAAAAAAATTAGAGAAGATGAAAAATTAGGAGGAACTCCAGTTATTTTTCTAACTGCAAAAGGAATGACACTAGACAGAACTGAAGGTTATCTTGCAGGAGTTGATGATTATATTTCCAAACCTTTCGATCCCGATGAATTAGCTGCAAGAGTTAAAAATGTAATCAACAGACAAGAACGATTATTAAAAGAAGCGGCACGATTCGCAGATATTGACGTAAGCACAATGGCAAAACAACTTACTGAAATAAAATCTATGCTCACAGACCAAAACCAGACTAATCCAGAAAATAAAATAAATCTTCCTAGTTTTACTCCTCGAGAAGCAAGTGTGCTTCAACTAGTAGCAGAGGGACTGATGAACAAAGAAATTGCCAGACAGCTTGAAACATCTATTAGAAATGTTGAAAAATATGTAAGTAGACTTTTTATCAAAACAGGTACATCTAGCCGAACAGAATTAGTTCGTTATGCACTTGAAAATCATTTAGTAAAATAAATTATTTAATTTTTTCGAATTCAATTAGTTTTGAAAAATAAAAAGGAGCTTGATTTAATTTCTTTTTAACAACTTTAAATCCTCTTTCTTTAGCAGCATTAATAATACCCTTTTCTTTCAATGTATATGCTCTTGTAGTTTTACTTGGCCCAGGAAATAATTTTCCAATATTTTTTAGAACAGCAAGAACTGGGGTATAAGGAGCAAAGCTAACGATTAGTTTTTCTTTGCTTAAATCGCATAGATGTTGAACCATTTCTTCTGCGACCGGTTGAGGATAATGAATAAATACATCCAAACAAACTACAACATCAAATAATCCTTTTAATTTTTCCAGATCACAGACTTCATATTTTATTTGACCTTGATTCAAACCTAATTCATGAATGCGTTTTTTTGTTTCTTTAATCATTTCAGAAGAAATATCGCTCATCTGTAGTTCTTTTATACCGAGTCTTAGTAAAGGTATGGAGAGACTTCCTACACCACAGCCTGCATCACAATAACTTTTTTTTGTTAGTGCAGGATAATTTTTGATGTATGAGACTACATCATCTACAGTTTTTTGATGTCCTTTCCTAATATTTTTCTGAACTGTATTAATTTCATCCGATTTGCTATAAATTTTATTCCATCTCTCAAAGCCAGTACCATTAAAATACTCCCTGACTTCCCCTTTTTCGATAATCTTATTTGACGTCATAATATTCTATGAAAATTTATTCTTTTCATACTAACTAACTGGCGCCAAATTAATTGCACGCCATTATAGGAAAGAATTGATTTGTTATTTTGTCAGAATTGAATTCTAAAGAAATTTATAAAATTGCTGTCGTAATGGGTAGTGATTCAGATCTAAATACATTGAAACCTGCCATTGATATTTTAAGAGAATTTAGAATAAAAACTGAAGTTTGTATACTTTCTGCTCATCGAACACCTATTGAAATGATGGAATATGCAAAAAATGCAGAATCAGAAAACATAAAAGTAATAATTGCCGGTGCTGGGGGTGCTGCTCATCTTCCAGGAATGCTGGCATCCATAACTTGCATTCCTGTAATTGGAGTACCAGTAGAGAGTAAGACACTGAAAGGAATGGACTCTCTTTTATCAATCGTTCAAATGCCCGCTGGAATTCCAGTTGCAACAGTTGCAATTAATGGAGGACAGAATGCTGGATTATTGGCAATAGAGATGATCAGTTTATTTGATGAATCCATAAAGAAAAACTTAAAAGAATTCAGAGAAAATCTACATAAACAGGTAAGAAATAAAAATAATAAGTTATCAACTATTGGACCTGAAAATTATCTTCAAAATAAATGAACTCATATTTTTCTATTAGGCCTTGTTAAGAAAGTTTTCTTTTTTAAGGTAGCTAATAACTTTTTCAACCGAATCATTTAAATCTAACGAACCTGTATCAACAACAATTTCAGGATTATGAGGAGCTTCATATGGACTAGAAATACCTGTAAATTCCTTAATTTCACCCAAACGAGCTTTCTTATAAAGACCTTTAATATCCCTATTTTCGCAAACTGTGATATCAGCAGAACAATAAACTTCAATAAAATCCTTAGATCCAATAATTTTTCTCACCTTATCTCTATCGCTAATAAATGGCGAAACGAATGCTGTAATAGTTATTATCCCAGCATTCATAAATAAATTCGCAACTTCGCCAATTCTTCTTATGTTTTCTTCTCTATCTTCATCCGAAAAACCAAGATCTTTACATAAACCGTGTCTAATATTATCTCCATCCAACACATAAGTCGAAAAACCATCTAAGTGTAAAACCTCATTTAAAGCGTTGGCCAAAGTACTTTTACCAGAACCAGATAAACCTGTGAACCAGATAACCATACCTTTATGACCTCTCATTTTCTCTAACTTTTCTCTATCAATAGTTAAGTTGTGCCACTTTATATTGGTTGACTTTGTTTGTTCTTGTTCTTTCATTTTTTGCATCATCAAAATTAAAAACCTATCCTAACCCTTGCTTCATAAATTATGAAATCCCTCTTTACGAAGAAACTCAATTGATTTCGATACCATATCACCCTGTAACTGGATATTTCTATCAATCAATGTTCCTCCAGTCCCACAAAAAACTTTAATTTTTTTTAGTAATTCTTTTAATAAGATTTCATCCTCAGTGCCTAAACCTCTAATTAAAGTTACTGTCTTTCCTTTTTTACCTTTTTTTTGTTTTGAAATATTTATTTTTGATCTTTTATTATAAGTATCTACCTTAGCTGTTTCTTCAGATTGTTTTTCTTGATTATCAAATTCGATCCAATTCTTTTTTCCCATTATTTTCAATATAATCTATAGTTAGTTAATACTTATTCTATAGAAAAAGTGGTAAGTACATTTTCTCGCAAAGATCAAAACTATAAAAATGACGATTTAAATCAACCCTCCAAAGAGGGGAGATTTGGAAAATATGGTGGTCAATATGTTCCTGAAACGCTAATGCCTGCTCTTTTTGAGCTTGAAATAGCTGCATCTAATGCATGGGAAGATAAACTTTTTGTAGAAGAATTAAATCATCTACTTAAGACTTATGTAGGAAGAGAAACACCACTTTATGAAGCTAAAAGACTTACTGAACATTACAAAACTAAACAAGCAACTCCTAGAATATGGCTTAAAAGAGAAGATTTAAATCATACTGGGGCTCACAAAATTAATAATGCCCTCGGACAAGCTTTACTGGCAATAAGAATGGGCAAAAAAAGAATAATTGCAGAAACTGGAGCAGGTCAGCATGGAGTTGCTACTGCTACTGTTTGTGCGAGATTTGGCTTGAAATGTATTATCTACATGGGTGCTGAAGATATAAAAAGGCAATCCCTTAACGTTTTCAGAATGAAACTTCTAGGAGCTGAAGTTAAAGTTGTAAATTCTGGAACTGCAACACTTAAGGATGCCACTAGTGAAGCCATTAGAGATTGGGTTTCTAATGTCGAAACCACACACTACATTTTAGGATCTGTTGCAGGCCCACACCCTTTCCCAAAGATTGTGCGAGATTTTCATGCAGTTATAGGTGAAGAAACTAAAAAACAATGTTTGGAATCATTTGGATCTTTTCCCGATATTTTGCTTGCTTGTGTAGGTGGGGGATCAAATGCAATGGGGCTTTTCCATCCTTTTGTTAAGGAAACTTCTGTGCGTCTTATTGGAGTTGAAGCTGCAGGAAGCGGAGTTGATACTGACAAACATGCTGCAACTATCACTAAAGGGTCAGTTGGAATTTTGCATGGATCAATGAGTCTTCTCTTGCAAGATGATAATGGTCAAGTACAAGAAGCTCACTCAATTAGTGCAGGTTTAGATTACCCTGGAGTAGGACCTGAACATAGCCATTTAAAAGATATAGGCAGAGCAGAATATGGATCAGTCACAGATCAAGAAGCTTTAGACGCTTTGAAACTTGTTAGTGAACTAGAAGGAATTATACCTGCACTTGAAACTTCCCATGCCTTTGCTTGGTTAGATAAATTATGCCCTACTCTTGAAAAAGATACTCATATAGTTATCAATTGCTCTGGAAGAGGCGACAAAGATGTTAATACTGTTGCATCTTCATTAGATATTTAATCAATACCTTGGTATTGACGGGTCAATATATCTACTCCATCCATCAATCCCCTCCTCCAAATTCCATATTTCACTAACAATCTTATTATCCAAGCACCATTGAGAAAAGTTATAACTTCTTATTCCTGAATGACAAGTAACTACAATTTCTCTGTCTAATAAACCAGCAAATATTTCTTCAACGTATTCAGATGTGACTTTACTAATTGGTATATGTAAAAATTCTTTTGAGAAACGAGCTAGTTCAAGTTCTGACTGTTCTCTTACATCAATCAAAACTGGATCTTCTTTCTCAGAATTAAACCAATCATTGAGACTAGAAGCATTTATAGATTTTGGATAACTTCCCAATTTATAGGATAAATTATGTGTTATTTACAATTTAATAAATTAAGTTGCAGTAGGAAGTTTATTGTTAAAAATAAAAATAAACATTGATAATGAAACTTAGATTAATAGGAATAATACTATTATTATCTTTATTACTTTTTTTTGGTTTTAAAAAAGTTTCTGCTAATAAAAATAAGGAGCAAAGTATAAATATTGAGCAACTAAATATCTTAAAATATATACCTGAAAACAGTAAATTATTATTTATTTCAAATTTGGATAGTTTTAATATTATTAATAATAAAGAAAAAGATAAAAATACAACAGATCAAGATAATTTTGTTTTAATAAAAGACTCTATATTAGATTACTTAGGTATAGATCTAGGCAACAATAAATTAGAAGATATCTATAATAATGAACTTACAATCTCAACTTTTGAAAATAATAAAAAGCTTAAAGATGATATTTTGATTGTTTTTAAAATTAAGCCAGAAAAAACAATAGACGATTTATTAAATTTGCCTAACAAAATTGATCAGATTGATGAGATAATTTCAATTAATAGAGAAAACAAAATAAATTTCCTTAACTATATATACCGAACCGACGATAATTATATAATTGCTTCATCAGATAAAAAATTGATCAAAAATAGTATTAACTCTAGTAATGATTTTAAGGAAAAAAAATTTCAATATGAGGGAGAACTTTTTGCACTCAAAAATCAAAAAAATATATTATTCACAAAGAAATTTGGGGGAAATATATTTTTTGACAAAGAAATTTTAACTAATAACAATGAGGATATTGTAGCTACAACATTTGACCTAAAAAATAAACACTTAATTTTAAAATCATATTTACTAAATAATAAAAAAAATATTGATATTACTGCTTATGCTAAGTTTACGAATAAAGAAAATAAGAATAAAGATAATCCTCAAGTTTCAATTTTTACTGAAATAAAGAATTTTGAAAAATATCTAAAACCTCTCATAAATAATTTTGAAATAAGTTTTTTTGAAGATTTTAACCAAAATAAAAATCAAGACATCTTAATTCTCAATTCAAAAAAAGATTGGCTTTTTACATTTGAAAAAAATACTGAAAATCAATTTGATTTAAGTACTTTGAAAAAACTAAAAGATTTCAACAAATATACTTTGAAACAAAATGAAGATATTTACTCAATATATTCCAAAGATATTCTTGAAGAAAAAAACGATGCAATAAAACAATTAACTTTTGAAAATATCTATTCAATCGAATCAGGAGGTTTGCAATTCATAAGTAATTTTTTAATAGATAGTAAAAAACTAGAAACAATCTCAAAAAAATTTTTCAACCTTAAAAGTTGTAAAGATAAATCTAATTTTCTTTATTCAAAAGTTGATATCAAAGATGAAAATTCCAATGAAATTGGATATTTACCTGATTTGGAAGATCTTAATTTTCTCATAAGAAATATTTTAAAAATATCAAATGAAGAATTTCTAGAAATCATAAGTCAATCTATTCCAGAAAAAAATCCAATTCTTTATACAGAAACAAATTTAAAAATACCTTAATAAAGGTATTCAAATAAGCTTCTAAGACAATCATTTGAAATTTTTGTGAAGTTAATATCTTGTGGTTAATTAAAAATTATTTGACTATCTTTAATCTATAAGTATTTGATATTGAATTAAGCAATTGGATAGTAAGAAACTAATTTTAAAACCAGGATTAGAGGGTGTCCCAGTCACTAATTCATCTATCTGCGATATTGACGGCAACAAAGGTAAATTATTGTATAGGGGTTACTCCATTGAGGAACTATCCAAAAAAAGCAGTTTTTTAGAAACTGCTTACCTATTGATTTGGGGTGAATTACCCACAGCTATTCAACTTAGAGATTTTGAACAAGAAGTGCAGATGCATCGAAGGTTAAGTTTTAGAGTCAGAGATATGATGAAATGTTTCCCTGCGACAGGTCATCCTATGGATGCTCTCCAGTCTAGTGCAGCATCTTTGGGGCTCTTCTATTCGCGTAGGGCAATAGATGATCCTAATTACATCTACAACGCAGTCATAAGACTAATAGCAAAAATACCAACAATGATTGCTGCGTTTCAACTTATTAGAAAAGGACAAGACCCAATTCAACCTAGAGATGATTTAACTTACTCATCAAATTTTCTTTATATGCTGACTGAAAAAGAACAAGATCCCATAGCTGCAAAAGTTTTTGATAGGTGTTTAATTCTGCATGCAGAACATAGTTTAAACGCCAGTACATTTAGCGCTAGAGTGACTGCAAGCACTCTTACAGATCCATATGCTGTTATTGCTTCTGCAGTAGGAACTCTAGCTGGCCCACTGCATGGAGGTGCTAATGAGGATGTGATAGCAATGTTAGAAGAAATCAAAACCCCAGAAAATGCAGCTTCTTTTTTGGATAATGCAATAAAAAATAAAATTAAAATAATGGGCTTCGGTCATAGAGAATATAAAGTGAAAGATCCAAGAGCAATAATTCTTCAAAAGCTTGCAGAAGACCTTTTTATTAGATTTGGAGCAGATGAAATGTATGAAGTTGCAAAATCATTAGAGGCAGAGGCAATACCAAGACTTGGACCTAAAGGGATATTCCCTAACGTGGACTTTTATTCTGGTCTTGTTTATAGAAAACTTGGTATTCCACGTGATTTATTTACTCCAATTTTTGCCATATCTAGAGTTGCTGGTTGGTTAGCTCATTGGAGAGAACAACTTGGAGCAAATAGAATTTTTAGACCATCGCAAATATATACTGGATCAGCTCCAAGGCACTGGATCAATCTAGAAAATAGAGAATAATATTTGCAGCTTTTCATAAAAAAACACACATATTGTTTGTGAAGAGTTAATGTATTAAGTAAATAACATAAAAAATTTTGGAATACGGATTAGATCTTGAATATAGTTTTAATGAATTTTTAAAAGGTTTTGGTCTTTCTAGTGAAGTCGCTCATATAATTTGGCTGCCTCTACCCATGCTTTTGGTTTTAGTTGCAGCAGTTATTGGTGTTTTAGTAACTGTTTGGCTTGAAAGAAAAATATCTGCTGCTGCTCAACAAAGAATAGGGCCTGAATATGCAGGAGCACTTGGAGTCCTCCAACCAATTGCAGATGGTCTTAAATTACTTGTCAAAGAGGATATAATCCCTGCTAAAGCGGATGGAATTCTCTTTACTGCAGGACCTATATTAGTTCTTATCCCAGTAATTCTCTCCTGGCTAATTGTTCCCTTTGGCCAAAACCTTCTAATAAGTAATGTTGGTATTGGAATTTTCCTTTGGATCGCTTTAAGCAGTATCCAACCAATTGGTCTTCTTATGAGCGGATATGCATCAAATAATAAATATTCTCTATTAGGAGGATTAAGAGCAGCAGCTCAATCAATAAGTTACGAAATACCATTGGCCTTATCTGTACTGGCTGTGGTACTTATGACAAATTCTCTAAGTACTATTGATATTGTTAACCAACAAAGTGGTGCTGGAATTCTAAGTTGGAATATTTGGAGGCAACCAGTTGGTTTTATAGTCTTTTGGATATGTGCTCTTGCAGAATGTGAAAGACTTCCATTTGACTTACCTGAAGCTGAAGAAGAATTAGTTGCGGGATATCAAACTGAATATGCAGGGATGAAATTCGCATTGTTCTACTTGGGTAGTTACATTAATTTAATTCTTTCCGCTTTATTAGTATCAATACTTTATTTGGGAGGATGGGGTTTTCCTATTCCAGTTGAATTAATAGCTAAGTTTCTAAATTTGCCCATTAATGCACCTTTCATACAGGTTTTCACTGCATCAATAGGTATTGTAATGACTGTACTGAAGGCATATCTTTTAGTTTTCATTGCAATATTATTACGATGGACAACACCTAGAGTAAGAATAGATCAACTTTTAGATCTAGGGTGGAAGTTTCTTCTTCCAATTTCTCTTGCTAATCTTTTGATAACTGCAGGATTAAAACTTGCTTTTCCGCAATTCTTTGGAGGTTAATTTAAGTAAAAATACTTAAATTTGAAATTAATCCACTAAGATAAAATTACTAAGTAAATTCTTCAAAATGAAAAATTTCCTTCAACAAATAAATAGTTATATCAAAGAAGCATTTAATGCTGGTAAATATTTATACAATGGCTTATCGGTAACTTTTGATCATCTTCGAAGAAGACCTGTTACTGTTCAATATCCATATGAAAAATTAATACCTTCTGAAAGATATAGAGGAAGGATACATTATGAATTTGATAAATGTATTGCTTGTGAAGTTTGTGTGAGAGTATGTCCCATAAATCTCCCAGTAGTAGATTGGGTAATGAATAAAGAAACCAAAAAAAAGGAACTTAGAAATTATTCAATAGATTTTGGAGTTTGTATTTTTTGCGGAAATTGTGTTGAATATTGCCCAACTAATTGTCTGTCAATGACTGAAGAATATGAATTAGCTACTTTTGACAGACACAATTTAAATTTCGATAATATAGCACTTGGCAGACTACCCACAAATGTTACAACAGATCCTTCAGTTAAACCTCTAAGAGAACTTGCCTATCTTCCTAAAGGTGTCATGGACCCTCATGAAATCCCAGCTTCAGATGCAAGAGTTGGTAAATTACCTGAAGAAGTTTATGATTGGATGAGGCCTGAATCCAATGAAAATAAAGATAAAATTTCTAATCCAACTAATTAATTTCCATAATTTATGTCCATTGCCATAACAACACAACTTATTTGTTTTACAGTTTTATCTTTAGTTGTCATTATTGGAGCACTAGGTGTTGTGTTGCTCGAAAGTATTGTTTATTCAGCCTTTCTGCTTGGTGGAGTTTTCATGAGTGTTGCAGGATTATATCTTCTATTAAATGCAAGTTTTGTTGCTGCAGCTCAAGTTTTAGTTTATGTGGGAGCAGTGAATGTATTAATAATTTTTGCGATAATGTTAGTCAATAAAAAAGAAGATTTAAAACCTATCAATGACATTAAATCGAGAAGAGTTATTTCAACATCGATATGTTTAACCCTCCTAAGCCTCTTAATAAGAGTTGACTTGACCAATGTATGGAGCCTATCAAGTCCTCAAAACTCTATTGGAGAAGAATCAACAATTAGGATTGGTGAACATCTTTTTAGTGATTATTTACTCCCATTTGAAGTAGCTTCAGTTTTACTTTTAATGGCCATGATTGGTGCTATTGTTTTAGCTAGAAGAGATGTAATGAGCAAAGATATTTCGACAGGACTACCTGTTGATCAAGAGTTAATTGAAAAATCATCAGAACCATTACTTACAAATAAAAATTAACCTTTTGAGTTTCTTATTATGAATTTAGAATCAATTCCTCTTCAAGCTTTTTTAATAGTTTCTTCAGTACTATTTTGCATTGGTATTTGGGGATTATTAAATAGCAGAAATGCAGTCAGAGTTCTTATGAGCATTGAATTAATGCTCAATGCGGTAAATATAAACTTGATGGCGTTTTCTTCCTATATTGATAATAATTTAATTCAAGGACAAGTTTTTACAATTTTTGTGATTACTGTTGCTGCCGCAGAAGCAGCCGTTGGATTAGCTATATTGTTATCTCTTTATAGGAATAGGGTGACTGTAGATATGGAAAGTTTTAATTTATTAAAATGGTAAAAGCATTAAATGAAACTTTCATTAGTGCTTATTGTATATCGTTCGGATAGTTCTATAGCTCAAGAGGCTTCAAAATTCTGTGAAGAAGTTCTTAAAGCAAAAAATATTAAATCAAACAGGATTGAAAGTGATTTTCATAAAGATGAAATTGAAAAATATTTTTCCAATTCAGAATCACAACCAAATATTGGCATAGTTCTTGGTGGAGATGGAACCTTCCTGAAATGTGCAAATGCATTAGCTGATTATGATATTCCTTTGTTGAGTATTAATATTGGAGGTAATTTGGGGTTTCTTACTCAAGAGAAAGAATTTTTATTTGACAAATCTTTTATTGAAATCCTTGAAAACGAAGAATATTTAATTGACTTTCGTAATAGATTAAATTGCAATGTTTGTATTGAGGGGAGAAGTTCTGAGAAAAAAACCATAAAAAGCTATAACGCCTTAAATGATTTTTATTTTAAATCCGTTGAAGAAGATATTTCTCCGACCAACCAAATACAAATTGAAATAAATAATGAGAAGGTAAATGAATATAAAGGTGATGGATTGATTGTAGCTACAACTACAGGTTCAACAGCCTACTCAATGGCTGCAGGAGGTCCAATAGTACATCCAAGTATAGATGGAATGATTATTAACCCTATATGCCCAATGAGTTTGGCTAGTAGACCAATCGTCATACCTAATACCAGTACCGTAATCATTAAGCCAGTAAAAAAAAGTAAAGGGGAAATTAAATTATGGACTGACGGTTCAAAATGTATGACCATTAAGGAAAATTATTATTGTGAGATCAAGAAAGGGAAATCACCCTGCAAAATAATAAAGTTTAAAAAAAGCACAAGTTACTATAATACCTTAATAAAAAAACTAGATTGGAAAGGCGATTTGTCTCCAAAAAATTTCAAAAATTAAATGGCCTTTGAGATAGAAAGAAGATTTCTTATAAAAAATGATAATTGGAAAGAATTCATAAATAAAAAAGTTTATATTGAACAAGGATATTTTTCCAAAAGTTTAGATGGTTGGATTATTAGGGTAAGGCTTATAGGGAAAAACTCTAAAATTACACTTAAAAAACATATCAAAGGTTTTACCAACTTTGAATTTGAATACTCCATTCCACGAAGCGATGCTGAAATAATAATGTCAAATCTTTCAAATACAATTAAAAAAGATAGATTCTTTCTAGAAATTGGAAAAAAATTTTGGATTATAGATTGCTTTAAAGAAAAAAATTATCCACTTGAAATTGCAGAAATTGAACTTTCTAATGAAGAGGAAGATTTATTTCTACCATCTTTCATTTCAAAAGAAATTACTGGGCTGACCCATTACTCCAATTTTAGTCTCGCTAACAATCCTTTTTCAGAGTGGAAAGAAGACTAATTTACAACTTTCAAAAGTAACTAGTCAAAGGACCCACTTGTCCTTTATATTTTCTTTATATTTAAAAATGATATTTTTATTTTCCTCAGATGTATGGTCTTTATGACAAAGAAGGAATATTGAGATTTGTCGATTCAGACAAGGATGCCTGTATTGCATATGCTGAACTCTTCGAATTAGGTTCTACAAATTATTGTCTGATGGATTTGGCTAATGATACAAAAAAAGTAAAGGGTAATACTAATCTTGATCAGAGTCTGGAAGTGTACAACAATTAAATCCATCTCTACAAATCTTTCCATTGTCCATTGCCCAATTCAAAAGTGCTACTCTATTTTTAGAACCAGTTTTTGTAAACATATTACTTACATGATTATCAACAGTTCTTTTACTAATAGTTAATTTTACCGCAATTTCTTGGTTTGTAAGCCCATCAGCTACGAGATCAATGATTTCCATCTCTCTTGCTGAGAGACCCATCATATCAATGTTGTTTACTTCTTCTTCAACCATTTGCATTTAAACAGTTCCTTTTTTATATTAATTAAGTTTAGCAATCTCAGTACACTTGTTAACCAACTAGGAAACAAAAGCAATTGAAATCAAAACTTCAGCAGACTTTAGAAAAAAGATCTAAGGTAATAACGGCAGAGTTAATGCCGCCAAGAGGTGGAAGCCCCATAAGATCTCTTAAGATAGCACAACTTTTGAAAGATAAGGTACATGCTGTTAACATTACCGATGGGAGCAGAGCTGTAATGAGAATGTGCAGCTTGGCAATGTCCAAACTATTACTGGAAAATGGCATAGAACCAGTAATGCAAATTTCTTGCAGAGATCGTAATAAAATTGCTTTACAATCAGACATTTTGGGCGCAAATGCTTTAGGAATTAGAAATATCTTATGTATTACAGGTGATGCAGTAAAAGCTGGGGATCAACAAGATGCCAAGGCCGTACATGAGTTTGAGTCTGTTAGATTACTTCAACAAATTCAGGATTTCAATGAAGGAATTGATCCTACACTAGGAGAACTTTCCGATAAAAAAACATTTATTTTTGCAGGTGCTGCAGCTGATCCAAATTGCAGAAATAAAAGAAGTTTAGAAAATAGAATGAGAAAGAAAAAAGAGGCTGGAGCTGGATTTATACAAACTCAAATGGTTATGGAAAAAGAAAATTTGATAGACTTTTGTGAAAAGATAAGCAAGCCTCTTGAAATTCCTGTAATTGCAGGTGTATTCCTATTAAAGTCTTACAAAAACGCCCTCTTTATAAACAAATATGTTCCAGGTGCAAACATCCCTGAAAATATCTTAATTCGTCTCAAAGATGCTAAAGACCCATTACAAGAAGGTATTAAAATTGCAGCTGAACAAGCTCATGATTTTATGAATATCGCAAATGGTGTTCATCTAATGGCCGTAAAATCAGAGCATTTAATTCCTGAGATTATTGAAAAAGCTAATCTTAGTCTGGAATATTAATCAAATCAGTACCTAATAATTCTGCCATAGCTTTCTGCTGAGGCGATGGCTCAGTCAAATCAGATCTTCTTGAATCTGCTATTAACCAATCTAAAGATGCATCTTGCAAATCAAAGTGATCTCCATTTTTACCGACACAATATTTACCAAACACTAACTTATCCATAAGTCTTACACCTTTACCAATTTTAGAATAATCAAAAATAATTGAATTATCTATGGTTGCTCCCTCGCAAATGCAACAACTTGGACCAATCATAGAAGGGCCAATAATAGTTGCTCCATCTTCGATCCTAGTCATACCTCCTATATAAACCGGCCCAGTAATATTAACCTTTTCCCAGTTAGCCGCTACATTCAAGCCGGTAAAAACTCCTGGTTTTATTTCCTTACCTGGTATTTGCACTTGTCTTACCTTACCTTGTAGAACATTTCTAATAGCACTCCAATAATCAGGAACTTTTCCAATATCTACCCATTCAAAATCCATTGGTAATGCAAAAAATGGTAAATCCATTTCAACAAGTTTAGGAAAAAGATCAGCTCCAATATCAAATTTCTCTGCTGAAGGTATATAATCAAAAATTTCAGGTTCGAAAAGATAAATTCCTGTATTTATAGAATCACTTAAAGCTTGATCAACTGTTGGCTTTTCCTGAAAAGCCTTTATTCTCCCATTTTCATCAGAAACTACGACACCGTAACTTGATACTTGATCTTTAGTTACCTTCTTTGTTATTAAGCTTGCAATAGCTCCTTTCTGCTTATGCTTTTTAACAGCTTGAGTTAAATCTAAATCAACTAAAGCATCACCACATAAAACAACAAAAGTTTCATCAAAGAAATTTTGAAAATCCTGAATTTTTTTTAATCCTCCTGCGGATCCCAAAGCATCACCTATTAATTCTCCATCTTCAATTCTTCCCTCAAAACTATAAGCGATTTCTACTCCAAATCTTTGCCCATCCCTAAAATAATTTTCAATTTCTTCAGCCAGATGAGAAACATTTACCATTATTTCCTTAAAGTTATGTTCTCTTAAAAGTTCCAAGAGAAACTCCATAACAGGTTTTTGCAAAATCGGAATCATCGGTTTCGGAATCACATGCGTAATAGGCTGAACACGTGTACCCTTACCTGCAGCAAGTATCATTGCCTTCATGAATTCAAAACCTCTTTTTAAAGATTATACGTTATTACTAATAAGCTCCTAAACAGCAGAAGGAACAGTCTTGGTTACATCAAGATTCTCTATAGGTAATTGAGCTAAACCTCCTTCAGGAATTATTCTTTTAATTTGAATTGGGCCATATAAGGAATTAATTTGTTTAATTTCAATTTTGTTTTCAGATGATAAAAATAACAAGGCCCAAAAAACCCCCAAACGATCTTTATCTAAATCATTTTTTACAACAGTTTGCCATTTCTCAACTAGATATTCAAAATCTGTCCACTGTAATGCTTTTTCCCACCCATCAATAAATTTACCTAGTGCTTTAGTAGTTTCTGGTAGTTTCTCACGATGCGCTAATGATTTCACTTGAGAAATTAAAGCTTTATCTGAATATTTTTTATTTCTTTTTCTCTTCATTAGTAGAAGGTCTTGGGTTTCTATAACTTCAGCAATAGACTCTAACTGACTTACCAGTTCTCCCAGAGTTGTTGTACGTTTGAGAATTGGTTGTGCTATTGATCTCCTCCTTAGATATTTTTCAGGATATTTTGGTATATCAAATTCTTGGTCAATCCAATCTTGATCATCCAATTCAAAATCATCTTCAAAATCGGAAGAATTGTCTTTGAAAACATCAGATTCCAAAACTTGAGCCTTTAAATTAACTAGTACGGAAGCAGCAAAAAAAGCTTCGCTTGTCTCAGATAAATCCTTATGATAGGAACTTTTGCTATATGATTTGCTGCCGAAAGATTGTGAATATTGCTCTAAAAAACTATCAATTACACTTATTACATCAATATCCCATGGATCAAGATCACCTTTACCTGCGGCGTCTTGAAGAAACTTAATCAACAATCTAGGCCCTAATTGTTGTCTATGAATAGGGTTGTAGTTAGATATTTTTAAATTGGTAATAACTATACATAAGATATACCCTTAATTATTTAATGCCAAACAATATCGCATTAATTTTAAAAATTATATAGTTGGAGCTTTTAAGATCTCATTTGTTTTAGTTCCTGAAAAAATATTTGTTTTCACAGCACTTTTAACTGCAGTTAAATCTCGATCGACCAAATTATTGATAGATGCAATGTAACTTTCAGTAACTAATCTTGGATATAAACCTATTCCAATTATTGGCAAAAGTAAACAAGCAATAATATAAATTTCTCTCGGCTCTGCGTCGACAAGTTTGCGTTCTTCGGTTAATTTAGGATTTTCTTTTCCAAAGAAAATTTCCCGTAACATTGAGAGTAGATAAATAGGAGTTAGTATCACACCTACAGCAGCTAAAGAGGCCATAACCACCCTAAATGGCAGTGTATAAACTTCATCGGTAACAAATCCTGTAAATACCATTAATTCGGAAACAAATCCACTCATACCAGGCAAGGCTAGGGAAGCAAGGGAACAAGCAGTCCATAGGGCAAACATGATTCTCATTTTTTGTCCTACACCACTCATTTCATCAAGTTTAAGAGTCTTTGTTCTGTCATAGGTGGCACCAACAAGAAAAAATAAACTTGCACCGATTAATCCATGACTAACCATTTGCAGCATAGCTCCACTTGTTCCAAGGCTACTAAAACTCCCTATACCAATGAGAACAAAACCCATATGACTTATCGAACTATATGCAATTTTTCTTTTTAGATTTCTTTGAGCAAAAGAAGTTAATGCAGCATAAATTATATTGACTACCCCTAGAACTATTAATAATGGGGCGAATTGAGCATGAGCAACGGGTAATAATTGTGCATTAAATCTTAAAAGAGCATATCCTCCCATCTTTAATAAAATTCCTGCTAGAAGCATATGAACAGGAGCTGTAGCCTCTCCATGAGCATCTGGAAGCCAAGTATGAAGAGGTACTATTGGTAGTTTCACTCCAAATGCAATTAAAAGCCCGACATAACATAATATTTGGAATTTTTGACTAAAATCTTGAGCTGCCAAGTGCGAAAACTCAAAGTTAGGAATTTCTGTACCATAGAAACCCATTGCTAACGCTGCTAAAAGAATGAAGATAGAACTACCAGCTGTATAAATAATGAATTTTGTCGCTGCATATTGTCGATTTTTGCCACCCCATATAGCTAATAATAAATAAACAGGAATTAACTCAAGTTCCCAAGTTAGAAAGAATAAAAGCATATCTTGTACTGCAAACACAGCGATTTGCCCACCATCCATAACCAATATCAAAAAGAAAAATAACTTTGGTTTGAACTTGACAGGCCATGCAGCTAGCACTGCTAAAGCAGTTATAAAACTAGTCAATAATATTAAAGGCATGGACATTCCATCAGCACCAACAGACCAAGTTAGACCTAAATCAGGTAGCCAACTAATATTTTCTTTAAGTTGAACATTTTCATTATTGATATCAAAGCCATTTATATATGAACCTACAGTTATTAAAAAAGTTATTAATGCAATAGACAAAGCAAACCATCTAACCTCTTTACCATCTCCTTTATCTGGGAAAAAAGGTATCACAAATGCGCTGCCAATTGGGAACAAAATAGATGCAGATAACCAAGGAAAATTAGACAATCCGGCTCCTAAAGTTCCAAACATTTGTGTCGCAAAATGTGTAAAAAAATAAGTACTCAATTTAATAAGAAATTTATCTTAAGTAAAGTCTAGAAATTATCTGTATTTTTTCACCCTATAGACAGTGAAGACACACAATTGTAATTAAGTTACTTGAGGAGATTGAAAACCAAATATAGCCACCAATAAAATTACTCCGCCAAAAACAATAAGAGCATAAAATTGAGCTTTACCGGTCTCAAAATATTTTAAACCTTCTCCACTCCCCAAAGTTACAAGTCCAGTAAGATTAACAACACCATCAACAACCTTAGAATCAACTTCTAAAACTTCTTTAGCAAGTTTTCTACTGCCTTTAACAAAAAGTTTTTCGTTTATATCATCTAGATACCATTTATTTGATAAAAATTGGTTAATAGCAGGAAACTTTTGAGCAAATAAAACTGACAAATTAATTTTTTTCAGAAAATATGCTTGATAAGCAATAATGATCCCAGCTGATGCAATAAGAACTGATGCAATCGCTAAAGGCAAAAATTCTTTTAATTCGAAAGCTTTTGCAGCAGTCTCTGCTTCTTCAGGATCTAGTAGATTTGCAATTTTGCTATCCCATGGAAGACCCATAAAACCGATAATTAGAGACGGTACAGCTAAAAATACCAAGGGAAATGTCATTGACCAGGGTGACTCATGAATAGAGCCATGTTCTTCATGCTGTTCTTCATTTTCTTCATCTTGGTTTGTTTTAGAGGCTATTAGAAGCTCTTTTTGCAATTCTTTATTCTCCCCTCTGAAATCTCCTTCAAATGTCAAGAAATAAAGCCTAAACATATAAAAAGCAGTCATACCAGCTGTTAAAAGTCCTATAAACCAAAAAGCTGGAAATGATATAAAAGCATTTCCGAGAATCTCGTCTTTACTCCAAAAACCTGCCAATGGGGGAATACCGCTAATTGCTACGCAACCTATTAAAAATGTTGTTGATGTATATGGCATTTTTTTTCTTAAACCGCCCATTAATCTCATATCTTGAGCTAATACAGGCTGATGGCCAACTACTTCTTCCATAGCATGTATTACTGAACCAGATCCCAAAAAGAGCATTGCTTTAAAGCAAGCATGAGTCACTAAATGAAAAATTCCCGCAACTGGTGCTCCGCAACCCATTGCAAGCATCATATACCCAAGCTGAGAGACCGTGCTATAAGCTAATCCTTTTTTTAAATCCATTTGGGTCAAAGCTATAGAGGCTCCTAAAAAACAAGTGATGGTACCAACTAAAGCAATAATGAACTGAATAGAGGGGAATATTGAATACAAAGGTTGAAGTCTTGCTACAAGAAATATTCCGGCAGCAACCATTGTTGCAGCATGGATAAGTGCAGAAATAGGTGTTGGGCCTTCCATCGCATCAGGCAACCACACATGAAGAGGAAACTGAGCAGATTTTGCCATTGGCCCTAAAAAAACTAAAAAACAAAGCAATAAGGCAGCCCAAATAGGTATCGAATTATCAGATATTGATTGAGAAATTCCAGTTGCTATTTCATTAAAATCAAAACTATTTGTTGCCCAAAATAGGCCAAGAATTCCTAGTAATAATCCAAAATCTCCCACTCTATTAACAACAAATGCTTTTTGTGCAGCGTGGGCAGCGCCATCCCTGTCGTACCAAAAACCAACCAACAAATAAGAACACATTCCAACTAATTCCCAAAAAACATAAATTTCTAATAAATTCGGACTAACTATTAATCCCATCATTGAACTACTAAATAATGCTAAATATGTAAAAAATCTGACATAACCTTTGTCATGCGCCATATAACCATGAGAGTAAATCATCACCAGCAACGTTATAGTCGTTACAAGAGCAAGCATTACACTCCCCAAAGGATCAAGAACAAAACCCATCGGGATTGTAAAATCCCCAGCACTAGCCCATACAAATAATTTTTCTACAGATTGATAACCATTAACTTGTTCAATCAGAGCTTTGTAACTAATTACTGCAGAAATGCCAACAAAAGAGATAAGACCTACAGAAACAATCTCTCTTGAGTTATTAATTTGCTTATTGAAACTTATTAGTCCTAAACCAGAAAGTACTGCTCCAATAAGTGGAAAAACAGGAATTAACCAGGCAATTTCTGAAGCTTGAGGCATGTTTTAAAGGACTTTTAGTTTGATTTTAAACTGTCAATTGAAAAATTCCGACAAAAATGATGAATTAAATGTTTTTACAGCAATATTTATATACTTGTGAGACCACCAAAGGAAGCCGATTGCAACCAATATTCCAAGTTGTGATAACCTAAAAAATTCATTAATTTTAAATTCTTGCCTTCCGTCAAATATCGCCAAAAAAGGGATTATAGAGGTCTTTTGTTTAAATTCCTCAAATTCTTCTCCAAACCGATCAGCTAATCTCTTATCACCATGCCAGATAGCGAAAACATGATGCAAAATTAAACCAATAGAAGTTATTAATGTGAATGATGTCCCAATCCATAAGGTGTGAGCAAAACACCAAATTATCTGACCAAATGCTTGCGGGTGCCTTGTAATTCTCATTATCCCAGTTCCGTAAATTCGCACTTTAGGTTTTAACACTGAAGGAATTTCCAGCAAATTATAAGTAGCCGGATATAAAAATAAAAAACTTATTGCAGTTAAAATCCAAACAAATATAAAAACGAAATTATTATCTTGTAAATTCCACAATCTTATTCCATCATATCTATGAGCCAAAAAGTAACTTATCAAGATAATTGCGGAGGGCAAACTTAAAAGCACAAAACATAACCGCCATAATCTTGGACCCATTATAGATTCTGCTTTAATCCTTAGAGCAGCCCCACCACTATGAATTACAGCAAAAATCAAAATCAAAATTGAGATAACTAAAGAAGTTTTATGAGTATCCATAAATTTAAATTATTCGAATGATTTTAGTTCTTAACAAGAATACTCTTAGGTATTAGAATTATAAGAAATTGTAGGCATAATAGATGCCCGAATTACCATTTACGCTTGACCAATTAAGAATACTGAAAGCTATAGCAGCTCAAGGAAGTTTTAAAAAAGCTGCAGATCTTCTGTATGTAACACAACCTGCTGTAAGTTTACAAATTCAAAATCTAGAAAAACAACTTGAAATAACAATTTTTGATAGAGGTGGTAGAAAAGCTCTTTTAACAGAAGCAGGAAGGTTACTGCTTGAATATTGTGAAAGAATTTTGAATCAATGCGACGAAGCTTGCAAAGCTATAGAAGATTTAAATAGTTTAAAAGGTGGAACCCTTGTCATTGGAGCAAGTCAAACAACCGGAACTTATTTAATGCCAAGGATGATTGGACTATTCAGACAAAAATATCCCGATGTATCTGTTCAACTTCAAGTACATAGCACCAGAAGAACTGGCTGGAGTGTTGCCAATGGACAAATTGACTTGGCCATTATTGGAGGACAACTACCTGGCGATTTAGAAAATTTATTACAAGTGATTCCTTATGCGACAGATGAATTAGCACTAGTATTACCTACTAAACACCCACTTTCTCAAAAAAAAGAGCTTTTAAAAGAAGACTTATACAAATTAAATTTCGTAACACTAGATTCTCAATCAACAACAAGAAAAGTTGTTGACAAACTTCTTCAAGATTCTGGATTAGAAATCCAAAGATTAAAAATTGAGATGGAACTTAACTCTCTTGAAGCTATCAAGAATGCAGTGCAATCAGGCTTAGGAGCCTCTTTTTTGCCTGTTGTTTCAATTGAAAGAGAATTAGCAGCAGGTACTATCCATAAAGCATTCGTTGCTGATTTAGAGGTTGAAAGAGAACTAAAATTGATTACCAATCCATCAAGATATACATCGAGGGCATCAGAAGTATTTAAAAAAAATATACTTCCTCAATTTGCAAGTTTAGAGAGCCCACTAAGGCAGATTTAAATTTATCAAAACTGAATCGCTTCTTTATTGATACCTACTCCTCCATCTTCGGCTTGTCCATCTCCCTTGATTATAAATTTATTTTCATTAACATCAGTTTGATAAACACACTTCACTATAGGTTTATCTCTTATTGATCCAATATAAGCAAAAGTATTCATTCTTTGCTTACACTCTCTTACATCTTCATTACTTATAGCTCCTTGTTTTTGTAAAACTGTCCAATTCTCTCTTCTAATAACACAACCTGGCTGAAGAGCTGGTTGCGTTACAAAACTCGTGGATGGATTCAGTGTTGTATACATTTCAACATCAATTACAAAAGCGCTAGCTCCCCATTGTCTACAAAATTCAGGGTCTGGAACAGCCATATCTAATTGTTGTT
The DNA here is from genome assembly GCA_003279055.1 of Prochlorococcus sp. AG-347-I21. GTDB lineage: Bacteria > Cyanobacteriota > Cyanobacteriia > PCC-6307 > Cyanobiaceae > Prochlorococcus_A. Next base: position 10,826 of record QCBP01000002.1, on the reverse strand, counting down.
GACTAGCTATATTGCCTTGTCCTCCATCTGTTGTACTGGTAATAGCGCTTCCAATACCAACCCCTAAAATTAGTACTCCCGCAAGTACTGCAATGGTTCCTGTACTGAAGTTGATCTTTTGTTCGGAAGAAGATGCAGATAATCTATTAGTTGTTTGACCATAAGAATCCCTATCTCTTGGATTTGAAGAGTAATAACTTCTATTTTGGCCTCTTCTTGACCTTCTATTTGAGGGTGGTCTATTCACAGCACTTCATTTGTTTTTGGTAAACCCATTGAATAGTTCATAACTCTACAATCAGGGTTATAACTCAATTGACCATTTTGAAGCAAAAATTTAATTAAACCCTCAATTTCTGATCCTATTTTCCGAAGTTCATAATCATCCAAATTCTTTCCCGCTCTCTCTTCTAAAAGTTCATTAAATTTCTCATTTATTTTGGTTAATGAATCTTCGTTCCAAATAAATTCATTATCAGGATCTAAATCAAGAGTCAGTTTATTGGGATGAAACTTTAATTCTTTATCGACTACTTCAGCAGTAAAAATCCTTACATGTCGAGTTGTCGATTTTAAAAGCATTTTTTCCATAATTTTGCGAAATAATCAACGAAAAAAACTATAATGTCTTAACTTTAATGTAGCTTATTAGTAAGTGTTAATTTATTTCTTGATTTAATAATGCGTGTTGTAATTGCTGGTGCAGGGTTAGCGGGTTTATCTTGCGCTAAATATCTAGTTGATAACGGTCACATTCCAATCCTGCTCGAAGCTAGAGATGTTTTAGGAGGGAAAGTTGCTGCATGGAAAGACGAAGATGGAGACTGGTATGAAACTGGTTTGCATATATTTTTCGGAGCATATCCTAATATGTTGCAGCTTTTCAAAGAATTAGATATTGAAGATAGACTCCAATGGAAAAGTCATTCAATGATTTTTAATCAGCCCTCCGAGCCAGGAACTTATAGTAGATTTGACTTTCCAGATATTCCAGCTCCTGTAAATGGAGTTTCAGCCATACTCAGCAATAATGATATGCTTTCATGGAATGAAAAAATTCTTTTTGGACTAGGTTTAGTCCCTGCAATGCTGAGAGGCCAAAAGTACTTGGATAAATGTGACACCAAATCATGGACTGATTGGCTCAAAGAACACAATATTCCAGAAAGAGTTAATGATGAAGTTTTTATAGCCATGAGTAAAGCTTTAAATTTCATAGGACCTGATGAAATATCATCTACAGTTTTATTAACAGCACTTAATAGATTTTTACAAGAAAAAAATGGTTCAAAAATGGCCTTCCTTGACGGAGCTCCTCCAGAAAGACTATGCCAACCAATGGTTGATTATATCACTGCTCGCGGTGGAGAAGTGCACATGAATAGCCCATTAAGGCAAATCAACCTGAATGAAGATAGTACTGTTAAAAGCTTTACTATTGCTTCTCTAGATTCAAATGAGAAGAAAGAGCTAACCGCAGATGCTTATGTTAGTGCAATGCCTGTAGATCTTTTTAAATTAATGCTACCTAAACAATGGAAAGGCTTAGATGCTTTTTCTAAATTAGATGGTCTTAACGGTGTTCCAGTTATTAATATTCACTTATGGTTTGATAAGAAATTAACAAATATCGACCATCTACTTTTCAGCAGATCACCACTTCTCAGTGTTTATGCAGATATGAGTATCACATGTAAAGAATATGAAGATCCAAATAGATCAATGCTTGAATTAGTTTTCGCACCAGCAAAAGATTGGATTAATAGGAGTGATCAAGATATCGTTGATGCAACAATGGAAGAACTAAAAAAATTATTTCCAACACATTTCATGGGTGATGATAAAACAACATTAAGAAAATACAAAGTTGTTAAAACTCCAAGATCAGTTTATAAGGCAGTTCCTGGATGCCAAGAGTTCAGACCTAGTCAAAAATCTCCTATAAAAAACTTCTTCTTAGCAGGTGATTACACAATGCAAAAATATTTAGCATCTATGGAAGGAGCTGTTTTAAGTGGTAAATTATGCGCGGAATCTATTAACAAAGAGTATTCCAAAACCCCCCAAAATGTTTCTTAATAACATTAAAAATTCCTAAATTTAGCTAAAACTTTTTGAAAAAGTCAATTTCTCAACTAGATCAAGCATATGAGATATGCCGTAAAGAGACCCAACGATGGGCTAAAACCTTTTATTTGGGAACTCTTCTACTACCACCAGAAAAGAGAAAAGCTATTTGGGCTATTTACGTATGGTGCAGAAGAACAGATGAAATCATGGATAGCGAAGAAGCGTCCACTAAATCTCAAGATGAACTTTCAGACAATTTGGATGCTTGGGAAGAAAATACAAAAAATGTATTTAAAGGAAATACAAAATCAGAATTAGATTCGGTTCTATTAGATACCATCGAAAAATATCCCCAAAGTATTCAACCTTATCTAGATATGATAGATGGTCAGAGAATGGATCTTAATAAATTTAGATACAAAGATTTTGATGAATTAAAACTCTATTGTTATAGAGTCGCAGGTACTGTTGGTTTAATGACGCAGAATGTGATGGGTATTGATAGTGCTTATACATCAGCGCCATGGAGTGCTAAGCCTGACCCATCTGAAGCAGCTATAGCTCTAGGAATTGCAAATCAATTGACAAATATATTGAGAGATGTTGGAGAAGATAGACAGAGAGGAAGGATTTATCTCCCACAAGCGGATATTGCAAAATTTAATTATTCTGAAGAAAAACTTTTAAAAGGTGAAATTAATAATCAATGGAAGGCGCTTATGAACTTTCAATTAACAAGGGCTCGAGATTGGTTCAAAAAGTCTGAAGATGGAATTAAGTGGTTATCTTCTGATGCAAGGTGGCCAGTTTGGACATCTTTACGTCTTTATAGAGGCATATTAGATTCTATCGAAAGACTAGACTATGACGTTTTTAATAACAGAGCTTTTGTAAAGAATTCTGTAAAAGCTTTCGAAATTCCCATATCCTTTTTAATTTCTCGAATTAAATAGTTAAGCAGGTGTCTTCTGATTAGCCAACAAATCTTTTAATTTCGAGAGCTCTCCAGCCCATCTTGGATCTGGTGCTTCAAGATTAGGTGCGTCACTATGCACAATTTTTTTATAATCTTTCCTCTTCTTGTTCTTGTTTAAGTTTCCGCTATTTCTTTTATTTGAAGCAGAATCTTTCTTTTCTGATAATTCTACTCTTAATTTGGAACCATTAAATTCAAAGCCATTTAATTTTTGAATTAATAAATTAGCATTCTCTTCATTATTTGATGTTGCGAAACCAAAACCTCTACATTCCTTAGTTTCCTTATCTAAAACTGCTTTAAATCTAATTGAATCAGAAACTGATTTTAAAAGTGTATCAAATTCTTTTGGATTAAATCCTTGTGGTAAGTTGCCAATGTAAATGCGAATGCCCATAAATTTTTAAAGATGATTTTGAAGTCTGAACTTCTAAACAAAACTAAGCTATGTGTATTTAATCACATTTTGGCGCATTTTGTTCAATCCATTGCTTGGCTTTATAAATTGCTTCATCAAAATTATTCAATCTTTTAAAAGCAAGCTCCTTTGAAAGGTACTGTAAAAGCTCTCCTAGAATTGGTCCATCCTCTATTTTGAAATTTTTCTTGATTACATCACCATTAATTAAATTTGAAGGATGAAATAATTTATCATCCTTATCACGCCATCTTTTTAGCCAAGAGAAGCGTAAATTTTTAGGCAAATAAAAAATGAAACATGGAAGAAAAGTCTCCAATTCTTGATGTAATTTAAATCTATCTAATTCACTTAACTGAGAAATATTTTTATTCTTCAAAAATGAGTGCCATTTTCTCAATAACTTAGTTTTTGCAATTTCAGCTTTACTGAATTTAAGTTTTTCCAAAGATACAACATCTAAAATTTGAGTAATAAAAAATGATGGTAAAAATTTTTCTTTTTCTTTCTGATTAAGTTCTGCATAGTTAATTTTCTCTAAATCCAAAAAAAAAGAATCTTCAGTTAAATTATCACTACCAAATATATTTAATTTTTTTATCAACAAAATTGCATCAAGAGCATTTTCTCCATGTACTATTTTCTGTATTTCATAATTAATCCTTTCTTTAGCAACAAAATATAATTTCCCTTTATTTTTTTTTATAAAAGTAATTAAATTAAAATCAATTTTAAAATTCAATTCTGAAACAAATCGAAAACATCTTAAAATTCGTAAAGGATCATTGAGTAAATTTTCTTCAGAATGAGTTCTAAGCAAAGACATTTCTAGATCTCTAAGACCATTAAATGGATCAAATAAACACTTTTTATCAAATAAAAAAGCAATTGAATTAATCGAAAAGTCTCTAGAACATAAATCTCCTTCAATCGTAGATGAAACCTGATTAGCAATATCAATATTAATATGATTAAGAATAATTCTTACTACTTCTCTTTTTTCATCTAAAATTATGAATTTGGATCCATTATTGTCTGCAATCTTTTTACCAATTTCAATTGCATTTAAAGGCACCACAATATCAACATCTATCTTTTTAGGTTCTCTTCCCAAAATAATATCTCTTATGTAACCACCAACTAAATATGATCCTTTAGGTAATAAACCTAATATTAAATACAAATTATTAAATTTTATACTTGTTTCTAATTCATCAATTATTAGTGTATGATCTGAGGGAATGTTACTTTTCATTTTATTTATTAATTATGTGCATTTGCATCAACTGTAAATGGGTTGATAGATGTATCACTTATCATGATGTTGAAAATAATCATGGCGTTGATCATATTTGTGATCTACCTGATTTTAAAGCAAAAAAACCATTCATTCATGTCAATATAGTTAAAGATAATAATGGTAATTTTATAACTGATTGGGATGTTCAATCTTGTGAAAGTTTTGAAAATGAATTTGGTAAATGGTCTAAGTGTAATCCAGGTATGGAATTACCTATTTAAAGGTATTAGATGAGAAATAAACTCAAACAAAGAGAAAATTATCCTACATTAGTGTTGCATAGCACAGACAATTCTTTTGGCTTTGGGTATAGAAAAAACAATACCCATGAATCTGATGAATTATTTATCAAAGAATTTAATAATGACTTTTGCAACAATTTAGTCAATGATCTTAACAAATTCATTACCAGAGAAAATTTACAAAAAATAAATAAGTTATCTGTCAGCATAGGGCCAGCAAATTTTAATGCTTCACGACTAGTTGTAGTTTTAGCAAGAACTATCTCACAACAAATAAATTGTCCTCTGGATAGTTTTAGTTCATTTGAAATAATGGCAAAAAGAATTGCATCAAAAAATAATATCTTTACAAACAAAAAGTCATTCTGGATTTACAAAAAATTAAAACGGAAAGGTTTTATTGCAGGTAAATATGAAATTTGTCATAACAAAAATAAATTCTCGGATCTAGTCATTCAAGAAAAAGTTTTACCAAAAGTTGTCAAAGAACTTGAGAGTAAAGAACTTTCTTTTGAAGCTAATTATGATGATAAAGAAGATTTAAAAGAACTATTGGATTTATCAAATAAAAATTTATTAAATTCAAATGTAGATTCCTGGAGAAAAGTTTTGCCTCTTTACCCTATTTCTCCAATTAACTAAATATTCATCCAATCAAATTATTAATTTTATCTTGAAGGTGCATTGTTACAGAACTCAGATCATCTCTTGATGAACTTTGTGGAGGTTGAACAGGTTTTCCTACTTTAATAACTATTTTCGAAAACAAAGGAATAAAGAATTTAAATGTTATTAGTCTATGTGAATTAACTATTGCAACAGGCAATAATAATTTTTGATTCTTAAAGGCTAATAATGCTGCACCTTGTTTGGGCTTATTTACTCGACCATTTTTTTGACGAGTGCCATCAATAAAAATTCCAATACAATTATTATTTGATAATTTTTTACATGCTGTTTTAATTGTATTTTTATCAGCAATTCCTCTTTTTACAGGATACGCTCCACAAGCCTTGATAATAAAACCTAGAAAAGGAATTTTAAAAAGCTCTGCCTTCGCCATAAAAGATATATTACGTCCAAGGGCATGGCCCAACAAAGGAGGGTCAAGTAAAGAACCATGATTAGAAACCATGATAAAGGAACCTTTTTGCGGAATATTGTCTCTACCTATTAAATGACCTTTAAATACAAATTTATAAATAGGAAATACAAAAAGCTTGCTAACTAATTCATAGATTAATTTTTGAATAGTATTATTTTTCATACAAATTAATAAGATATTTGCTCAGAAGATGAAACTTGAGAAATTTTCACATCTTTAAGATGTCTTTTTCCTAAACCGCTTAGTACATTAGAAGGGCCAATTTCTACAATATGAAGATCACTCTCTTTTGCCATTAAATCCATAGTTTCGCGCCACCTCACTCCATTACACATTTGTTTTTCTAATCTAATTTTAAGCTCGTTTGGATCACTACAAAATGAAGGTTCATAATTGCTTATGACTGGGAAAGAAGGGTTGTTAAATTTAATCTCTTTTAAATAATCAGAAAACTTTGATGAAGGTTCATTCATAAATGGCGAATGAAAAGCACCTGAAACATTTAATTTCAAAAATCTTTTACAAGAAATTTCTCTCGATAAATTATCTAATGCCTCAGTAGATCCTGATAAGACAACTTGGGAAGAGCTATTATCATTAGCAATTACGATATCATCAATTTTTTCAACTAATAAATCAAGTTGAGTTCTATCAAAACCAATTACTGCTGCCATAGATCCTTTCCCAGCATTTACCATTAATTGAGACCTTTCTTTGATGAGAGAAACACAATCTTCGAATGAAAAAACATCCGCACAATATAGTGCAGTGATTTCTCCTAGACTATGGCCAGCAACATAATTTGGTTGAAATCCATTTTCCTTTAATGCATCTAATAAAATTGATTCAACCAAAAAAAGACAGATTTGCGTATTTCTTGTGTTATTCAAATCAAAAAGAGGATTTTTGGATTCAGTATTTAACTCACAAATTTCAAATAAATTCCTCTCAAATATCTCAGATGCATAACTAAACCTCTCTTTTGTGTTAGGCAGATCTTCAATTTGTTTTGCCATTCCAATTTTTTGCGAACCCTGTCCAGGAAATACCCATGCAACTGTCATAATGCTCCTTTTTTTTTTAACCCCATTTAATGAGGGCTGCACCCCAACTTAACCCAGCACCAAAACCACTTGTGGCAATAATATCATTTTGTTTTATTCTATTATTTCTAATAGCCTCATCCATCACTAGTGGAATTGTTGCTGCTGAAGTATTACCATATTTTTCTAAATTGCTAAGAATTTTTTCTTTAGGAATTTTTAACCTGTCTCCCACTGAATCCAATATCCTTTGATTAGCTTGATGCAATACAAGCCAATCAACTTCATCGGAAGTATGATTTATTTTTTTAAACAACTTTTCAAGAATTATCGGAACTTCTCTAACTGCAAATTTATACACTTCCTGACCATTCATCTGAATTGGGGAAAAAGCTCCAGTTGAAAAATCAATATTATCAATTATTGAATCCTTATTATTTTTTGATGGAAGATTAAGAAAAGAACCCCTTTCTCCGTCAGTTCTCATATCAAAACCAATTAAATTATCAAATTCATTAGTAGCTTCAATTGCTAATGCACCTGCACCATCTCCAAAGAGAATACAACTTCTTCTATCATTCCAATCAACAAAGCTTGATAGTTGATCTGCTCCTATAACAACAGCCCTTTTAAATCTACCTCCTTTTAAAAATTGTGAGGCCGTAATTAAAGCAAATAAGAAACCACTACATGCTGCAGTTAAATCGAAAGCCACAGCATTAGTTGCTCCTAATTTAGCTTGAATGGATGGCGCAGATCCAAATAAATCATTCGGAGTAGAGGTAGCCAAAACAATCAAATCAATCGTTTTAGTATCCCAATTGGCCATTTCTACAGCAGTTAGAGCCGCCTTATAGCCCATCTCAGTAACATTATCTCCTAGGCTAGAGATTCTTCTCTCAGAAATACCCGTTCTTGATTTTATCCATTCATTGCTTGTATCAACCTTTTGACTAATTTTTTGATTGGTTAGAATTTGATCAGGTACATAACTTCCGCTTCCCTTGAACGACACTCCAATCTGATTAAAATTTATTCCTTCCAAAAGAGTTTTTTAGTTACTTATATTAGTCAAACATAAATTTGACTCAATATGTTTTATGAATTTAAAACTTGAAGCTTTTGCAGTCGATTTAAATTGTCCATAACACCATGATTAACTGCAGAGTGAGCCAAGCGAAGAGCACTAACTACTGATAAAGATTTGCTACTTCCATGTCCAATAACGCAAATACCATTCACCCCAAGTAATAAAGCTCCTCCATGTTCGGCATGATCTAACCTTTTCTTGATTCTAAGTAGATTACTTTTTAAAAAAGCTGAACCAACTTTTCCTCGTCTTCCTCTTGGAAGCTCAGATCTCAAAATATCTAATAAAACACCTCCCACAGACTCAAGAAATTTTAATAATATATTGCCAGTGAACCCATCACATACGACTACATCAAAACTACCTGATAATACATCTCGACCTTCACAATTTCCGCCAAAATTAAAACTTTTTTCAGTAGAAAGTAATTCAAATGTTTTAAGAGACAAATCATTACCTTTACATTCTTCTTCTCCAATATTTAGAAGACCAATTTTTGGTTTTTTAACTTGTAAGACATCTTTTGCATAAATATTACCTAAAAGAGCAAACTGATGCAGATAAGAGGGTTTACAATCAGTATTTGCACCAACATCTAAAACTAATACGGGACGAGTTTGATCCCTTGTTGGAAATAATGCACCTATAGCTGGTCTATCAATCCCTTTCAATCTACCAATTCTAAATATCGCAGAAGCCATCATGGCTCCTGAATTACCCGCGGAGTAGACAGCTTCAGCTTTATTATTTTTCACTAAATCCATTGCAACGTTTATACTTGCATTTTTTCTTTTTCTCACTGCAGTAGCTTCTTCATTCATCCCAATAGGCTCTCCACTATCAACTAATTCAAGACGATTATTATCAATTTCATTTTCTAATAATTCTGATAAACCAATTTTTTCTGCTGCATCTCTTACTTTTGCAATTTTGCCAACAAATTTTATATTTATTGGAAATCTACTTATTGCTTCGAGGCAACCCTCAAGAATTGGACCAGGAGCATAATCTCCGCCCATCCCATCAACTGCGATCCAAATTCTATGAGATTGAGATTCATCAACCCTATCTAAAATATTATCGTTATTTTGTAATCTTTTTAATGGGTCAAAAACTAATGGCTGTAATGTATTTTTAGCTATTGAACTAGCATTTGAAACAACACTACTGGCAGTATTTACTACAGATTCAGCGCTTGAAAATACATTACCTGCAACATTACTCGCAACATTACTTGCTACATTACTAGCTGAACTCACAACAGAACCAGCACCAGAAACCACATTACCCGCAACATTACTAGCCGTTGCGGCAGAACTAGCAGCAGTATCAACTATAGAAGTTACAGCCGAATTTCTTTTGTACCAAATAACTAATCTTCTAATAGCTCTGGACTTGTTAATTTTTTGTGCTGTTTCTTTCCCCATCTATTTACCATCAAAAGGAGCAATATCAACAATCCGTTGGAAAAGATATCCTGTACCCCTTGCTGTCAAAATCAATTCAGGATTTGCCGGATCAGCCTCAAGTTTTGATCTTAATCTTGAGATATGAACATCCACAACTCTCGTATCTACATGTCTCTCGGGGGTATATCCCCAAACTTCTTTCAAAATCTCTCCCCTACTAAATGGCTCTCCTGACCTACTTACCAAAAGCTCTAAGAGACTAAATTCCATTCCAGTTAATCTTATTCTCTCATCGCTTTTAAAAACTTGTCTTCGATTTGTATCAATTTTTATATCCGTTACCAAAATTAATCCTGAATTAGGCATTCCAGGAATTTGTTCTTTATCGATTCTTCTGAGAACGCACCTAATTCTAGCTTCTAACTCCTTTGGGCTGAATGGTTTTACTACATAATCATCAGCCCCTAATTCTAAACCTGTTATCCTATCTGCGACATCTCCTAATGCAGTTAACATAACAATTGGAACATCAGAATCTTTCCTTAACTCTTGACAAACTCCATAACCATCTAGCTTTGGCATCATGACATCAAGAACTACTAAATCAGGTTCAAAATCCTTAAATAACTTTAGTGCTTCTTTACCATCACTTGCAGTTACAACTTTGTAGCCAATCATGGATAGACGTGTCTCCAGAATTCTTCTAATACTTGCCTCGTCATCTGCGACAAGTATAGTTTCTTTGGTTTGACTAGATAAAGCCATTTGTTTCTATTAGCTAATCAGTAAGAGAATTTATTATTAACCTAATCTAACTTGTAGAGGGGCAATATCCCAAACATTCTAGTTCCATTACTTCATTCAGAAACTTAATGTCTAGCAAATTATCGACTTTTATTTGTCAGAATTGTGGATCTGAAACTTCTCAGTACTTTGGTAAATGCCTTAATTGCAACTCTTGGAATTCCATTGTTGAAGAAATAAAAAGTAAGAGCTCTAAATATCAAGAAATAAAAAATATAAAAAACAGAAAAAAATCTATACCATTTAACGAGATCTCATCAAAAAAAATATCAAGATTCACAAGTGGTTTTGAGGAATTTGATCGAGTTCTTGGAGGTGGAATAGTACCTGGATCGGTTGTTTTACTTGGAGGAGAACCAGGCATAGGTA
>QCBP01000001.1 GCA_003279055.1 Prochlorococcus sp. AG-347-I21 | reverse complement strand
TTGCAGTCAGTTTGGGATAATATGAACTTCTCTGAAGTGAAATAATCACGGAGAGGGAGGGATTCGAACCCTCGACAAAAGTTACCTCCTGTAACTCCTTAGCAGGGAGCCGCTTTCAACCACTCAGCCACCTCTCCAGTTCTTATACATTATCAATTTTTATGCAAACATTCAAAATTTTTTATTTAATCGAAATGTCTAGTCAACTTGAACTTTCGGTAATCTATTTTTAAAAGAACAAAGAATTTCCCAAGGAATAGTATTAGATTCTCTTGCCCAATCAAGAGGAGAAATTGTTTTATCCCCATCAGATCCTAGTAATACCACGGTACTACCGACTTTAATTTCATTCGAATCTGTTATGTCTATCATCATTTGGTCCATAGTTATAGATCCAACTTGAGGATAAAATTTATTATTGTGGATAACGTTTATCTTGCCTGAAAGATTTCTTGGTACACCATCTGCATAACCAATACTTAATACAGCTAAATTAGTTTTTCTATGACTTACAAATTTACCTCCATAACTAACACTTACACCTATATCAATAGTTCTTATAAAAGCTACTTTGACTTTCAAAGACAAAGCTGGTTTAAGCAATAAATTTTTATTTAATTTTGGCAAAGGTTTATATCCATACATAGATAATCCAACACGTACCATATGAAAATGGAAATTTTTATCAAGAAGCATTCCCGCTGAATTAGCCAAATGAATCTTTATATTTTTATTTCTATCAACATTAATTTGCTTTAATAATTCCTGAAACTTCTGTCTTTGTAATTGTGTAATACTTTTTGGATCTAATGAGTTGAGTTCATCTGCAGAGGATAAATGACTATATATTCCCTGGATAGAAATATTGTCAAAAGATATGATGTTTTCAAATTGCTGAACAAATTTATTGTATTCAAATCCTAATCTTGACATTCCCGTATCAACTTTAAGATGTAAAGGAAATTTCAATCCAAAGTGCTTACCAATGTTATTGCAAATTAAACATTCTCTTATACTACTGATAGTTGGCATAAGATCATTTTTAAAACATATAATAAGATCCCTTCTCGTATAAAGATTTCCTAGGATAAGTATTGGTTTTTTAACTCCAGAAGAACGAAGTTTAATGCCTTCATTTAATGTTGCAACACCTAATTGAGATGCTCCACCTTTAATAGCATACTCTGATACTAATTTCGCATCATGTCCATATCCATCAGCTTTAACGACTGCCATAAATTGACAATTTTTACTTAATTTTGATCTTAACTGTCTAACGTTTGTTTCTATTGCCTCACCTTTAACTTCAATCCATGCTCTTTGTTTTAGATCTATATCTTTTTCAAAATTTGGAAATTTCTCAAAATTAAATACCTGATTTGTTTGCCTATTTTGCATTAACTTTGCACAAATATATGCGCTTATTGAAATATACAGTTAGCATGACATGTAAATTGTATTTTGGCATGGGCCAGACTCTAGTTTTAAATGCATCTTATGAACCTTTAAACATCACTTCCTGGCGAAGAGCAGTTATTTTGATGATAAAAGGCAAAGCAGAAAGCTTAGAGGAAGATAAAACATATTCAATACATAGCGGGAAAAAGTTACCGACAGTCATAAGACTTCGTTACTACGTCAAAGTTCCTTTTAGAGAGGTTTCTTTAACAAGAAAAAATATTCTTCTGAGAGATAATAATGCTTGCCAATACTGTAACTATAGGGGTAGTGACCTATCAATAGATCATGTTTTACCGAGAAGCAGAGGTGGAACAGATAACTGGGAAAATGTCACTACAGCATGTCTCAGATGTAATGTACAAAAAGGTAATCGAACCCCCGAAGAGGCGAATATGCCCTTAAAACGTAAGCCTTATCGTCCATTAAGTAATCTAAATTTTGAAGCTACAAGACAAATTGATTCTGGCAGGCATAAAGAATGGAGTAAATACGTAATAGGGGTTGCAATCTAATAAAAAAATCTTAATTTACTTCTTTATTAAAATCTTCCATCATTCTTTTTTGTTCTTGCGCTATGCATGCATTAATCACTTCTTCTAATTGACCAGCAAGAATTGGCTCAAGAGAAAAATTAGAACCTAATCTATGATCTGTTGTCCTGTTATCTTTAAAATTGTAAGTTCTGATTTTTTCACTTCTATCGCCTGTTCCAACCTGGGAAAGCCTTTGTGATCTTTCTTTTGCATTGGCTTCTTTTAATTGAATTTCATACAATTTAGCTCTTAAAATTTCCATTGCTCGTTCGCGATTTTGCAATTGTGATCTTTCTTGAGTACAAAAAACTCTTATTCCTGTAGGTTTGTGGAGAAGATCAATAGCTGTCTCTACCTTGTTCACATTTTGTCCCCCTGCCCCTCCTGATCTTGCTGTTCCAACCTCTAGATCTGTTGGGTCAATTTTAACCTCAACAGGATCAGCCTCAGGCATAACGGCCACTGTAGCAGTAGAGGTATGAACTCTACCTTGAGATTCAGTAGCTGGAACTCTTTGTACTCTATGAACACCAGCCTCAAATTTAAGTTGACTATATACAGAATCACCCTTAACGGAGATAACTAACTCCTTAAATCCACCCATATCTGACTCGGAAGCACTAACAGGTTTTACAGACCATCCAATTTTTTGTCCATATCTTTCATACATTCTTGCTAAATCACCTGCCCAGATACAAGCCTCATTACCTCCAGCACCGGCTCTAATTTCTAACATTACACTTCTTTCATCTCTTGGGTCTTTTGGCAATAAAGCGATTGTGGTTTTTTGAATCAGTTCACTCTTAGATTCCTCTAGAGTTATTAACTCCTCATTTATCAAAGATTCCATTTCTTTATCATTTCTATTCTCTTTAAGTAGATTTTTTGAATCTTCAATTTCTTTATCAGTATCAAGCAACTTATTAAAATCAATCACCAAAGGTTCCAATTTTGACCTTTCTCTTGCTATTGATTCTAATTTTTTTGGATCATTAGCTATATCAGGATCAGCAAGTTGCACTTCCAAATTTTCAAAACTTTCTGAAGCAGTTTTCAACCTTGCAATTAATGTTGAGTATTCCAATTGAAATTATGCTTAATTTTTGAAAATTCTATTTTTTAGAATCTTTTTCTTCTTTTTGCTCTTTTGATGTAGCTGAATTAGCTGAACCCATTCCATATTTTTTCATAAACCTATCAACCCTTCCTTCTGTATCAAGAATCTTCTGAGTTCCTGTAAAGAAGGGATGATTACCACTCCATACATCGACATGTAACTCAGGCTGCGTTGAGCCAGTTGTCATTACAACTTCACCATTACAAATAACTTTTGCATCTGGATACCATTTTGGGTGTATTTCGGATTTTGGCATAATTTAAATAACTTTAACGTTTGGAGAATTGAGGAGCTTTTCTTGCTTTTTTAAGACCATATTTTCTTCTTTCCTTAGCTCTAGGATCTCTACTGAGATGACCTTCAGTTTTAAGAGGTTTCCTATTATCAGGAGATAATTCGCAAAGTGCTCTTGCTGCTCCTTGCTTGATAGCATCTGCTTGACCTGTCAATCCACCACCAAAGACATTTACTAGAATATCATAAGAATTTTCAAGACCTAATGTTTGCAAAGGCGCTTTTATTGAATTTAAGTGGAGAGGGTTAAAGTTTAAATAATCATCTCCAGAACGACCATTAATTTTTATTAGTCCATTTCCTGGGATCAAACGTACTCTAGCTACTGAAGTTTTTCTTCTTCCAGTTCCCCAATACACAGCTTTGTTTTTTATTTGACTATTCATTTTAATAAATTAATTATTTAATAATACAGGATTCTGAGCAGCATGAGGATGATCAGCACCTTTATAAACTTTTAGTTTTTTAAATTGCTGTCTTCCTAAAGAGTTATGTGGCAGCATACCCTTGACAGCTTGCTCGATAATTCTTTCAGGAATTCTTGCTTGTAGAGACTCAAATTTTTCAATTTTCATTCCTCCCGGTCTTCCAGAATGTCTTCTATACAACTTTTGTGATGCTTTTTTACCTGTTACCTCAACTTTTTCAGCATTAACTACAATGACGAAATCTCCAGTATCAAGATGAGGTGTGAATGTTGGTTTATTCTTACCTCTTAATACAGTTGCGATTTCTGTAGCAAGTCTCCCAAGTGTCTTATCTTTTGCATCAACTAAAAACCAATTTCTTTCAATGGTTTCTAAAGATGGAGTAATTGTTTTATTCATTTACCAAATTTATGCAAATAAACTTAAAGTTAGTTTTAAATTCTACCTTATTGGAGGAATATTAAACAACAGTTTTGAATGATTTACACAAAAAATTTGCTTAATTAAACTTTACTTAAGAAAAACCCTTAATTAAAAATACAGGAAAAAAATCATTGTTATTAATCTTTTTAAAAATATTTTCTTCATAAACAGCATTTACAAAACATAACCCCTTTGCTGGTGAAGATTCTTTAACTTCATTTTTCTTTTTGTTAACCCATCTATCTGTAAAAATTTCTGGGGATATTTTTTTTTCTCCAACTAAAACTAGTTGACCAACTATTAAACGGACCATTCCATATAGAAAACCAGTAGCTTTAATATCAATTAAAATCAAATCTTCTACTCTTTTAATATCTATTTTTTTTATTTTTGTAATAGAGTTTTTTCTGTTACTTCCACTTTTCTGAAAAGCAAAAAAATCGTGTTCCCCTTCCATGGTCTTAGATGCATTAAACATTAAAACTTCATCTAATGATTTTTGATATCTATGCCATGACCAATTATTGATAAACAAGTTCGGAAATTTACTGTTATTTATAACATATCGATAATGTCTATATATTGCTGAATAGCATGCATGCCAACTATTTTCAACCTCAACTGATTCCAAGATCCTAACTGTTGAAGGTAAAAGACTATTTAAAACATCAGAATAACTATTCCCTGGTATGACACAATCAGTATCAAAGTGTACTACTTGCCCTGATGCATGAACACCAGCATCAGTCCTTCCTGCCGCAAAAGTCTTTACTCGATTATTTGTAATCTTTAAGAGAGTTCTATCAAGAGTTTCTTGGACTGTAGTTGCATTTTTTTGTTTTTGCCAACCTGAATAATGGGATCCATCATATTGAATTAGTAAAGCTACCCTTTTCAAAAGTTATTTTCTAGTTTAAAGGCCCTATATTAACTAAATTAAACAAGCTCGATAATTGCCATCTGTGCGTTATCACCTTTTCTAGATACTGTTCTGACTATGCGTGTATAACCACCTTTTCTGTCTCCATATCTTTCCTTTGCTTTTTCAAATAGTGAATGAACTAGCTTCTTATCATAGATATATCCAATAGCCCTTCTCCTAGAGGCCAAACTTCCATCTTTAGCAAGAGAAATCATCCTTTCAGCTTCGTTTCTTAAAGCTTTTGCCCTAGCTTTTGTTGTTGTTACTCTACCTTCCCTAATTAATTGGGTGGTTAAGCCTCTTAGAAGTGCTTTCCTCTGGTCAGCAGGTTTACTTAATAATGGAATTCTAAGTTGGTGTCTCATAATCTTTAAAAATTGTTAAACTGAGGTTCTGCTTTGTGGAATAGAAATTCCAATACGCTCAAGAGCTTCAATAACCTCATCAGCAGATTTAGAGCCAAAGTTCTTAATTTCAAGAAGATCTTCATAGCTAAAGCCCATTAAATCCGAAACTGAGTTAACTTGCGCTCTTTTTAAACAATTATATGCTCTAACGGACAAATTTAGTTCCTCAAGAGGAATTTGAGCTTCAGGTGATGGCTCTGGTTCCTCAGGAATTTCCTCCACCATCGTAACCGTAGCAAGAGGTTGGAAAAGTTCTATTAACTGATTTGCTGCTTCAGCGATGGCATCATCAGGACTTGTAGAGCCATCTGTTACAACTTCCATTTTTAATCTTTCTCTACCTGTTGCGCCCTCAGCTACAGCAGTTTCATCAATCGTAAAATTCACTCTCTTCACTGGCATAAATACTGCATCTATTTGAAGCAAGTCAATAGCAGTTGTCTCTTCATTCTTACGATCGACAGGTCTATAACCAACACCTCTTTCAACATGTATTTCTAACTCCAAGTTATGTCCTTCCTGAATAGTTGCAATTGGTTTTTCACCATCAACAATTTCAACTTGAGATGAGAATTGAATATCATTCGCTTTCACCTCCATTGGACCACTTGCTACTAACCTACCGATTTCGAGCTCTGGATTAGAACTATTAATTGATAATTGCTTGCAATTGAGAAGAATATCTAAAACGTCTTCTCTAACTCCAGGAATAGTTGCATATTCATGATTAATTCCTGCTATTCTGACTGCAGTAACCGCACTTCCTTCAAGCCCTCCCATAAGGACTCTTCTAAGCGAATTACCCAAAGTTGTGGCTTGTCCCCTTTCTAAAGGGCCAATTAAAAAAGTTCCCGTTTGGGAGCGATCATCTGATATTTGATGGTCGATTCTGTCAATCTGGTATTGCAACACGGAAAAAAATAAGGTTAAAAGTTTTTTTGAGGGGGTGGAGAATGATAAAGACTTAAACGCGTCTCCGTTTAGGTCTTCTACATCCATTATGAGGTAATGGAGTTACATCTCTTATTAGAGTTATTTCTAATCCTGCCACTTGTAAAGCTCTTATGGCGGTTTCCCTACCTGAGCCAGGTCCTCTAACTAATACTTCTATTTGTCTCATGCCTTGATCAAGTGCTCTCCTAGCTGCAGCTTCAGCTGCTGTTTGGGCAGCAAATGGCGTACCTTTACGAGCTCCTTTAAATCCACTGGCACCTGCAGAAGACCAAGAAATTACATGTCCAGAAGTGTCAGAAATCGAAACTATAGTGTTATTAAATGTGCTTTGAATATGTACCACACCATTAGGTACATTTCGTTTAGATTTTTTTGAACCTGTTTTTTTTACTGTAGCTGCCATAATGTTTTAATTTAATACTGGAATTTGTAAATGGATTTAGTTAATTATTTTTTTCTTCCTGCTACTGTTTTCCTTGAACCACGTCTTGTTCTTGCATTAGTTCTAGTTCTTTGACCTCTTACAGGAAGACTCATTCTATGCCTTCTTCCCCTAACACACCCTATATCTTGTAAGCGTTTTAAGGCCATTCCCTCTTTCCTTCTCAAATCTCCTTCTAAAGTGAATTCCTCTGTAGCACCCCTAAGTTTTTGAACATCAGAATCAGAAAGATCTTTTACACGAATGTCTGGATTTACACCCGTATTAGCAAGAATTAGCTTCGATCTTGTCAAACCAATTCCATAGACGTATGTAAGTGCAATTTCAACTCGCTTTTCGCGAGGTATGTCGATTCCTGCAATCCTGGCCACGATGTTTTGAGTAAGTAAAAGTTTGAGATAAAGGATTAAAATTTAACCCTGACGTTGTTTATTGCGAGGTCTTTTCTTGTTAATAACATAGATTTTACCTCTTCTCCTCACGATCTGATCGTCAGGACTAATTTTTTTGACTGAAGATCTGACCTTCATAAGGGTTTTCGAATATAACGCTAATACTATATTCTACATCATCATCAAGCCATTTTTTGTTTGATATCAGAGGAAATGGTTTTTAAATCTCTATCAGCATCAATATATTCTAACAATGAGAGATCTTTAAAATATTTAATCAATGGTTCTGTAGTTTTTTTATAAATGTCAACTCTTGTTCTAATTGTCTCTTCCGTATCATCTTTTCTCCCTCTTAAAAGCAAACGCTTAATTAGTACTTCTTCTGGAATATCTAAATAAAAAACCACTTCCAAAGGTTGATTTATTTCAGTTAAGACATCATTCAATGAATTGGCTTGAGATAAATTTCTTGGGTAACCATCCAGAATCCAACCTTTATTATCTTTCACTAAATTTTGTCTTACTATCTTTAATACGAGTTCATCACTAACAAGTTCTCCTCGATTCATAATATCTCTTACCTGGATACCAAGGATAGTATTCATTTCGATTTCTTTTCTTAATAATTCGCCAGTAGAAAGGTGTAAATAAGAATTAGTTTGACTTAGCAATTCCGCTTGAGTCCCTTTCCCTGCTCCAGGCGCCCCTAAGAATAGTAAATGTTTCTTCATTAATTGTTAATTAGACCCTCATACCTTTGAGAAATAACGTAAGTTTGAATTTGCTTAGCAGTATCTATAGCAACACCCACAAGAATAAGTAATGAAGTTGCTCCTAAACCTTGAAAAGTCTGAACATTTGTAGCTCTCTCTACTGCAGCTGGGATTATTGCTACTGAACCCAGAAATAATCCTCCTAATAATGTCAACCTATTTTGTATACCTGAAAGGTAGTTTGCTGTATTAGTTCCTGGTCTAACTCCTGGTATCGCTACTCCGCCTTTCTTTAAATTTGAAGCTACATCAACTGGATTGATAGTAAGAGATGCATAAAAATAGGAGAACCCCAAAATCAAGGAGAAGAATGTAAGAGCATACGGCCATGGATTAGAAGATCCTGGATTTAAACTACTTGCTAACTTGATCAAGATTGGATTTCCCGTCACATTTGCAATAGTTATGGGTAAAAAGATTAAAGCAGATGCAAATATAATAGGCATGACTCCTCCTGCATTTAATTTCAAAGGTAAATAACTTTGCCTGGTAGGTAGTAATGTCGAATTTCCTATCTGCCTTTTTGCACTAACAATAGGAATGCGTCTTGCTCCCTCTTGGACAAAAATGATTCCAACAATTGTCAGTAAAAATACTCCAAGTAATACTGCTATACCTAAAACATCTCCTCTATCGCCAGTTTGAGCTTTTTCAATGGTTGAACTTAGAGCCTTAGGCAAAGTCGAAACAATATTCAAAAAGATTACCAGAGAAGCTCCTTGACCTATTCCTTTCTCCGTAATAATTTCACTAAACCACATAACTAACATTGAACCAGTAACTAAGGCAATAGAGGTTTGCAAGACAAATGTGGTTTCACTTATCCCCTGAATAGCATATTGTCTAAGAATTAAGGAAAAAATTATACTTTGCAAAAAACCCCAGCCTAATGAAACATATCTAGTGATTTGAGCAATTTTTCTTCTTCCCGCCTCTCCTTCATTTTTTTGTAAATCTTCAAGCACAGGCAATGAAGCTGTGAGAAGCTGAATTATAATTGATGCATTTATAAAAGGAAGTATGCCTAATGCGAATATTCCTAAGGTTGAAATTCCTCCTCCAGTAAAAATATCTAAAAAGCCTATTAATTGGCCTCCTTGATCTATAAAACTTTTAAAAGCAACCCTATCAATACCCGGCATAGGAATATAAATACCAAGTCTTACTAAAAGGAGAAGACCTAAAGTTGTTAAAACTCTACTCCTTAGCTCTCTGTTTAAAAATAATTGGGAAAGTATTTCAGAAGCGCTAGGATTTCTACTTTTATTAACAAACATTTTGAAGCTTTCCTAAATTTTTAATAAATTTATTTATTATTTATAAGCTCACAGGATCCACCTGCGTCCTCAATTTTTTGTTTTGCAACTTTTGTGAATGCATGAGCTTGGACTTTTAGCTTTACATTAATTTTTCCGTTACCAAGGATTTTTAAAGGAAATTTTGGCTTGAAGATCAATCCTTTCTTAACTAATAAGTCAAGGTTAACAGTATCATTATCTTTGAAATCATTTAATTTTTCCAAATTAATTATGGAAAAGTTCTTTTGATTAATTATTTCAAAGTGCTTTAATTTTGGCACTCTTCTATATAAGGGCATTTGCCCACCTTCAAAACCAGGACGTGTGGGTCTTCCAGAACGTGACTTTTGTCCTCTCATTCCAAAACCACATGAAGCACCTTGACCGGCTGCAATACCTCTACCCTTTCTTAATTTTTTCTTTCTCGAACCAGAGTTTGGTTTAAGTGTATTTAATGTTGAAGTCATGATTTTCAAGAATAGAGCTGTTCAAGTGAGATGCCTCTCTCTCTTGAGGCAGATTTGTGTGTTCTTAATTGAGAAAGAGCAACCATAGCAGCTCTTGCATTATTCAAAGGTGTTTTACTACCCAATCTTTTTGCTAAGACATTTTTTATGCCCGCTAATTCTAGAACTGTTCTTATTGAACCACCAGCAATTACCCCTGTACCTGGGGCAGCTGGTCTAATTAGTACATTAGCAGCACCATCTCTACCTTTAGATAAAGTTGGTATTGAATTATTTGGAGTTAAGGGAACCCTAACAAGATTCTTTTTACCATCTGACACACCCTTTCTTACGGCACCAATAACATCTCCTGCTTTACCAACTCCAACTCCAACTTGACCTTTCTCATTACCTACGACAACAATTGCTCTAAAACTCATTTTCTTTCCACCCTTAACGGTCTTAGAAACGCGTCGAATTTGAACAACTCTTTCTTGCCAATCAGAATCTCTCTCTAAATTTTTCGAATCGCCTCTTCTATTTCTCTTGCGATCGTTATTTCGATTATTCTTTTTTTGTTCGCCAGGCATGGCTCCAGGAACGTTATCATTCTTGGATTCAATTTCTTGTTTTGTAGGAGTGTCAGTCATAGTAAAAAATAAAAAGTTAGAATTCTAGGCCAGCTTCACGAGCAGCGTCTGCAAGTGCCTTTACTCTGCCGTGATATATATTACCTCCACGGTCAAAAATTACTTGCTTAATACCTTTTTTTATCGCTCTCTTTGCTAACAATTTTCCAACAATGGAAGAAGAATTACAATCAGAAGGTAATTTATCAGATTTTTCTCTTAGTTCCTTATCAACAGTTGAAGCTGAGCAAATAGTTGTTTGAGCGCTATCGTCTATAACCTGGGCATAAATATGGTTATTAGAACGAAAAACTGACAATCTTGGACGCGTTGCATCTCCAACTAAGAATCTTCTTAATCTTTTGTGTCTTTTTTGAGTTTGTAATTTTCTGGAAATTTTGGTCATGTTTTTAATTGGAATTATTTTTTGCCAGATTTACCAGCTTTTCTGAGAATAATCTCATCATGGTATTTAATTCCTTTTCCTTTATAGGGCTCTGGTGGTCTAATTGATCTGATTTTTGCTGCTTCATTACCAACAATTTCCTTATCAATTCCAGATACGGTAACGTTTGTATTACTTTCAACTTTGTATGTTATACCATCAGGGGGGATCATTTCTACAGGATGACTATATCCTGCACTGACAACTAGATTTTTACCTTTTACTTGTGCTCTGGATCCAACGCCTACAATTTCAAGCTTCTTTGAAAAACCTTGACTAACACCTTCAACCATATTGGCTATTAAGGCCCTACATAAACCATGCCTTTGCCTCGATTGTATTTTGGTTGTAGTTGGACTTACAACTACAGTATTTTCTTTTTTATCAAAACAAACTCCCTCGGGCATCTGACGTTTTAACTCACCTTTAGGGCCCTTGACTGTAACCATTAATCCATCAAACTCAACCGTTACTTTATCTGGGATCAGTACTGGTGTTTTTCCAATTCTTGACATGATTAATCCTCCTTAATAAACATAGCAAAGTACTTCACCACCTATACCTTGCTTCCTCGCATCACGATCACTCATGACACCTTTAGAAGTAGATATGATAGCAACTCCTAAACCTCCTAGAACTTTTGGTAAAGCTCTAGTATTTTTGTAAATTCTCAAACCAGGTTTGCTAACCCTTTGCATAGATCGGATAGTAGGGAATTTATTCTTACCACTATATTTCAGACCAAGTATTATTTGTGATTTGTAGCCTTCACCTTCTTCGTTAATGTCAGAAATGAATCCCTCTTTTTGAAGTACTTTTGCAATACTTAGAGACATTTTTGAACTTGGGATTGATGTGGTTGTATGCTTTTTTTGACTCGCATTTCTAATTCGAGTAAGCATATCTGAAATAGGATCGTGATTTGACATAGTTTTAATTTAATTCTTACTAAAAGGCATTCCTAACTCTTGCAAGAGAGCTTTACCCTCTTGATCTGTTCTCGCACTAGTGACAATAGTTATATCCATACCTCTTATCGAATCTATTTTATCAAAAGAGATTTCAGGAAAAATTAATTGCTCTTTCACTCCAAGAGTGTAATTTCCTCTTCCATCAAAACTTTTTGGATTAACTCCTCTAAAGTCTCTTATTCTTGGTAAAGCTAGATTTATAAATCTCTCTAAAAAGGAATACATCCTGTCACCTCTCAAAGTTACAGTACAACCAATGGGCATACCTTCACGAATTTTAAAACCCGCGATAGCTTTTTTAGCCCTAGTAACTAGGGCCTTTTGTCCTGTAATTGTTGCCATTTCGTTTAAAGAAGCCTCTAAAGCTTTTGAATTTGAAGCAGCTTCACCAAGACCTCTATTAACGTTGACTTTGACAACTTTAGGTACTTGATGAATATTTTTCAGACCAAGTTCCTTTAAAAGTTTTGGTCTAATTGATTCTTTGTAGCGATTTTTTAGAGTCATAATTTTTTTGTTAATTCTGGTCTTTGTCAGAATTCATAAATTAGAAAAGTTTAAATCTGGTTTCTGATGAAAAATTAATCAATTACTTCACCAGTTTTCTTAAGTCTTCTTTTCTTAACTCCCTCTTTATCAATAAAGTATTCAATCTTACTTGTGAGATTTTTTTCCTTTGAAAAAAACATTACATTTGATGCATGTAAAGATGCCTCCTCTGTAAGTATTCTACCAGTTTCTCCTTCCTGAGTTGGTTTTACATGTTTAGTCCTAAGGTTAATTCCTTTCACAACAACTCTATTTTCAAGAGGGATAGTTTTTAGGACCTCTCCAGTTTTTCCTTTTTCCTTTCCATTAATTACCTTTACTAAATCTCCAGTTTTGATTCTCATTTTTATCCTTTGTAAATTCTTCTTTTGTTTTAATGAATCCAACATTTAAATCACCTCCGGAGCAAGAGAAACAATTTTAGTATAATTTTTATCACGCAGTTCTCTTGCTACAGGTCCAAAAACTCTAGTTCCTTTTGGATTCTTATCCTCATTAATCAAAACGGCAGCATTATCATCAAATCTAATCGAATTACCAGTATTTCTTCTTAGTGTTGCTTTTGTTCTAACGATGACAGCTTTAACAACCTCTGATTTCTTAACTCCCATATTCGGAAGAGCATCTTTAACAGTTGCTACAATTACATCTCCAACATGTGCGTATCTTCTATTAGAGCCTAAAACCCTAATGCACTGTAATCTTTTGGCTCCGCTATTATCAGCAACTGTTAAATAAGTTTCTTGTTGAATCATTTTTTAACCTCCTTAGCCTGACTTGTTTTATTAAGAATCTCTTCTATTGCCCATCTCTTGTGAGCACTAAGTGGTCTAGTTTCTCTAATTTTAACTCGATCACCTAAAACACACGTATTTTCCGGGTCATGCGCCTTGTATCGTGTAGTTTTACTTACAATTTTTTTATAAGTAGGATGTGGGTATCTGTTTATTACTGCAACAACAACTGTTTTGTCCATTTTGTCGCTTACAACAGTACCAATTCTTTCTTTAAGTGCCATAACTAAGTAATTAATCAGAAGTAGTTTGAGAAGCAGATTGACTCTTACTGAGAGTTAGTAATTGCGCAACTTGTTTCTTGATAATTTTGAATTTATGAGTTTCATTGAGCTGTCTCGTAGCTTGCTTGAATCTCAAATCAAAAAGATCTTTTCGTAATTGGCCAATCTTTTCAGTAATTTGATCAGAATTTAATTTTTTAAATTCTTTAAGAGACTCTGAGTTTTTCATTGTTTAACCTCCTCTTGAGATTTTTTGCTATTTTTTGTCGTCTCTGGTTTTATATCAGTGGAGATAAATTTTGTTTTTACAGGAAGTTTATATTGCGCAAGGCGCATAGCTTCCTTTGCAATTTCCTCAGTGATATCCTCACCACCCATTTCAAAAAGTATTCTACCTGGTTTTACAACTGCAACCCAAAACTCTGGATTACCTTTACCAGAACCCATTCTAGTTTCAGCAGGTCTCATGGTTACAGGCTTATCAGGAAATATTCTTATCCAGATTTGACCTCCACGTTTAATATATCTTGTCATAGCTCGTCTACTTGCCTCAATCTGACGTGCAGTGACCCATCCACAATCTTGAGCTTGGAGAGCGAATTGACCGAAAGCAATAGTATTGCCTTTGGAAGCAACTCCTCTCATTCTGCCTCTATGTTGTTTACGAAATTTAGTGCGTTTTGGACTAAGCATTTTTATACCTCCTATGAATTCTCATTTGAACGATCCTCAAATTGCTGAGGTCTTCGACTTGCTTTCCTCTTAGGATTTCCACCTACTGGGATTGTTTGTTCTTCTTTAGGAAGAACTTCACCTTTGAAAACCCAAACTTTAATCCCAAGAACACCATAAGTGGTATTGGCTTCCCGTGTTGCATAGTCAATTTCAGCCCTTAAAGTGTGTAGAGGAACTCTACCCTCTCTAGTCCATTCTGTTCTAGCAATTTCAGCGCCATTCAACCTACCACCTACTTGTATTTTAAGACCGAGGACACCAGCCCTTTGAGCCCTTTGCAAGGCCATCCTTATAGTTCTTCTAAAAGCGACTCTTTTTTCTAGTTGTTGTGCAATATATTCAGCGAGTAAAAAGGCATCAGCGTCAACTCGCTCAACTTCAACAACATTTATTCTTACTTGCCTTGTCCTATCACCAATAGTCTTTTGAATTCCAGATCTTAATTCTTCAATACCACTTCCTTGTCTTCCAACTATCACCCCTGGCCTTGCTGTTTTTAATTCAAGTTCCAGTTGGTCAGCTTTTCTTGCTATTAAGACATCGCTAATTCCTGCAGCTCCATATTTTTTTTGTATGAAGGTACGAATTTTAAAATCTTCTTGGAGAAGAATTGGATATGTTTTAGAAGTAGCAAACCACTTAGAGCGATGCTCTTGTGTAATTCCTAATCTTAGTCCAGAAGGATGTATTTTATGTCCCATTAGTTTTGTACCTCCGCATTAGTTTGAGTAGGAGCAGACTCAACAGAAATACTGATATGGCAAGTCTGTTTTTTAATTGAAAAAGCTCGACCTTGAGCTCTGGGTCTATACCTTTTCATTACTGGACCACTATTAGCCCATGCAGAGGAAATAACTAGGGTAGATGGATCCATTCCAAGGTTATGTTCTGCATTAGCAACAGCAGATCTTAGAACTTTAGTAATGGGGTCTGTAGATCTGTAAGGCATAAATTCCAACATAATCAATGCATCTCTATAAGATCTACCCCTTATCTGATCCAAAACTCTTCTCACTTTAGAGGCTGATCCGCGAACATAATTTCCATGAGCAATTGCTGTTTTTGTTGTTTCAGGTGTTTTTGTCATGATTTTGCTCCTTTCTTATCTCTTATATGACCTCGGTAAGTACGTGTAGGAGCAAATTCACCGAGTTTATGACCAATCATTTGTTCAGTAATAAATACTGGAATGTGAGTCTTGCCATTATGTACAGCGATTGTGTGACCGATCATTAAAGGTAAAATCGTAGAGGATCTTGACCAAGTTTTGATAACAGACTTGTCATTATCGGTATTTTGTTTTTCTACCTTCTTGAGCAGGCTATCTGCTATAAAAGGTCCTTTTTTTAGTGAACGTCCCATGATTATGTAATAGAAATTGAAATAATAAATGAAGTAATCAAGAGTCTCTTCCTCCTCTACTCCTCTTAGAAACGCGACGGCGTCTTCGAACAACTAATTTATTACTTGGTTTGTTCTTTTTACGTGTCTTTAGTCCAAGAGCTGGTTTACCCCATGGAGTAACTGGGCCTGCTCTACCAATTGGTGCTTTTCCCTCTCCTCCTCCATGTGGATGATCACATGGGTTCATTACACTACCTCTTACTTGAGGCCTTCTTCCAAGCCATCTCCTTCTTCCTGCTTTACCTAAGCTAGTATTTCTTATTTCAGAATTACCTACTTCACCAAGAGTTGCGTAGCATTCTTTTCTTACGAGTCTTACCTCAGTAGAAGGGAGTTTTAAAGCAACATAATCTCCCTCTTTTGCCATAACTTGAGCACTAGCTCCTGCGGATCTAACCATTTGAGCACCCCTACCTGCGTATAACTCAACACAATGAACACTAGATCCTAATGGCATAACAGAAAGCGGCATTGCATTTCCATCTTCAATTGGAACACTTTCTCCAGAAATGACATTTTGTCCGACTTTTACTCCTGCTGGAGCGATAATATATCTTTTCTCTCCATCTTCGTAAAATAAAAGTGCCAACCTTGCATTTCTATGAGGATCGTAGTGTATAGCTGCTATTTTAGCGTTGATATTTCTTTTATCTCTTCTAAAGTCGACCAATCTATATTGCCTTTTGTGACCACCTCCACGATGACGACAAGTGATAACTCCACGATTATTCCTGCCTTTAACTCTATGTTTTGAAACTATTAGTGATCTTTCAGGTTTTGCACTTGTGATTTCACTAAAGTCAGTAACTACTCTCTGCCTAGTGCCAGGTGTATAAGGTTTAAATTTACGTATTGCCATGATTAAAACTCCTTAAGATTCTGGAAATAATTGGATTTTGTCTCCTTCAGCAAGACGTACAATTGCCTTCTTGACCTGAGAACGTTTACCGGAAAATTTACCGACTCTTCTTGTTCTCCTAGGAGGATTCATAGTGTTAACTCCTATGACTTTAACACTGAACAAGGCTTCAATAGCTGCCTTTATTTGTGGTTTAGCCGCTCTATGATCTACTTCGAAAGTATATTGGTTAAGATCTAGTGCATTTGTAGCTTTTTCAGTAATAACTGGCTTTCGTATTACATCGGCTAAACGAGAATCGAATAATTTACTCATGATGCATAAACCTCCTGAATTTTATCTATCGCTGATTGACCTATTACCAATTTATTAGCATTGAGAATATCAAATACATTTAATTGATCGGCGGCGATTAATTTTACTTTCTCAATATTATTGATGGATTTTTTTATAATATCGGAAGGGCTATCAAGAATAACCAAAACTTTTTCAGTTTTTTGTATACCTAATCGAGCAAGGCCATTGATGATATCACTCGTTTTAGGCTGCTTTAAAGTAGATCCAAAATCTTCAACAGCCTTCATATCAGATACTCTGGACATAAGAGCTGTTCTAAGAGCTAATCTACGTTCCTTACGATTCATATCAAGATTGTAAGAACGTGGCTTCGGTCCAAAAATAATTCCGCCACCAGGTCTTAAGGGTGTCCTTATTGATCCTTGACGAGCTCTTCCTGTACCTTTTTGTTTATATGGCTTTCTACCGCCCCCGCGCACTTCAGATCTTGTCAAAGTTGATGCTGTCCCTTGTCTTTTATTTGCTAGCTGTCTGAGAACTGCTCTATGGATTAAGTCTGCCGAAGAAGTTTCTTTAGCTACAGCTAAATCAAGAGTAACTTTGCCTGATTTTTTACCATCCCACTTTAAAGTTTCAAGTGTTGTCATGATTTTTCACCTCCTTTTTTGCCTACTACATTATTTGGCTTAATGTTGACAATTGAGCCGGGCTTACCTGGAACAGAACCTTTTACTACAAGCAAATTCTTCTGATCATCAATTTTTAGAACTAACAAACCTTTGGTAGTTATCTGTTTTCCTCCATATCTTCCTGCCATTCTTTTCCCTGGATAAATTCTACCCGGAGTTGTTCCTGCTCCTGTGGATCCTGGTGCTCTATGATTTTTTGAACCATGACTCATAGGACCTCTGCTAAAACCATGTCTTTTCTGGTAACCTGCAAAACCTCTACCCATAGATTTGCCACTGATATCAACTTTTTGACCAACCTCAAAGTTTTTTACAGTTATTTGTTTTCCGATTTCATAAGATGAAGTTTCTTCAACCCTATATTCTTTCAAATGCTTTAAAAGTTCTTCACCTGATTTCAATAAGTGTCCCTTTTCAGGTTTGCTTAAATGCTTCTCTTTGGACAAGCCATAACCTATCTGAACGGCGGTATAACCATCCAAAGCAGTTGTTTTCAATTGAGTGACGCGGCACGGACCAGCCTCTATGAGAGTAACTGGTACCGAATTACCTTTATCATCGAAAAGTTGGGACATGCCCAATTTCTTTCCTAAAATTCCGATAGACATAAGACTAAATTATGCTAGCTCGTAATAATTTTTCAATTATCTAAACCTTTCAGTTATTAAGGTGAAGTTAATAAAAAAACAATTAGTAAGGTCGAGACTTATCTGAAATAATAGATAGTTTCTCTCGGGATAAACCCACCTGAGTTTTTTAACGAAACGCTAAAAAATGTGAAATTTTCAGAGGCTCGGCTAGCTTGCGAGCTTAAAAATTCACTGAGTTACAATTGTACATCATCAAGTACCATAAAATAAAATAAAATAGAAATAAAGGAAATTTTTATGCCATTACTTCTTTCAGGGAAAAAGTTTCATAACGATTTAAAAACTAACAAATGTCTCGCAATATTTGCTCCTCTTGAAGGTGGTTATGAAACTCGTCTTTTGAGGAGAATGAGGGCCAAAGGCTTTAAAACTTTTATAACCTCAGCAAGAGGACTTGGAGATCCAGAAGTTTTCTTGCTCAAATTGCATGGCGTTAGACCACCTCACCTTGGTCATCAAAGTGTAGGAAGAAACGGAGCGCTTGGGGAAGTTCAACAAGTAATCCCACAAGCTTCTGAGTTATTTAATGAAAATGATAAAAATAAATTACTTTGGTTATTAGAGGGTCAAGTATTATCTCAATCTGAATTAGAGAGCTTAATAGAGATTTGCACTAACGATAATAAACTAACAATAGTTCTTGAAATGGGGGGTTCAAGAAAACTTGAATGGAAACCATTAAGTAATTATATTTTGGATGAATTTGAAAGTTAAATTGTTTGATTAAAACCAAGAATAAAAAAGATAAATGGATTAAGTTAATTTGTGGTGCCAGTAATGAAGATATTGTTGCCATAGAAGATTTATGTGCAATTTATACTGCTGCTGGTGTCGACTACATAGATGTTGCAGCAGAAGAATCTATAGTTTATGCAGCAAAAAAAGGAATCGATTGGGCAAAAAAAGTCTTTAAAAACTCCCCTGGATTAATGATAAGTATTAGTGATGGTAATGATATCCACTTTCGAAAAGCAAAATTTGATCCTTTAAAATGTCCCCCTAGTTGTCCAAGACCATGCGAAAAAGTATGCCCCACCTTTGCAATTGATAATTTCGGAATTAAAGAGAGTAAATGTTATGGATGTGGTAGATGTTTAAATAGTTGTCCTCTAAATCTAATTAGTGAATATGAATATAATTTGTCAAAAAATGATTTAGCATCAACACTTCAAAAAATAAAGCCTAATGCAGTAGAAATTCATACAGAAATCAATCGCCTACATTCTTTTACAAAAGTTGTAAGTATCCTTAAAAGTTCTGGAATGAAATTAGAAAAGATTTCTATTAGTTGTGGATTAAATCAATCTTTCAAAAAAGCCCAAGATCCCGAAGATCTTTTGAAAGCTCTTTGGGAAAGATATGAAATTCTGAATGAGCTAGATATTCCCCTTATTTGGCAACTAGATGGAAGGCCAATGTCTGGAGATCTTGCTCCTACAACAAGTAGAGATGCTGTTAAGTTATTTGAAAAAATCGGTTCAGATCTTCCACCAGGATTAATTCAATTAGCAGGAGGAACAAATGAAAAAACTCATGAATTGTTGAATTCAAACAATCTCCCAGATGGAATAGCATTTGGAAGTGCTGCAAGAAAAATTATGCAGCCCCTTATTGAATTTGCTCACAAAAATAACAAAAAACTCTATGAGTTTCCTGAAATAATGGGTTTGGCGATCAAAAAAGCTCAGAAATTTCTAGAGCCATGGAAATCGAGCTCATTCAAATAATATTTTTATTTTTCAAAACTAGCGCCATGTTTATAAAAAATTTGTATTTTTTGGATAGAAAAAAATCTTTTCATGTATTAAACTGGTAATTCAATGGGCCGTCGCCAAGTGGTAAGGCATCGGGTTTTGGTCTCGACATTCCTAGGTTCGAATCCTAGCGGCCCAGTTCTAATATTCAATTGGTGTCTTCTCAAAAAATTTTTCTATTTGATTTCGATGGAGTAATAGTTGATGGAATGCAAGAATATTGGCATAGCTCATTGCTGGCCTGTGAAAGATACTTAAATTCACCCAACATCACTTTTGATCAAAAATTTTATCAAGGAGTTCCAAATTCTTTCAAAGAAATTAGGCCTTGGGTTAAATATGGTTGGGAAATGATTCTAATTGTTCACGAAATTATAAAAACAGAAAATCCATTAAAAAGTGATAATAAAGATGATTTCATTAATAATTATCATCAAAATTGCCAGAGGATTTTAAATGAAAATTCCTGGATAGCAGAAGATATACAAAAAATGTTAGATAAGTCTCGAAAGTACCAAATTGATAAAGATTTTAAATCGTGGGTAAATTTACATAAACCTTTTTTTGAAATTATAAATTTTATGAAAGAATTAAGCAAAAGAGGAATAAAAACTGGAGTTATAACGACTAAAGGTAAAATATTTGCAGAAAAAATTCTTAAACAATTAAATATTTTTCCAGAATTTATTTTTGGTTATGAGTCAGGAGCAAAAATCAAAATAGCTGAAAAACTTACACAAACTTATGAAATTTTAGGCTTTATAGAAGATAGAAAAAAAACTCTAATGGATATTAAACAAAATTCGGAAACTTCTCACATTCCATGCTTCCTAGCTGATTGGGGATATTTGAAAGAATCAGATAAAAATAAGTTAAGTAATGAAATCAAATTATTAAAATTAGGAAACCTTGGAGAATTAGTTGCAATTTAAAGATAATCAGCTAGAGTACAGATGTACTATAGTTTGTATTTATGAAGTTTGGTTTAAATAAAAATTTCCAAATTTAGAATAATTACAAGAACTTTAACCAATAAATCAAACAATGAGCCTTGAAGAAAAGAAAAAAACTGAATCAAAAGAAAAAGACAAGGCATTAAGTCTTGTCTTAGGTCAAATAGAAAGGAATTTTGGACGAGGTTCAATAATGAGACTTGGTGACGCCTCAAGAATGAAAGTAGAAACAATATCTACTGGAGCGCTTACCTTAGATTTAGCATTAGGAGGAGGCTATCCAAAAGGAAGAGTAGTAGAAGTTTACGGACCAGAAAGTTCAGGAAAAACTACATTAACGCTTCACGCGATTGCGGAAGTCCAAAAAAATGGAGGAGTAGCTGCATTTGTAGATGCTGAGCATGCACTCGATCCAGTTTATGCGGCCTCTTTAGGTGTTGATGTTGAAAATTTGTTAGTTTCACAACCAGATACTGGTGAAATGGCTCTAGAAATAGTTGACCAACTTATAAGATCGAGTGCGGTAGATCTTGTAGTCGTTGACTCGGTTGCAGCACTAACCCCAAGAGCCGAGATAGAAGGAGAGATGGGAGATCACGTAATTGGAAGCCAAGCAAGGCTAATGAGCCAAGCAATGAGGAAAATAACAGGAAATATTGGCAAATCTGGATGTACGGTAATATTCCTGAATCAATTACGCCTAAAAATTGGCGTTACATACGGCAATCCAGAAACAACCACAGGAGGTAATGCATTAAAGTTTTACGCCTCGGTAAGACTTGATATCAGAAGAATTCAAACTCTTAAAAGAGGTACTGAGGAATATGGTATAAGAGCAAAAGTGAAAGTAGCAAAAAACAAAGTTGCACCACCATTTAGAATTGCAGAATTTGATATTCTCTTTGGAAAAGGTATTAGTACAACAGGATGCTTATTAGATTTAGCAGAAGAGACTAATATCATCATAAGGAGAGGTGCTTGGTATAGTTATGAAGGAGAAAATATTGGTCAAGGAAGAGATAATACAATTATTTGGCTTGATCAAAACTTAGAAATCAGGAATAAAGTAGAATCTATGGTTAAAGAGAAATTAACAGAAGGAACTGAAGTCAGTTCTAATTCAATGAAAGCATTAAATAGCAATCCTGCTAATACAATCGCTGTTAATGATATAAAAACAGTAGCTTAGATTTATAAAGAATCAGCTAAAGTCCACCACCCAGCAGCAGGGCCTATAAATCTCACTACAATCCATAAGATTACTAACCCTCCGATTCCAAACCAACTGGCCTTAATACTTAATTTAATTAGGTTATCTCTTTGATTGACTGTAAAGGGAAGCCATTCAAATAATCTTGGAGACTCATCAATTTTAGTTCTTGTATTATTTTTTTTTGGAGGTAAACCAAGTGTTTTACGTCTTTTTGCTTCTCCCATATTTCTTTAGTTATTTACAAAATCATAACCTAATCAAAAGGTAGCATATAGTTAATTTGTTTTGAGGGTTGAATGTTTTGCAAAAGTAATCTTCCCCAGTTTCTTTTATTTGCTCTTCCATCTAGGATTATTAACTTACCTGAATTTCTTCTTAAAGGAGAAATAGATCTTTCAAGTTTAATTTTAGCTTGAGGAAGAAAGAAGTCTCTAAACCAATCTTGAGAAAGCTTCTTTTTATGAGAGACAGTAATTGCATTAATGGGTTCTGACATATTCGGAATCGGAAGTAAAGGAATGATAATTTGTTCTGGAATTTGAATTAAATAAGAATTCCTAATCCACCAGTCAAAACTAGAGCAAAGGATTTCATTTCTACCTGAGGGAATTGTCTCTAGTAATACTCTCTTCCCGTAAGTAGAAGCTAATTCTGTAGCAAGATTAGTTTTTAAATCAATATCATCAGACAACACTAAAGTTAAACCCTTTCTAAAAAGTATTAACTTTTGGCATTTGTCCAAGATTGAATTGGTAAAAAGAGGATTATTAGGAAGCAACTGTTGAGAAGGTATATATAAAGAAATCTTTTTCTCTTCAAAATTACTCTTAAAATTAATAACCAAGTCAATATCTAAATTATGCTTTTTAAAATACATTTGAAAAAAATTATCTTTTCTCAATGCTGATAAAAAAACAAATTTATTATTTGAAAAAAATTCCTTAATTTGAAAAAGTTCATCTATTGGCTGTAAATACAAATTCCAATCTAAATTTGTATCGTTTAACTTTGCCCAGCATGCCCAACCTTGAGATAATGCTTTGTTGACGCTTAAAAATTTATCAGAAAAAAAGGAATTTTCATGAAAAAAGTTTGACAAGAAACTAATTTCTTTTTCATCTAAATTGATATAACTATTTCCTAAAACCTTTCTCAAGAAGAACTTTTTCTTCAACGAATCATATACTTTTATAAATTTTTGATTGATTAATTCAAATTCTTTAAAATTTTTTGTCCAATCCTTTTTAAGTAAAGAAATCCTAAAATGATTTTTTAAATCCTGTTTTATATCCTCAATTCCTGAATAAACTATTCGATGATTTCTAAGATTACGAGAATTGGGATCATTAAGAAAATTTTGGATAGTTATCAAGTGAACATGATGATTTGCAAAAATAAATTGATCATTTTTCAAAATAAAATTAAAACCTAGATTTTTCAATGAATCAATCTGAAATTGGCTTATAAATTGGATTTTTTCTTTAGATAAAATTAAAGTTGAATCCTCTTCCTTTAAAAATAAAGAAATCAAAATTGGAGGTAACCAATCATAGCTAGAGAAAATTTCTGAATTAATTAGATAGGTAGAATCATTTTCAATACATTTGGAAACTATCCTCCCAAAAGAATATATGTGCTCCCAATTAATACTTTGATCTCTCAAAAATTTTTTCAAATATTGATGACTTAAAATTTCAAGCATTTATAATTAATTTAATTTCAAAAACATGCAAAATTTATGAACCTAATATACAAAAAATTGGTATCAATAAAAGAGGGTCTTGAATTAATTAATTTATGAAAATTGGAATAGTTGGATTAGGATTAATTGGTGGTTCTTTAGGATTAAAACTCCAAAGTCTAAATCATACAATTTATGGAATAGCAAATAATGAATTTAATGAAAAAAAAGCTAAGGATAAAAAACTTGCAAATTTTGTTAGCTGTGATCTGAGCTTATTAAAAAAATGTGAGCTAATAATTTTGGCATTGCCTATCAAAGATTTGATCAGTCCGTCGCAACAATTAGTAGCATCAATACCTAAGGAAACAATACTAACTGATGTAGGGTCTGTAAAAGAACCAATTGTAAATACATGGGAAAATTCACATCCTCTATTTATTGGATCTCATCCAATGGCAGGCACAGAAAAAAAAGGAGCTGATTCAGGTTTTGAAGGTCTTTTTAAAAATGCAAAATGGATTATTACCCCAACACAAAATAGTGATTTAAATTCAGTTAGAACTATTTCCGAGCTCATAAAATCAATGGATTGTGAAATTTGCCAAGCTACGCCAAAAGAGCATGATGAAGCAGTATCTTTAATTTCTCATTTGCCTATATTTTTAGCTTCTGCCCTCATAGAAACTGCGCAAACAAAAAATAATCAATCTTTATTAGATCTCTCGCAAAAATTAGCTGCTACAGGATTTGCTGACACTTCCAGAGTTGGCGGAGGCAATGAACAACTAGGCCTAGATTTAGCTATTAATAATCAGATTAATGTTTTAAATTCCATAAATAATTTTAAAAATAAGCTGAATATACTGGAATCTCTTATTAAAGAAAAAAATTGGGATTTACTTTCTAAAAAACTTGCTGAAGCAAAAGAAAACAGACAAAATTTTATAAACTAAAATTTTCCATTCCTTTGGAAGCTAAAATTTGCCTTGAAACCATTAATGCAGACTGACTAACACCTGCAGTCCCCTCTCCTGGATAAATCGAATCTCCACATAACCATAAACCTTCAAAAGGTGTCCTACTTGATAATCCAAATAAACCAAAAATATCTGGATTTTGACCAAGACCACCTACTACTCCATTAGGTCTTTTTGTCCATTTTTCAAAGCCCAATGGAGTTGCTAATTCTCTATGTAGCCATTTTTCAGGATCAATATCAAATTGACTTTCCAATTCAAGGGATATTTTTTTCATGAAACCATTTTTTTTCTTTAAGTAAGTTTGTTTATCTAGATCAAACCAATCTTTAGTTTTGGTAAAGATACTGGCAATTAAAGTAACCTCACCTTTTGGCGCTCTTCCATCACCATCATCACTAATTGATACAAATAACGAACAAAATTCTTTTGAAACAAATTGATAATGATTGGAGAATGTTTTTTTAATATGTTCCTTTTTTAATGCTGAATAAAAAACTACAGCTCCACTTGGATCAGGCAAATTATTAAGTCGATTTTTATAATTTTTTTTTCTTTTTAAAGGATCTTTCAAATGCTTGAGCAAAGATTGTGGAGGTGCGGTATAAATCACATCTTTTGCTTGATAAATAAATGATTTTTTTTTCGAATTAGCAGATAGTTGCCAACACATATTTACGTCGTCAAAAGTTATAGAATTAACTTCTTGTCCAAAAATTAAATTAACTCCAGTTTTAATTAATGATCTTTCTAATGATTCACTTAAAGACTGCATAGATTTTTTAAGATGCCACAGACCATGTGGCTGTTGACACATCTGAAGAACAGTAGATCCATATAACGCTGCAGTACTATAGACGTCTTCTTGAGAATAAAGTTTTAGTTGAAGATTTAAGAATTTAATCAAACGCTCATTCTTGGATAATCCACATATCCGCAATAGATCAAAAATAGTAGATTTAAGTAAGATACCTGTGACAAGGTTTGAAGGTACTAGTGCTTTGAGAAGTTGAGAAAAATCCCAAAAATTACTTATTGGTAATACAGGATTATTATTAGCAAATATCCAATTACTTTCATGTATTAGGGTACAAAGCTTCCAAAATCTTTGACTCCCAGGAAACTGCAATTCTCGTTCTGCAATCCATTTACTTTTTTCATACCAAATAGGTATAGGATTACCACCATCATTTAAATCAACAATGCAAGCAGGGTCTAAAATTGTGGCTTCTGGGGATGGAATATCTAAAAATTCAAAAATTCTAGAATGAATTCCTCCCTTCTCTAAACCAGCAACCTGAGTTGCGCCAACATCGAAAGTATAATTCTTTCTTTTAAAAGTACCGGCACATCCTCCTGCTTGAGTATGAGATTCGATTAAAGTAACTGATAAGCCTTGTTTTGATAAAATCGCTGCAGAAGTTAGTCCTGCTATACCGGCGCCTACAACAATAACTTCAGACTTTTTCATTAAAATGCAAAAATTATCTCCTATTGAAATTAACGAAATTTGTGAAGAATTAGGTGAAACCTATCCAAAAAGTATTGAACAAGTACATAGTGGCGATATTCATAATGCATGGCGAATAGAATTCTCAAACAAAAAGTTATTCCTTAAAAGAAACATTAGAAACAAAAAATTTCTTGAATTTGAACAATATTGTCTCCAAAATTTGAAAAAATATATTAATCAAGAAAACTTAGTTATTCCTGAAGTTATTGCATATAAAAATATAAAAAATATAGAGATTCTTTTAATTGAATGGATAGATATGCATAACTTTGACCAAAAAAAGCTTGGAAAAGGTTTAGGTGAATTGCACTTGAAATCAGCTGAATCTAACCCCAAAATGTTTGGGTTTCCAGTTGAGGGTTTTATCGGAACAACAGATCAGAAAAAAGGCTTGGAAGATAATTGGATAGATTGTTTTTTAAACTTAAGGATAATACCTCAATTATTAAGTATTAAATCGAGATTTTTAGATCAAGAAATAATAAATAAAGTTAAAGAAAAAATTAAATCAGAATTGCTGAATCACAAACCAATAAATGCTCTAGTTCATGGTGATTTATGGTCAGGCAATGCAGGAATAGACAAAAATGGAAAGGGGGTTATATTTGACCCTGCATCTTGGTGGGCAGATAATGAAGTAGATATAGCTATGACAAAACTATTTGGAGGTTTTAGAAAAGAATTCTATGAAGAATACCATAGAATTTTTCCTATAAAAAACGGATTTGAAAAAAGAATTATTATTTATAATTTTTATCACATATTAAATCACGCCAATATGTTTGGAGGAGGGTACTTAAACCAAGTTGAAGATTACGTAAAAGCAATTCTTAATATGTAATCTTTAACTACCCTAAATATGTCTTCTTAAGATTTTGTACCTTATCTAGAACAGCTTCGCGATTTTCACTGGTACGAAGATTTTGCCAGCTCCATTGACCGACAACAATGACCCCTAGCAGTTCTAGTAAACCAGGAAGAATTGGGAAAAAGTTTATCGTGTCAATGACAACTTTGATTATTATCTGAGCTATTACGACAACAGCAATTATGCCTGCCGCCTTGCCGTACTTGCCCATTTGAGTCCAATCAACATTACCAAGGGTTTCGTTGACTTTTCCCATAACATCAGAGTACTTCTCTGAAAAACTTTTGGTTTCTGAGCTTGTATCGGAGCCGGAGTTTTGGTTTGACTCTGGAGTGTTATCACTCATGAATTCAGTAAACTTAATATATGAACCAGACAGTATCGGAAAAAACGTCTATTGACTACCTTTTTGTTGTGCAAAATTCCGAACCGAAACATTTTGTATTTGTTTAGAGGCGTTGGTATATATGCTTTCTGAAGATATTTAAACTTAAAATTGATTTATAAAAACTTCACATTATGGTCTAGTTCTAACAAAAACATTAAAAAATTAGAGTAATAAGAAAAATTTAAAAGTCTAAAATTTTTATTTTAATTATTATATTTTCATAGTTTATCTCGCAAAAATTAAAGGATTTCAATGTCCAAAGATATAAAATTTAATTTCTTAAACTCTGATGAAGAAGAAAGATATCAAAAACATTTGACCCTCAAAGAGATAGGTTATGAGGGCCAACTAAATCTTAAAAACAGCTCAGTATTATGCATTGGAGCAGGTGGGCTTGGTTCTTCCGTTTTGCTTTATCTAGCTGCAGCAGGAATTGGGAGAATAGGAATAATTGATAACGATCAAGTTGAAAAGTCTAATCTCCAGAGACAGATAATTCATGAAACAAATACTATTGGCAATCTTAAAGTTGATTCTGCTCGGGAAAGAATTAAAAAATTCAATCCTAATTGTGAAATATTAACCTTTTCAGAGAGAATTAATCCTAAAAATGCTCTTGAATTAATAAAGGAGTTTGATGTTATTTGTGATTGCTCGGATAACTTTGGAACAAGATATTTAATAAATGATTCATGCCTGATATTAAATAAACCCCTAGTCTTTGGAAGTGTACAAGGCTTTGAAGGGCAAGTGAGTGTTTTCAATTTATGTAAAAATAGTCCTAATTTAAGAGACTTACTTCCAGAATCACCTTCAAAAAATGCTGCCCCAAGTTGTTCAGAATACGGGGTTGTGGGTGTTTCAACAGGTTTAATAGGAATTCTTCAGGTTAATGAAATTATCAAAATCATTTTGAAAAAAGGTGAAATTTTAGATGGGAAGATTTTAATTTTTGATCTATTGAATATGAATATGAAAAAATTACATCTAAAAAGTGATCAGTTAAATAAACGAATAAATAATTTGTCTCAGTTTGAGGGCTTTTATAATAGCGACGAATATTGTGGGGAAAATGATGAAATTAACAGTATTAATGCTAATGAATTTAATAGTTTATACAAAGCAAAACCTAACAAAATTCTTTTAATTGATGTTAGGGAAAATGAAGAATTTTCTATATCTGCGATAGAGGGATCTATCTCAATTCCCTTAAGTCATTTAGACCAAGAATCTGACTTAAAATTTATTCAAAAAGAAAGTTTAAATAAAGAGGTTTTCACTATATGTAAATCGGGTAAACGTTCTGAAAAAGCTTCAAGAATCTTGTCTAAATTTAAAATTCAGTCAAGATCTATTAAAGGCGGCATCGAAAAGGTAAAAAAAATATTGTGCAATTAATTTTTAAAAATAGTTAGTAATCTACACCTCTTTTCAAATCAACTCCCACATTTGCGTAATGTTTATGACAAACCATTTCAGAGTAAACATCAGCTAGTTCAAAGTATGAAGGTTCATTTTTACACCTCCCCGTAATTACAACTTCTGTATCTGCTGGTTTTTTTAAGAGCGTTTGATGTATTGATTCTACAGGTAACAACTCTAAATCAACAGTTGGATTCAATTCATCTAAAATAATTGTTTTATACAAGCCAGACAAAATAGCAGCTTTAGCAATTTCCCATGCTCTTTCAGCCTCAACATAATCAATTGGTTGTTGTTGACCTCTCCATACGATGGCATCTCTGCCTGAACGCAAATGATCTACTAAATGAGGGTAACTCTCTCTCAAAGCTTCTATGGCAGCATCTTCGGTATATCCATTTCCACCTTTTAACCACTGTAATATTAAAACTCTATGACTTTTATCTTGAGATATTCCTTTACCGATAGCTTGAAGAGCCTTACCGAGTGCACTTGTGGATTTACCCTTTCCTTCACCTGTATAAATCTCAATTCCACCACTAGAACTACTTTGTTTGGATAGTTCTGATAAGTCTCCTATCAAACGTGGTCTCATTTCTGAGTGTAGTTGAGATATTCTTACCAAAGAGGGTGGGGCTGCCCTTCCAGTAATAATTATTTCTAATCCATCTGGACGATTTTGCAGAGTATCAACTACTTCATTTATATCAAGCATTCCTAAATCAAGAACTGGATTCAACTCATCCAGTACAACTACAGAATAAAGAGAGCTAGCAATTGCTCCTTTAGCAATATTCCAACCTCTTTCAGCCTCACCAACATCAAACTTTGTCACTTGGTCAGCAGTGAAGAATTCGGATCTTCCTGTCCTTACATGGTCAATTAAATGTGGAAAGCCTCTTTGTAAAGCCTCTATAGCTGAATCCTCATCATATGGTCTCTCAGGACCTTTTAAAAATCTTAGAAGTAAAACTCTTGACTGTCTTTTTTCGCATATTCCTAATCCTATTGTCCTGAGAACTACTCCCAATGCAGCCTGACTTTTCCCCTTACCTTCTCCATCATAAATATGTAATTGACCTTTTGATCTCTCTTGACTGTCACTTGCTGTGACAATTCCAATTCCTCTATTTCTACTCGTATTCGTCAATTGAACAAAATCAGTAAATTTAATCTAAGATATAGATAAGAATATTATTAAAGATTTAATAATAAATTCAACCTATTCTTAGGTAATTTGAATTTTAAAGTAATTAGCATGTTCAATCAACTAGAAATTCTCTCTGATGAACAAAGTGAAAAGCTTTATACAATTAGAAGATACATTAAGAATCTGGATAGTGTTTGTATTGCTTATTCCGGAGGAGTTGATAGTACATTAGTAGCATCATTAGCATTCGAACAATTAGGTAGCAAAGCAATTGCCATAACTGGAATTTCTCCTGCATTAGCCACTACTCTTCGTGAAGAAGCAAGAAGGCAAGCAAAATGGATTGGAGTAAAGCATATAGAGATTAAAACATCAGAATTAGACCAATCAAGTTACAGTGAAAATCCTAAGGATAGGTGCTTTGCATGCAAAAAAGAGCTCCACAAACATACAACCTACCTCTCTAAAAAACTTAATTTCAAGATAGTTTTAGATGGAGTCAATCTGGATGACCTTAAAGATTACAGACCAGGTATACAAGCCTCAAAACAAGCAGGAGTTATTTCTCCCCTTGCAAAATTTAAAGTCTCAAAACAAGACATTAGGGATATATCAAGAGCATTGGGTTTTCCTTGGTGGGATAAACCTGCTCAACCTTGTTTATCATCAAGATTTCCTTATGGCTATGAAATAACTAGTGAAAGGCTAAAAATGGTTGAGAAAGCAGAAGAATATCTCAAAGAATTTGGATTATCGGAGGTTAGAGTTAGATGCCAAGGCTCAACGGCAAGAATAGAAATTCCCCAAGATGAATTAAAGCATTTTTTTAACAAATATAATTTTAGTGAGTTAGTTCAATATTTTTCTAATTTAGGATTTAATTGCACAAGTTTGGATCTTGAGGGACTTGTAAGCGGAAAATTAAATAGGTAAATATTGTCAAACAACCGTTCTCATCTGATTAGATACTGCTAAAGGTGGATTTCGCTCAATAACACGCAAAGAATGTTCTTTAGCCATCAAAGATTCAATTAAATATTGACTAGCTAGTTCAGGCATCATATTTTGACCACAAGTAAAAATATCGACTGCCGAATAATTAGATTCAGGCCAAGTATGTATTGAAATATGAGATTCTGCCAGTAATGCAATTGCCGTAACCCCCTGAGGTTCAAATTTATTACTTATCAAATTTAAAACTGTTGCATTTGCCAATTTAGCAGCTCTATTTAAAATACAACGTAAAAAGGATTCATCATTTAATTTTTCCCGATCGCATCCATAAAGTTCCAACAAAAGGTGTTTACTTTGATGCATTAATTTTTGCTCATCACTTAACGAACTTAAAATTTGACTTTTTTTGTAGATTTCCATTTAAGAAATTTTTATAAAATTAAGATTAGCTAAAAAACATGCTTTTTAAAAATTATAAGTGAATCATTTGTGAAGAGCCTAAGAAAGACTGATTAAATTTATCTAAATGTGTCGCACTTATAAAACATTGACTATCTTTACCAACAGAATTTAATAACAAATTTTGCCTGTTTAAATCTAATTCCGCCAAGACATCATCCAATATGAGTATTGGAGGCACATTTAATGTTTTAGTTAATAAATCGAGTTCAGCCATCTTTAAAGCCAAGATAAAAGTCCTTTGCTGTCCTGAGGAACCATATTTTCTAACTGAAAAATTATTAATTAGAAACTCAATATCATCACGATGAGGGCCAAAATTACATTTACCAGTCAATGCTTCTATTGAACGCTGATTTAAGAGTTGTTCTGCTATTTTTTTACTAATAACTTCTTCTTCTTCTTCTTCTGGACTTATATTTTTTATCCCCGATAAATAATTTATATCTATTTGCTCTTGAGATTTACTTAAATGATTATGCCAATATTCAACATATGGTTTTATTTTTAATAAAGCTCTTCTTCTGCGCCGAAAAATTCTTGTGCTAATTATTGACATTTGAATATCAAAGCTTTCAACAATATCTGTGGATTGGGTTTTTAAGAAACTTTCCGAACGCCAAAAATGACTTCTTTGTTTTAAAAGCCTATTAAATCTACTTATCAGGTCTAGATATACTGGTTCAAGCTGAGATACGACTTTATCAATCCATGTCCTTCGATAACTGGGTTCACTTCTAACAATATCTATATCATTTGAACAGAAACATACACTCCGTATATAATTTTTTATTTCACTCTGTCTTTTCAAGATTGATTCATTGACATATATTCGTTTAGGGCCTTTTCGGAATAAATTTAACTTTAAATCGTCTTTAAAATTTATTTGTCCTATAACTACAGCCATATCACTATCGTTCTCTATTAAATCTTTATCGCTTTGTGCTCTATTAGATTTTAATTGACTTAAAAATTCAACCGATTCAAGTAAATTTGACTTGCCAATACCATTACAGCCAAGAACAATTGCTCTTTGCTCTTTTAAATCAATTTCAAAACTTCTATGGTTCCGAAAATTTTTAATTTTTAATTTATTTAAAAAAATTTTTTTTGTGCATTCATTAATTAAATTAGCTAAGTTTGAAATATTTAGATTTTCTTTAAAGAAATTGAAAAATTAAAGGGCATGTAGCTCAGTTGGATAGAGCATCAGATTCCGGTTCTGAGAGTCGGGGGTTCGAATCCCTCCATGCTCGTAAAATGATTTTTAAAGTTTATATCCCATTACTCTTATTCCATTTGGATCTAGTATGAATCCACTTTCCTCCAAACTAGTAAAAGAAGATACTGGAGCCTGCACAGAAATACTGCATCCAGGCATTTCTCTATTTATTCGCTCAAGAGTTACTTGAAGCAATAT
Organism: Prochlorococcus sp. AG-347-I21; assembly: GCA_003279055.1. GTDB lineage: Bacteria > Cyanobacteriota > Cyanobacteriia > PCC-6307 > Cyanobiaceae > Prochlorococcus_A. The sequence goes on along the minus strand of QCBP01000001.1, from coordinate 281,891 downwards.
TGAATAATAAAGTTGCTGATTATTACCTGGCAATGCACTTAAATTCCATAAGTTGGCATTCAATCCCCTGTCGGACGTAACCCTTACAAAGCCATATAATTTATTTTTTAATTGATTCTGTATAGTAAAAAAGAAATTACTTTTCTGAATAGCTTCAGAAAGAGGTTTTGTTGGGTATGTATCACAACCACAATTAGCTAAAAGTTTGTTAAGTTCTTTAGCTAATGGGATTTGAGAAGAATTAACAAAATAACCTTCTGGAAGAACAAGTTTTTTTTTAGAAAAATATTGCAATTATCAACCTGTATTTCTCATACCAGCTGCAATCCCATTAATAGTTAAAAGCGCTCCCCTTAATAGTTCACTTCTGCTGTAAGCTCTTCTAGATTCATCTTTATCTATAATAAATTCGCTTATCGGGGGTTGTCTTGTCTGGTCTCTTAGTCTTCTTAGAAGTGAAACCTGCAAAAACCCTAATGGAATAATTGTCTTATTTCTCAAGCTTACTGATGATTTCAAGTCTCTATCAGATTCTAAGAGCTTATTTTTACCAGTAATTTCAAGTATTAAAGATTTTGTAAGATTATATTCTTTAGAAATTACTTCAAAAATATCATCAAAAGAATCTTTGTTTTCTTTACTGCCAAGAGTATCAACGTAATATCTAGCAACTTCCAAATCCACCTTGGATAATGTCATTTCTACCTTAGATATTAGCATCCTAAAAAATGGCCATCTTTGATGCAGAACTCTTAATAATTCAATTTGTTGTGGATCAGAATTTAATTCAGATGATAATGCAGTACCTACTCCAAACCAACTTGGCAAAAGAAATCTACTTTGTGTCCAACCAAATACCCATGGAATGGCTCTTAAACTTGATAAATCTTTTGCACCTTTTTTTCTTCTAGCAGGCCTACTAGATATTTGTAATTTACTGATTTCTTCTATTGGGGTTACCTCTTGAAAGAAATTCAACAAATCAGGATTCTCATGCACTAATTTTCTGTAATGAGACCTTGATGTTTCTGCCAGCCTAGACATTAATTGATTCCATTCTGGAGTAGCATCAAGTCTATTATTGACCAAACTATTTTGAATTACTGCAGTAGTAACAGTCTCAAGATTGTACAAAGCCAATTCGGGAAGACTATATTTAGAAGCTAGAACTTCACCTTGTTCTGTTATTTTTATTCGCCCTTTTAAAGTGCCGCTTGGTTGAGCCAATATTGCCTGATAGGCTGGCCCTCCTCCTCTACCTACAGAACCACCTCTTCCATGAAAAAGTCTTAGTAATATGTTATTTCTACTTGAGAGATTTTGGAGAGCTATTTGGGCTCTATGAATTTCCCAATTACTAGAAACAAACCCCGAATCTTTATTGCTATCAGAATATCCAAGCATTAATTCTTGCAGAGGTTTAAAAGATTCTCCTACTTTTGGCAATAATGATCTATAGAAATCTAATTTAAACAACTTTTCCATGACTTCTGGTGCTCTTTTAAGGTCTTCCACAGTTTCAAAAAGAGGAACGACTAATAATTTTGACTTTTGTGAATTTTGATCAAGAAGTCCCATTTCTTTTGCCAGTAAGAGAACTTCAAGCAAATCAGATGCACTATGACTCATTGAAATTACATAAGAATGGCAAATGCGACTTCCAAATTCTTGCTGTAGTCTCTTAACCATTTTAAAAACTGCAAAGGTTTCTTCTGTAGTTTTAGTCCAGTTAACGTCAGATGGAATTAAAGGCCTTTTTGTATTTAATTCGTCAATAAGCCATTTAATTTTCTCTTCCTCAGACATTTGGTCATATTGAACAGATAAATCAAGATAATTTGTAAGCTCTTGTATGGCGTCACTATGCCTTGTGCTCTCTTGACGAATATCTAAACTTGCTAAAGAAAATCCAAAAATATGAACTTGCGTAAGTAATGTGTTTACAGACTCACAAGTTAAATCTGTACTGATCAAGCTATTTTTAATTAATTCGAGATCATAAGTAAATTCGTTTACTGACTTGTAATATAAGTTTTCAACTTTATCTAGATTTTTGTTATCTATTTCTCCCTCTAAGTCAAATTTCCACCCACTATCTGCTAATAAATTATTTCTTTCTTGTGTTAACCTTAATTTTTCTAAAATATAACTTAATTTCAATCTATAAGGTTCTGATCTATACCTTGTAGCTCTAGCTTCATATATTTCAGGGAACTTAACCCTATCAGTTTCGAGTGACTCTAATAGAGAGGAACTGACTTGACTCCATTGCATGGATACACTTAATTGATCTCTAAGATTCGACGTCGCACTAATATATCTTTCCAACATCAACTGCCTTTGATAGCAAGCAGTTCTCCATGTTATCTCAGGAGTAACCGATGGATTACCATCCCTATCAGAGCCTACCCAAGAACCGAAGTTGCAAAAAGATTCAGAGGGCATCTGAACATCAGGATAATTTTCAGTGAGTGCTTCAGCGATTCTGCTCCTCAATTGAGGCATAGCATTAAATAAAACTTGCTGAAAATAATGCAAGGCATAATCCACTTCGTCTAAAACTGATGGTTTAAATTGATGCAATTCATCTGTTCTCCACCAAAGTCTTACTTCCTCTTTTAATTGGGTTTTTAGAGAATTTTTTTCTTCTTTAGTTAGAAATTGCTCAATCTGTATTTTTTTTAATAAATTTGCTACTCTTGTCTGCTTATGTCTAATCGTATGTCTTACTATCTCCGTCGGATGTGCAGTAAAAACTAAGCGAATATCCATTTCCTGCAATAACTCCTCTAATTTTCCAGGTGGTACATTTAATTTCCTGAGCCTATAAAATAATTCTCTAAAAGTTACTGGAGCATTTTGCCTAGCCAATGCTGGAGCAAAAGGATCAAGATTATCGGGAGACTTTTGAACATCCTTATTGGTAAAACTTTGAATATATCTATCTTCCTCAACTCTTTGTTCCAAAATATTCACGAGTTGAAAATACAATGAAAACGCTCTTGCTGCTGCTATTGATTCTGCCAAATCCATAGAATTTACAATTTCAACTATTTCATTTTTAAAAGTTTTTGAACTGTCACCATCAATTTGTTTTGAATAACTTAATTCTTTAAGCTGTATCAACCTTTCTGCTTGATCATCTGGGCATTCTTCTCGGAGTACAGATTCCCATAGATCTTCTATTAATAGACGATTTTTATCAAGTGGATCATTATTACTTATCAGATCCACGTTATTATTTTTTATCTGTCGAAAAGATTCCATATAATCATTATGTCACAAGTGAAAATATTCAGATCAAATGTTTATTTAAATAATCAAACAATCTCGCCTTCACTCCTAATCATATCTTCGATAGAAATTTTCATTATTTGCTCAATAGAAAGACCTTTTTTATATTGATTTATCCATTTCATTGATTGATTACCTTCTTCAAGGACTTTATAGATAGGAGTTAAAAGATGTTTCATACCAAAGTTTTCTGCTGTGGATGACAAGTCTGATAATAAGTTTTGAATCCACTCTCTACAAATAACTTTTTTTCCATCCTTCCAGTGAATTAATTCTGAATTCAAACTATCTTTAGCAGCATTAGTTTCATTTTGATCACATATTTCTGATAATTTATCAATAGAAAAAAAACTAGCATTCAAAGGATCTAAAGTATTTAAATTTTCAAAAAGATTTAAAATCCTTAGTTCTATCATTGCTGTTATCCCTAAAAGCAAGTTAATATCATAAACAAAATCACAAATTCTTAATTCCAAACGATCAAGAATTAAAGGTCTTTGGGGGCCATTTGGTCTGATTGAAGACCAAAAATGACGGATATTCTGCATATTTTTATTAGCTATATTTTCCTCTATCCAATCGATATAAGAATTATGATTTACAAAAAAAGGCACTTTACTTGGTGTTTTTGGAAACTGCATCCATCTCTGAGAGTGATTCTCTGTTATTTCGTTATTCAAAAAAGGGGAACTAGCACTTAGGGATAGATATAAGGCCGCCTCAGATCTTATTAGTCTAATAGCCGCAAATAGCTTATCTAAATCATCTATTCCTATGTTTATGTGTACACTTGAAGTAGCAATAGAGATTCCATAATTATCTTGTATGAATTGATGATAAACATTACAAATATCAGATCTTTGAAAATGAATATCGTGTTTAAAACAAAGAGTTGATGAGGGAATGATTGTTAACTCTTTTTTATTTAGCCATCGTCTTAACTTTTTTCTTGGAGTTACTAATTTCTCATATAAAAAATCATAATCTTTTTCAGGTGTTGTTATGTATTCAACGTTTCTATTATCTGGCTCTTTTACAAAATCAGGGAATTTTTTCTCAATTTCAGCCGAAACACCAATATGAGAATTTAAAGAACCTGTGAAAAGTTCCACCTCAAAACCCTTATAAAGATTCTTTTGGCTCATTTATTTATCCAAACAGGCTAATGCTTTGAGTATCCCCTTTGCTTTATTTATCGTCTCTTGATATTCATTGTCAGGAAAAGAATCAGCAACTATACCAGCTCCTGCTTGCACTGAAACATCATATTTCCCATCTCTTGAAGGTTTAACTATCATAGTTCTTATCGTAATTGCAGTATTTAATGCACCATTGATATCAATAGATCCGTAAACACCAGCATAAGGTCCTCTAGCATCTTTTTCAAAGTGCTTAATCAATTGCATAGCTCTAATTTTTGGCGCACCAGTTACTGTCCCAGCGGGGAAAGATGCTTTTAGCAAATCCCATACATCAGCATTGTTTTGTAAGATTCCCTGAACTTCACTAACTATATGCATAACATGTGAATATTTCTCAATAACCATTAAATCCTTGACCTTCACAGTACCAATTTCACAAACTCTTCCAAGATCATTTCTCCCAAGATCAATTAGCATTACATGCTCAGCTATCTCTTTTGGATCTTTTAATAAATCCTTTTCTAATGCCAAGTCTTGTTGATTATCAATACCTCTAGGTCTTGTACCAGCTATCGGTCTTAAGCTTGCAACGATCTGATTATTTTTATTTTTTTCAGCTTTAACCATTACTTCAGGACTTGAACCGATCAGATACCATGAGCCAAAATCAAAAAATGACATATATGGGGATGGATTAACCATCCTCAAACTTCTATATAAATCAAAGGGATCATTGTTGACTTGAGTTTTAAATCTTTGACTTATAACTATTTGGAAGATATCTCCCTTTCTTATGTATTCTTTTGCAGAGAGAACTGCATCCTCAAAATCTTTTTTCTTCCAATTACTTTCTAGATCTAAATTCAAATTATCATTTTCATTCCAATCTAAAAACTCATTTTCTTTTAAAGGAACTTTCATTAAATTTCTAGTTTTCTGAATTTTTAAAATTGAGTTTAGATACAATTCTTCAATCGAGGACTTATTAGAAGAAGTTGTATCTGCATAAACCACTGCAGTAATACATCTTTTTATTTGATCAAAAACAACTAACTGATCAAAAAACATCCAAGAACCATAAGGGATATTATTTTCTGGTATTTCATTTATTGGAACGCTTGGTTCTATACGATTTATTAATTCATAACCCCAAGAGCCATATAATTGTCCAATTGATGGTAATTCATCAAGCTTGGTTGACTTATATTCCTTTGTCCAACTTCTCAAAATATCAAAAGGATCACCTTTATGTATTTCAGTTTTGCCATTATTCCAAGTTTTAACTATTTCTTGTCCATTACAAATAGCTTCCCAAAGAGGTTTAGTAGCAACAATACTCCACCTGCCCAAAGTTTCCCCACCTTCAACGGATTCAAGAAAAACACCATGTGAATCTTTTGTGGTTAATTTTAACCAAGTCGACAATGGAGTCTCTAAATCTGCTGGCCAAGTTTGAATGATAGGTATAAAATTTTTACCTTCTTTGTAAGCCTTTAAAAAACTATCTTTCTGTGAGCTGATCATATTAATAATGTCAACCCAAATTATAATTATTTTCTTCTTTTATATCAACTTTAAGAGAGTTAATCAAAAGTATTCTTAGTTGTAAATTTCAAACCAGCTGGATTAGGGTTTTCACCTATTCTTCTCGGATTATGGCCTACTTTTTCTCTGCCTTCATTTACTTTTTCAGAGAAAACACCATCTTTTGGGTGTAAAAATTCAATATCACCACCTGGGAAAATTCGGTAGATTTTAAAATCTTCAATTCTTGGCTTGAAACCTCTTAATTGTGTCCCTAATGCAAGGCATTGTTCTTTTCTTGCAAAGTACATTAAATTATCACCTTCGTGCATAATAGCTGCTCCGCCGGTGGGCAATTCAAATGCTTGTTCCTTTGCACTTTTCCATACGATTGCATATTTTTCTTCGGTTTCTGCTGAGTTTAATAAACCCCCAGTACTTCCTATATGCTTTGGAAATTGACCAACTAAAGTTTCAGTCATCCTTGATTTTGAGTTATTTTCTAATAAGAAACTAGCATTCATATTTTGCAAAATTCAAAATTTAGAGGAAATTTTCTACATTATTTAATATATGGCAAACTTGTTTCTCATTTTATTTTGAATCAGAAATCGGAAAAAATACTGTCAAACCTGTATCACGCCTTTTTGTGACATGCCCTCCTAAACTAGCTAACAACTTTTGAGTAGCATTTTGACTAAGTTGTAAACTACCTGTTTGAGGGTTCCAATTTAAAACAGGTCCAATATCAGACCCGTTATCTTTTTTAGGAATTTCTTTTTGATTACTTTCTAATTTTTGTATTTTCAATTGAAGTTTAAGTTTTTGACCAGCTGGTCTTAATTCTAAAATTAATGTACTACCTTCTTTTAATCCTCTAGTATTTTTATCAATTAATCCACTTAACATTAATTCCAATTTTTCAGAATCACTCAAAATTTGCGGAAGTTGATTGGGGATATCAATCTTTAAAGAAATCCCACGGCGATTTAATTGTTTTTTCCATAAAGGAGTAAGATTTTTAAAAATTTCGGCTAAATTAATTTTTGCCAAGTTATTTATTGACGGAACTTCATTACTCACTAATTCTGCTGCATTAAAGATTAAACCAAACCTATCAATTTGTTCATTACATTCATTGTCTATTTGAATTAAGCGATTCTTCATTGATTCGTCCATCTTATATTTTTTTAAAGTAGAACTTATGAGGGTTTTTATTGTTGCCAAAGGCGTTCTTACTTCATGAGATATTGCACGTAATAATTTTGCTTCAGTTATTTGCACATTTTTATCATCGTTGTTTACAGAATTCTGTATATTATGGTTTGGCTCAAGACTGGCTAATTTTGCTGATAATATAGGCCAAAATAATTGTTCAAAATGATTGTTAATATTAAGATTACCTAAATTATTAATTGCATCTCGAAATTTTACTGCTTCTTCAAAATTTTCTTGATTTAATTTTGCATGCATTAATTCAATTGAAAGTTTTAGGCTCTCTTCATCACACTTCATTAACAGAATTTTCTTATCTTTTTCTCCAACAATTGATAATATGCATTGAAAATTTGGGGTGATTATCATCAAAAAAGGTTCAAAACCATCTTCTTGACTAAGATTTAAGAGTTTATAGTTACTAACTAAATCAAAACCTTTTTTTTTCTTATCTGAATTATTAACTGGTAAAAAACCTGCATTCTCATTTTGAAAGTATGGGAACCCCTCTGGAGACCAAAGCCATCCATGAAGTTTATTTAAAAATTTCTTATCATAAAAAGCTGGCAAAGGAGAGGCCACCCAAATCCCCCCCTGTTTATAATTCTGATGTAGGAACTCTTTTTGAATAACTTCTAAAGAAGCCCACCACATTCTTCTGGATGTATCATCATCCACATATATAGTTTGAACTCCTTTAATCAAAAGGTCTTGAATTTTTTTTATAGTTATTTGTGATTTCATCAACTTCTTAGTGATCTAGAGCGTTTCAAGATAGATAAAACAAATCCAATAGATATAAAATTTGTCACCAATGACGTTCGACCATAGCTCATAAAAGGAAGGGGAATTCCAGTGACTGGTCCTAATCCTATAGTCATAAATAAGTTAATAATTATTTGGAATAAAAAAGTTGAGGCTATTCCAATAACAATAAGAGATTCAAAGTTAGTCCTAGCAATAGTTGCAGTATTGATAAGTTTTTTTATCAAAAAAAAGAACAAAAACAAAACTATTATGCACCCCACAAAACCCAATTCTTCGCCTAGAGCACTGAATATAAAATCAGTATGTTGTTCAGGTATAAATTGCAAATTAGTAAGCTTACCTTGAAGCAAACCAGTCCCAAATAATCCTCCAGAACCAATTGCTATTTGACTCTGAATCAAATGATATCCACCACCTAATGGATCTCTATTTGGATCTAAAAATAAAACTAATCTATCTTTTTGATATTCTTTTAAGCCATATTGCCACAAAATTGGTGTCAATTTTGCCACTAATAAGTGGAACGAAATAGCGATAGCAGAAAAAATAATTTTCTTTTTCGAAGATCTATAAGCAAGATATCCTATAAATGGAATCCAGAAAATAAGAAGAGTTGGTAAGGTTAAATATAATGTAGAAGTGATAAGACAAAACACTAATATCAAAATCCACTCTATGGGCATTTGCGACCAATAAAGCATCACACCTGTCAAAACAAGTAAAACTAAAGAGGTACCTAAGTCCGGCTGAAAGAAAATTAATAACCAAGGTACAGCTAATACTACTGATGGCAGCACTAAATCTCTTATCGTTAAAATTATCTTTTTGTCGAGTACTACAGCAAGAGTTAATACAGTACTTAATTTAGCTACTTCTGAAGGCTGAAAAGAAAAGATACCCAAGTTTAACCATCTTTGAGCTCCAGAAACCGAAATCCCAAAAAAATAAATTAGTAATAAGGATATTAAAGTACACAAATAAAATTGGACCACATACTTTCTAATTCTCTCTAACGGTACATAAGAAATAAAAAATGCTAAAAAATAACCTAAAAAACCAGTTAGGATATGACCTAAATAGTTCGATACTAAAAAATCACCCTGAATACTTTTTATCAATAAACCCGAAATAATAACTAAAAACAAGGGGATTATAAGTAATGGAGAAAATAAAAAACCTCTATTAAAGTTGTCTTTTTTTTGTAAAAATCCTCTGTAATTTAATAAAGAAATTCTCTTAAACATCAATTAAGTATTAACAAATTGATTCTTAATTAATTGAGCTAAACTACCAAAGACAACAGAACTTTCTTTATTGGGCTGACTTATTGAGATTGGTACACCTTTGTTACTTTCATCAACAAGAGGAATTTCAATAGGAATTTGAGCTAATAATGGTAAGTCATTTTCGTTAGCTAATATTTGTCCACCACCTTTACCAAAAATTTCATATTTTTTACCTGGCATGTCTGGCGGAATAAATACTGACATATTTTCTACAATTCCCAGTAAAGGTACTCCGAGTTGTTTAAACATAGCCAATCCCCTCCTTGCATCCTGTAAAGATACTTGTTGAGGAGTAGTGACAACTATCGCTCCAGAAATAGGCACAGATTGAGAAAGGGATATTTGAGCATCTCCTGTTCCTGGAGGCAAGTCAATAACCAAAAAATCAAGATTGTTCCATTCAACTTGGTACAAAAATTGTCTGATAATACTATTAAGCATTGGTCCTCTCCATATAACTGGCTGACCTTCTTCTATGAGGAAACCCATTGATACCAATGAAATTCCATATTTATTTATTGGGATTAACCTTTGATCACTGCCACTACCTTCTGTAACCTTTGGATTCTGTTCAGCAACTCCCATCATTGAGGGTGTATTAGGTCCATATATATCCGCATCCAGCAACCCAGTTTTTAAGCCTAATTTCGCTAGAGAACAAGCGAGATTAACCGCGATAGTACTTTTTCCAACTCCACCTTTGCCACTGCTAACAGCTATGATGTGCTGAATCCCATGAATCTTCTGCAACTCAGGAGCATTACTTTGATTTTGAGATTCTGTTTTGGAAGGATTATTATCTATCTCTATTTGAACATCATCAATATCTTCAAAATCTAGCAATAAGCTTCTAACCTCTTGTACAATTCTATCTCTCTGGGAATTTGCAAACGATGGTAATGATAATGTTACGATTACTCTCGGTATAGTTACTCTTACATTTTTAATCCAAGCTAATTCAATTACATTTTTCTGTGATCCAGCATCTAGAACTTTTTGTAAGGCAAAATTCGCATCTTCTATTGTGGTCATTAAATTTTTAAATATTTTGACAAGGTAGTCGACTGTTTAAAAGATTAAGAACTATGTCGAACTATCAAATAATAGGCAATAAGGTCCCCCTAAGAGAAATTATAAAGAGAAACTTATAATTAACCAAAAAAATTTTTTTCTTCAAGATTTACTAAATACATGTTGAAAGAACCACCTAAAAACTCGAGAGAAAAAACTAAAAATCTCTTATTAACTCTACAAGACAAAATTTGTTCAGGACTTGAAAATGTAGATGGCAAAGGGAAATTTACAGAGGAAACCTGGCTAAGAGACGAAGGTGGAGGTGGAAGATCAAGAGTATTGAAAAATGGTTCTATTTTTGAGCAAGCAGGCGTAAATTTCTCGGAAGTACAAGGAAAAGAATTACCTCAATCTATAATCTCTCAAAGGCCAGAAGCAAAAGGGCATGAATGGTTTGCTACGGGAACTTCTATGGTTTTGCATCCTAAGAATCCCTATATTCCTACAGTTCACCTGAATTATCGATATTTCGAAGCTGGTCCTGTTTGGTGGTTTGGGGGAGGTGCAGACTTAACCCCTTTTTATCCTTATCTTTCTGATGTAAGGAATTTTCATAATGAGCATAAAAAAGCTTGTGAGAAAGTTGATCAAGATTTACATAAAGTTTTCAAACCATGGTGTGATGAATATTTCTTCTTGAAGCATAGAAATGAATCTAGAGGAATAGGAGGTATTTTTTATGATTATCAAGATGGTTCAGGCAATATTTATAGAGGAAATAATCAAAATGGAGAAGCATCAAAAGCTTCACAAAATATTGGCAGTTCTAATTTAAATTGGGATGATTTATTTTCTTTAGCGGAAAACTGTGGGCAGGCATTCCTCCCTTCATATTTGCCCATTGTTGAAAAAAGAGCTTCTCAAACATATTCATCGAAGGAAAGAGAATTCCAGCTATATCGAAGAGGTAGATATGTCGAATTCAATTTAGTTTGGGATAGAGGGACGATTTTTGGACTACAAACAAATGGTAGAACCGAATCTATATTAATGTCCTTACCGCCTTTGGCCAGATGGGAATATGGATATAAAGCTAAAAATGGTTCTCGAGAGGAATTTCTCACATCAATTTTTACAAAACCCCAAGATTGGTTAAATGATAAAGAGTTAGAAAAATTCTGTATAGAAAATAATATTTTTGATTAATAATTATCGAATAAAATTTTTAAGTATATTAAATAGGTGTTTTAAATAAAGAACCGTCACTTTTCAATTGAAGTTTTTCTCCGAGTTCATTTTCTAAAGAGATTAATTCATCCCTATGGGCTCTAAGTCTCATAAAAGTTGAATCATTTTCATTTTTGTTGATCAACCTTAATTCAAATTTCTCTTCTCTTGCTGATTTTTTAAAATAGACAATTCCAGACAAAGGGCCACCAATTAATCCCAAAAGAATAGGCCACCAACCTAATTCAGGATATATTTGAATAATTACTAATCCCAAAGCACAAGAACCAAAACCACCAAGAAAACCTAAAAAAATTGCTAAAAATTTACTAGAAACAACTTGACCCTTGAATATTAAAATTCTTTGTTCAAAATCTCCTCCTGTTTGCTTCCATCCCCTCAAATTAAGCCATTCACATAAACCATTTAAAACCTTAATTGGCTGCTGAGAAGATGAAATCTCAACTATGGTTGTTCTATCTTTACTAGAAGCCCTAAGAAAAAAAAATAATCCTATAGCCAAGAGAATTGTCAGCAATAATGTTGAATTTAAGGAATATGACATTAAATAATTTTTTCTAGTAACTTGAGAATAAAAATTAAAGTTACATCATATTATAATTTTCTAGAATTATTCTGTAAAATATTCCTATTAGATAAAAATTCTTAATTAAATAAAATCTTAAGTAATATCCAAAACCTTAAATTTTTTTAAATACTTATTAAAAATGACTATTGAAAATAAAAATATTGATCTTCTTTATAGCGATTTAACAGAAGATTTATACAATCTTTATAAAAAATCATCCTACCTAGCTATTGACACTGAAGCAATGGGTTTAATTCATGGAAGAGATAGACTCTGTTTAGTACAAATATGCAATGAATTAAAAAGAACATCGTGTATAAAAATCGAACTTAATACATCTTCTGCGCCTCATTTAAAAAAACTTCTTGAAGATGAAAAAATTACTAAAATATTTCACTATGCAAGATTTGATGTAGCAACTCTAAAATGCAATCTTGAAATTAATACAAAAAATATTTTTTGTACAAAAATTGCTAGTAAGTTGGCAAGAACCTATACAAATAAACACGGTTTAAAGGATTTAATTAATGAATTGTTAGGTATAGAACTGGACAAAAGCTCGCAAAGTAGTGATTGGGGTAGCAACGAAGATTTAACAAAAGATCAATTAGATTATGCAGCAAATGATGTTAGATATTTAATTGAAGCTATGCATAAATTAAAAGTTATCTTAGAAAGAGAGAATAGATATGAATTAGCTCAAAAATGTTTCGAAACAGTTTCTGTACATGCTGATTTAGACATACTAAAATTCTCAAATATTTTTGAACATTAAGAATCAATCTTCAGTTAAAAAATTATCTTCACCATCAAGAGTTTCCATAAGTTTATCAAGTATTCTTGAAGAACTGAATTTATCTCCATCATTTTTTTCACAAATTTTTAAAACATTTTGCGCAACTTGTATTTTTTCTTGAATAGTTTTCGAGCCTTCTTTTGCAATTTGAATTTCTACTTTCTTTTTAGCAGAAGATAAACTTATACTCATAAGTTTTGCAATCTCTGCACAAATTTTTAGATATTGCCGATCATTTATTGGATACATAAAAGAATTAATAATTAATTAGCTAGTGCCATTTACTAAGATAACAAATGAAGGTTTATGGCATCTACGATTTTCTTACTTGCTCCGGATTCCCCCATTCTTTTTTTTCCAATTTTTGCTTGTTCTAACCTATCAACTTTTCCTTTTAAAAGTAAACTTAAACGTTTTAAAAGAATTTTTTTGTTCTTGCAAACTAAAACACTACCTCCCAATAATCTTGATTGCCTTTTTGCAAATGATTTTGTAAATTGTGGTCCAGGTCCCGGTAAAGAAAGAGATGGAATTCCAAGGCCAGCAATTTGCTCTGTAGCAGTTCCTGCATTAGACAAACCAACTTCTGCCATATTGGCCCATAAATTGAATTTACCTTTTCCAATCACTACATATTGATCTTTCTTTTTCCATACTGAATCTTCATCAATAAGAAATTTAACTTTACTCTGTTTTATAAAACCATATTTATTTAAATAATTTTGAATTTGAATCACATTCGCATTAATGCTCAAAGGCAAGAGTATTAATAAATCCTTTGATAAATCAAAATCTTGCAAACAATTTAGAAAATTATCAAGATTTTTAAGAGCTTCAGGATATCTACTTCCAACTAATAAAATAATCCTTTTAAAAGAAATAATATTTGATATCTTATCGTTTCTTACATTGACAAAATCCATCATTGGATTACCTAAGTATTTTGCATCAATATTTTTTTTATACAAATTATTAGCTGTAATTTTATCTCTCATAATTAAATTTTTACATCTTGGAGATTTCATTAGAAATATTTCCCATGGATCCCATTCAGAACCTTTCAACCTATGATAAAAATCGCTTAAATCCCAACCTGGCCCACTACTCCAAGTATGATCACTTTTGGGGGTTCCAATAAAACTAAAGTCGCATTCTGAACTCCAAGCGTAGAGTAATGGCAAGAAATCGCCTACTGCGATAATTTTGCAGTTATTTTTTGACTTCTTTTTCACAAGTAGAAAATTTCTTAAATTATCGATTAAAAATCCTGCTAACAAATCAAGTACAAATCCCCTCAGGCTTTGATTGCTAAAACCTCCACTAGGCAGCTCTTTTAAATATCCTATTTTACGAAAATTCTTTGATTTTATGGAATTAAATACATCTCCATTTCCTACTAACGGCAAAACTTCAATATTTATATTTTTTATTTTTTTTAGTAATCTTTTTATTATCTCCGATGCGATTACATCTTCTCCATGACCATTGCATATAAATAATAGAGAATGAGACACCTTACTGTTAAGATCATAAAAAGACTCAATCGAATCTTTTTCGGCGGCATGGCCAAGTGGTAAGGCAGAGGATTGCAAATCCTTTATCCCCAGTTCGAATCTGGGTGCCGCCTTATTTAATTTTTTTACGCATTTAATTATGAAATTTTCTAAGAACTTCAATTTCAAATAAAGGGTATAAACTTTCAATTACTTATTGATATACAGAAAAATAATATTTTCTTTATTTTTTTAAATAATACCTGATATCCATTAATAAATAAAATTTAGTTAATTTATTAATTATTTTCATTAGATTATTTATGTGAGAATTTGAATTATTCTAATAATCATTATCTGCTACACACATTCCTAAACATCTAACGCCATTTGATGCAGTCCTTTTACAATGATTACATAAAATGGGATCTTTCTCTGAAGTAAGGTTAATTTTTGAATTATTTTGCCCTTTAATACTTATTAACTCTTGTGTTGAATCAAATAGAGTCATTCTTGGAATCGTCACCTGAATCGATACTAACAACAAGTGAAGCATTAGTGTTGGAAGAAGGTAAATCCATAATTTTTACAGTTTCTTTAGGCTCTTCAATAACTTGATTTTCTTCAGTACTTTCATCAACTGCACAAGCTTCAAGAGCCTCTCGAAGTAGTGAATCAAAAGTTGCTCCTGGCAATCTATGTCTTGCAACCTCCAGAAAAGTTCTAGGTAACGATTCAGATGCAGCATCTCGCAAAGCAGGATTATTCTTTCTATGTTCTTGTTCTTCTTCTATTGATTTAATAAATCTCAGTGTGACATCTCTTTTGGTAGAAGCTTTTATCAGCGTATCGTTTTCCGGATTACTAACATTAGGTTCATTTTCAAGATCACTAAGTCTTTTTTCCAAACTATTTAAAACTTCATTAGCTTCTTTACTAATATGCGCTAATTGACCATCGGACAAATTAGGTAAATCAGCGACAAAAACTTTCCCATGATCTCTTAGTGTCAAGAAAGTTGGCCTTGGTCCTTGAGCCTGTCTACCAATTGATTCGGAATTATTACCTATTGGTCTTTTTGGAGGTGTAGGACCAGCTGAACTACGTCTACGTGTAATTCTTTGATTATTTGCAAAGGGCATTGAATAAAGGTTAAATCTTAATACTTAAACTTCCGATATAATTCGGTGGTAATTTTATTATATTACACCTAACTTTTTCATTTGGGTATAAAAAATAATTTTTTAAAACTCATTTAAAAAAGGTAAAAAAATTTAAGTTAAAATTCCTGGCAAAAATTTACTAATTGTTGAATCAGTTTTTCTAACTATCTTTCCAATTTCCCAACTATCTATATCATGATCTTTACAGATACTTAATATCGCTTCCTTAAATTGTTTATCAATAATTAAACAAAATCCCACTCCAAGATTGAAAGTATTCCAAAAATCTTTTTCGGGAATAGATCCTTTCTCTTTAAGGAATTTAAATAAAGTAGGTATTTGCCATGAACTGGTATTGATATAAGGAATAAAATCAGAAGGAATACATCTTGGCAAATTTTCTGGAATTCCTCCTCCAGTTATATGAGACATTGCTTTAATTTCTATATCTTCAGATAACATTTGGTTAATCACATTATTGTAAATTTTTGTAGGTTTCAATAACTCATCATAAAAATTTAAGTGAGAAACTTTTTCAAATTCTTTATCTATTTGATTATTGTTTTGAATAATTTTTCTTACTAAACTAAAGCCGTTACTATGAACTCCATTACTTTTTAAGGCAATTATTAAGTCATTTTCAGATATTTTTTTACCATTAATAAGCTTATCCTCATCAACTATTCCAACACAAAATCCTGCAAGATCATACTTATTTTTTGAATAAAATCCAGGCATTTCAGCAGTTTCTCCGCCGAGTAATGAACAATTATTTTCTCCACATCCATGTGAAATTCCCTGAACAACCCTCAATAATTGTTTCTTATCAAGCTTACCGGTAGCAATATAATCCAGAAAAA
Organism: Prochlorococcus sp. AG-347-I21; assembly: GCA_003279055.1. Classification (GTDB taxonomy): domain Bacteria; phylum Cyanobacteriota; class Cyanobacteriia; order PCC-6307; family Cyanobiaceae; genus Prochlorococcus_A. The sequence continues at coordinate 265,520 of QCBP01000001.1, read as the reverse complement.
ATAAAGGTTTTGCACCACTAGTAATGATATCGTTCATGCACATAGCAACTAAATCAATACCAACCTCAAAATGAAAGTTTTTACTTTGGGCTAATTCTAATTTTGTTCCAACACCATCAGTCCCTGAAACAAGAACTGGTTTTTTAAAACTATCGATAGGAATTCTAAACAAACCTCCGAACCCGCCAATACCCTCAATCACATTAGATGTATGAGTTCCTTCAACTGCCTGTTTAATTTCGGAAACAAATTCTCGCCCAGCTTCTATATCAACACCTGATGTTTTGTAATCCATAAAATAAAAATGATAGACTTTCCCTATATAGATATTCCTCCTAAGATTGTTTTTGTCCAGTAATTATTTATCAAATAGATTTATTTTTTAAAAACAAAGTGAAGAAAGTAATCATAAGGAAAACTGAAGAAATAGAAAATTGGAGGAGAAATATAAATAGTGAAATTAACTTCATTCCAACAATGGGTAATCTTCATGATGGTCATATTAAACTTATATCAACAGCAAAAAATGACAATTCTAATGTTAATTTAGTAAGTATTTTTATTAATCCACTTCAATTTGATAACAAGTTAGATTTAGAGAATTACCCTAAAACAATTGACAATGATATAAAAATTTCGTTTTCAAATGGCGCAGATGCTATCTTCATCCCAAGTAATGAAGATATATATCCACCGAATAATAAAAATATTAAATTCCTAAAAGCTCCAGAAGAATTATCTTCTGCATTATGTGGATTAAATCGAATTGGACATTTTGATGGCGTTTGTACAGTAGTTTATAGATTACTTAATCTCATCAAGCCAAAAAATCTTTACTTAGGAGAAAAAGATTGGCAACAACTTTTAATTTTAAAAAATCTTGTCCTTAGAATGAAATTAAACGTTGCTATTAAATCCATTCCTACACAAAGAGATTTTGATGGAATTCCTTTAAGTTCACGTAATGTACATTTATCAAAAAACGAAAGAAAATTGATTAGGTTTTTTTCAAATGAGTTATTAGAAGCAAAAAAAAAATTTCAACAAGATAAAAAGATCAATTTAAACCAAATAATTAAGAAGCTATCAGCAAAAAAAATTTCAGTTGAATATTTAGAACATTTACACCCTCATACACTCCAAAAAGCGAGACTTGAGGATAATATTTCGTTATTGGCTGGTGCGATAAGATGTGGAGAGACAAGATTAATTGATCACGTTTTTCTAATGAAAAGAAAGCCGATTATTGCAATTGATGGTCCTGCAGGTTCAGGTAAAAGTACTGTAACAAAGTTAATAGCGAAGAAACTTAAACTTTTATATTTAGATACTGGAGCAATGTACAGGGCATTGAGTTGGCTTATGATAAAAGAAAGTATTAACTATAAAAAAGAAAAAAATTTACAGAATATTCTTAAAGGTATATCTATAGTTTTCAAGTCGAATACAAATTCACATCAGGATGTTTATGTTAATAACTACTGTGTTACTGAAGAAATTAGGTCGCAAAAGATAAGTTCCATAGTTTCTAAAATTTCCTCAATAAAAGAAGTAAGAGAATTCTTAGTAGAAGAACAAAGAAAAATTGGAGAATCAGGCGGACTTGTAGCTGAGGGAAGAGATATAGGAACTACTGTTTTTCCTCATGCAGAACTTAAAATATTTTTAACTGCTAGCATCGATGAAAGAGCAAAAAGAAGAAAATCTGATAAAAATAGTAAAGACTCACAAGAAATAGACCTTCATACATTAAAAGAACTTATAAAGAAAAGAGATTTTGAAGATTCCAATAGGGAAATTTCGCCTCTAATTAAGGCGAATGATGCAATAGAAATTATTACCGACGGATATACAATTAATGAGGTAGTGGATAAAGTTATTGATCTTTACAATGACAAGATTCCTAAAGAGACTGAGATCAAATAAATTCAAGAAATACTTTCCAAAAAACCGTTTACAGAGTCTTCTAGAATATCAAGGACATAATCAAAGCCTTCATCACCTCCAAAATATGGGTCAGGAACTTCTTGCTCATTAAAAACTGATCTAAAATCTTGTATTTTTTTTATTGCTGCAAAACCAGTTGAAGCAGTTCTATTTTTAAGATCTTGAATATTTTTAAAATTTGAATCGTCCATCGCAAGAATATAGTTAAATTCGTCAAAATCTTTGCTAGTAATTTGACGAGCCTTGCTTAAGATATTTATATCTCTTCTTTCTGCCGCAATTCTCATCCTAGAGTCAGCTTTTTTTCCAATATGCCAACTCCCAGTTCCAGCAGAATCAACAATAAATGCATCGGTTAATCCATTCTTTTCAAGTAGTCTTATAAAGATAGCTTCTGCTGCAGGAGACCTACAAATATTTCCCAAACATACAAAAAGAACAGAAATTTTATTCATATGATTTCAAATTTCAGTTGATTATAAGACTTTTACGTAGTAAATAAAACTTCTTCAATTAAAGATTCAGTAAATTCTTTACCAAACAAACTCGACAACATTGGCCTTGCTGGATCGTTATCTCTTCTATAATTCAAATAATTATTTTGACCGTTTATTAATTCTTTTTGCAGTTCAATATTGACTTCTTTGCTTTCGAAAAGAATTTCCAAATACAAATCAAGATATTTCTTAAATGAGGTATAAAGCTGATTAGTAATTAAAAAATCACTTCTTTCTTCTTTTGGTAATTTTGACCATATTACTCCTGGAGAAAAAAATCTAGCTACGTCCGCAGACATTTTTTCAGCTAATGGGAGTGATGAATGACAATGATTTTTGAGTTTTATAAGTTTATCTAATAACTCATTATTGTATTGATTTTGTATTTTCAATGAAGGCTGAAAATCTAACACTATTAAATAACTATTAGGTAGAGAAACAAAATCTACTCCAAAAAATGGAACGTTATAAATAGTATTAGGAATAATTAAAAAATTTAAAACAGAATAATTTGGACTATTTATACAAACTGCCCTTGCGAATTGAATTCTTTTTTTATGCGTTACACCCCAAGTAGATAGATTCACATTTTTTTTTGATTTCTTTGAACCATAAGTTGAATCTTTATAAGAATATTCCGAGGGTATTTTTTTTTCTAAACAGTTATATTTACTTAAATTGCTTGTTAAATATTTTAAGAAATTATGCCATCTCCAATCTGGCCTATAAAAAATAGTATCTTGTATTAACATTCAATGAATAATCTCATTATTTAATGTAAATAGAAATTTATTGATAAATTTTTTTGTCCATTTTTCTCCAAAAAAAGATTTAAACAATTTATCTGCAGGGTCTTTTTCAAAACTGTACTTATCATATTTAATTTGATTAATCTTTATTTCTTCTGCATTTAAAAATTGATTAACAGGATTCGATTTATAAATGTTCAAATAATTATTTACAAATGAATGGAATATATTATTTAAATCTCTATCAAGATTTAATTTATTTCCTCTACATATAATCACCCATGGGGAAAAATACTTTTTTGAATCATATATATTCTTCATTTTATTATTATCAAATGCAGAATATTTTTTCTTAATACTACCTAAACTTGAACAATATTTTTCAAGATATTTGCTTTCTTGAATTAAAGGTTGATAATCAAGTATTGCTAATAACTTTTGAGAAGTTCCAAACCATAAAATATCAGCTCCTAAAATAGGAAGTTCACTATCAAAATTAGGATATGCGACCGTATTAAACACTTGCAGTTTTTTGCCACCATCTAATCTTGTTATTCGCCACTTTCTATATTCGGGAGATGAAAAAAGCCAATTTTTAATAATATATTTTGAGTCTTCATTGTGATGTTCTCTGAATTCACTAGATATTTGTACCTCATGTCCATTTAATTGATCAATATTGGTTTTAAGGAAATCAACTAATGAATCAAACATAAACATTAGGTCTCGGTACTTCCTTTCCTAACTTTTTTTGTAATGTAATTGAATACAATCTTGCCTAAAACAGCAATCAAGTTACCTTCAAGCTCCTTAAACATTTTCATATTGTAAGTAAAAGCTTGATTAGCTTCATCAATAATTTGATCAGCCATATTTTGATTTATCGGAAGTTGATTCAAAGTAAGGGAATATTCTTCCTTGAATTTTTTTTCATCAGCAATTAATTCAAACTCATAAAAATTTAAACCATCATTTCCCTGCAAATTTAATGCTTTTTTAGCGATCCTTTTCAAGATTTGCCCCCCAGATAAATCTCCTATATAGCGAGTGTAGTGATGACCAACTAAGAGCTCAGGTGAATTTTTTGCGACCTCTCGGATTCTTTCGACATATTCTTTTGCTGAGTGCGAAATATTAATTTCATTCTTCCAGTTTTCACCAAAATAAAATTTAAGATCATTTACAAGAGTTTCTTTCCTGAATAATGATTTAAAACCTATAGGTTTTATGACGGGATGTTCCTCATTAACCAGTCTTTCAATTTCCTCTTCCATGGCTTCATAAACAAAATATAAATCACTAATTAATTTTCTATAAGATTTTTTTTCAACAACTCCTTTTAAAAAACAAGCCACAAAGCCAGTATTTTCCGCCATAGTGTGGGATTTTTTTGTCCCTTCTCTTAATTGTCCTGCAAGAGCGACTGCCATATATTTTGAATTTTTTTTATAACTGTTTTTAATCTACAAGAAAAATATATAAAACAGCTAATTTTTGTTACCACCAGATGTTGTAGAGAATAGCTTATAAAGTTCTTTACAAACCAAAAACAGATTATCTTTTTGTTCCTTTTGCGGTAGATGAGTGCCAGTCATTTCCCAATCACCGATGGTAGCCACTCTCCATCTCTCTGAGGGAACAATCATACCTCGCATTATTATTCCCAACAATTTCGGGACTCTGTCATTACTATCATTTTCAATTCTTAATTGTAAGAGTATCGCTCTACATTCAATAAGAGGACTCCAACCAGGAAAATGAAAGGCAAAATCAATAGTATCTTGCATAGATTCATTTGTATTGTCCCAGGGACTAAAGTTTACGCTTGCATCTGGAAAATATTTCCGAAATAAAGCTGCAGTAGAAGCAATTTTATTAGCTATCTCAACATTACTTACATTTGAACTCGCATTCATAAATGGCTGAGTATTTTTTTGAAAATGACATAATTTGCTTTAACTTGCTTATTAACTACTTTTTCTTTTAATAAAGATGTTGAAATGCTGATCAATAAACTATTCTCTATTCACATTTGACTAATAAATTTCTAGTTTTTAAAGAAAATAACTCATCGCAAATTAAAATGCTATGAGCTTCTAAGAGTTATCTTTTATTAATTCAATGCTATGCCAAAATTTGAAAAATTAACTTTACCTAGTGAAGGCGAGATAATAACTTTTAATCAAGGCAAACCTAATGTTCCTAATAATCCAATTGTCCCATTTATAAGGGGTGATGGTACTGGAGTTGATATTTGGCCTGCTACTCAAATCGTTCTTGATTCAGCGATTAAAAAAAGCTATGGAAATGAAAGAAAAATTAATTGGTTTAAAGTCTATGCAGGAGATGAAGCTTGTGAACTTTATGGAACATATAACTATCTCCCTCAAGATACTATTGAGGCAATCAGGCACTTCGGCGTAGCTATTAAAGGTCCTTTAACGACTCCCATCGGTGGAGGTATTAGATCTCTTAATGTTGCATTAAGACAAATCTTTGATTTATATAGTTGTGTTAGACCATGCAGATATTATTCAGGGACGCCAAGCCCTCACAAAAATCCCCAAAATCTGGACGTTATTGTTTATAGAGAAAATACTGAAGATATCTACATGGGAATTGAATGGGAAGCCGAGGATAATAATTGTCTTGAATTAATTAATCACTTAAATAATTTTGTAATACCAAATAGTAAAAATTTAAAAAATAGATCCATACCAAACGGATCAGGAATTGGAATAAAACCAGTAAGCAAATCTGGAAGCCAAAGGCATATTAGAAAGGCCATTGAACATGCTAAAAGATTATCAGGAGATAAAAGGCATGTGACTCTTGTACATAAAGGGAATATTATGAAATATACCGAAGGTGCATTTAGAGATTGGGGTTATGAATTAGCAGTCAATGAATTTAGAGAAGATTGCATTACAGAAAGAGAAAGCTGGATTTTAGATAATATTCATAAAAATCCAGAAATTACAATTGAAAATAATGCCCGAAAAATCGAACCAGGTTTTGACAAGCTTACAAATAACAAAAAAGCATTCATTTGCGAAGAAATTAAAGAAGTAATTGCATCAATTTCAAATTCGCATGGAGACGGAAAATGGAGAGAACTTATTCTTGTTGATGATCGGATAGCTGATAGTATATTTCAACAAATTCAAACTAGACCTCAAGAATATTCAATTCTTGCAACCTTAAACCTCAATGGAGACTATGTTTCTGATGCAGCTGCAGCAATTGTTGGAGGCCTAGGTATGGCTCCTGGTGCAAATATTGGGGATAATGCAGCAATTTTCGAAGCTACGCATGGTACTGCGCCAAAACATGCAGGCTTAAATAAGATTAATCCAGGCTCAGTAATTCTTAGTGGTGTAATGATGCTTGAATATTTTGGTTGGGATGAAGCAGCTAACTTAATTACAAATGGTTTAAGCAAGGCAATAGAGCAAAAAAAAGTCACCTATGATCTAGCACGCTTAATGGAACCTAAAGTAGAACCGTTGTCTTGCAGTAGTTTTGCTGAAGAAATTATCTCAAATTTCTAATTTTAGAAATTAGTTTTATTTTCAAAAACTTTCCAAATATTCACCAGTGAATCTTTAGTGCCAATGTTTCCAGGATGTGTAACAACAGGAAGTTTTTCGCCATTTTTTAGGTTGCAAGTCACTACTGAAATGCCAGTTAAAATCTGTCCTTCAAGATAAACATAATCTGCATTAAGTCCATTACTAAGAATCAAATTTGTTGTTATTCCACCTTTTGAAATCAAATATCCTATTTCATATTTCAAATCTGCAACTAATTCAGCAATAAAACAAGCGAGTAAATTATAAAAATTAAATAGTTCAGAAGAATCTAAAGATATAAATTTTCTCGAAGTAAACAAAACAGGAGTTTTTCCTTTCTCAAAAGAAAATCTAATTTCTTTTAAAAATTTATTTTTAAACAAATTCCTTCGCTTCTGATTATTATCTGATGAAGTAATTTTAAAGAATTCAAAAACATCTAATTCAACTGGATTGCAATTAGTTATCTCTAATAAATTATTTAATTGTATTGTTGAAAGTTCTACATAAGATCCAACAATTATCAGTCCTGGAAGAAAACTTTTTTCTTTATTTCTAATTCTTAAATTAGAGAAAAAAATTTCACTCTGAGAGAAACTTTTTTTATCAGAAATTGAACTTACAAAACTTGCTGCAGTTCGAAAAAGGAATTTTTTTTGTTTAATTAATTTTTTAATTACTAAAGAAAATTTTTTTAATTGAGAATAATTTTCTACATCTACAATTACATGTTTATTATTCTTCAAGTTCTTTATTTTTTTGAAAACAATATTATTTTCTTCATCATTTAACATTTCAATATCTGACAATAAAAGATTTTGAATATCTTCAAAATTTATTTGCGATTTACTCTGCTGAAATAAAAGATTCTTGACATTACTTGTCTCATATCCAAAAATTTTATCTTTTGCAAAAATTGTTTGACTTATAGGAGTTTTATCAACAAAATGAGATCCATTAATTGTTAATCTTTTACCCTCTATGAAAGCTGGAATATGAAAAGTAGCATCAAAAGGACCTAAGCAACTATTTAGAGCAATTGGCTCTAAATAGTTATGTCCTCGAAGGGTAGAGTCTCCTCTACTTATAAAAATAATTTCTTCTTCATAGGCTTGAGAAGTAATTACATTCTTAAGATTTTTGCAAATTTCCTTTATTGTTAATTTCGCATCATTTTCCGACAGTGACCTTGTATTAGCCAAAATAAAAAATAAATTAGATTTAGATTCAAAACCTTTGACTAAAGTTGAGCAGTCCCACTTAAGCAGTAATAAGCAATCGTGAACAGTTTGAGAGCCTGTGGGATCATCATCTATAACAACAAATTTCATAAGTATTGCAAAATTACTTAAGAGATTTTATTTGTATTGAAGCATTTAACCTTTTACTATCATTTGAAGGAATCATAATGTTTCTAAATCCCTCAACGAAAGAATTTCGGGGACTAGTCCAAGGTTCGAGACATATCATTCTTCTTGGGGGATCACTCCAAATAACTCCTAAATCAAAAGGATATGGATGATTTAAAGTTACCTCTCTTTTAAAAATTTTATCTCGAAAAGAGCTTCTACCGGAAGTATACATTAGTAGATCAACTCCTAAATTAATTTTCTTTAATTCATCAAAAGTATTACTTATAATATTTCTTTCTTGATCCTGACAATTAAGTGGATTATCAACAAACTCTAAATTTTTGAAATCTGAAACATTAAAATAAGGATGCAAACCAAAATTTATAGGCATTGCAAAGTCTGTTTTATTATGGATTGAAATTTTAAATTCTAAATAATTAATTTTTAAAATTACTTCTATTTTTAATTCGAAATCGAAAGGATAATATTTTTTGGTTTTTTTAGATGCATTTAAGAATAAGCATAAAAATTTTTCATTTTCATTGAAGGCGTATTCCCATTGCGAATCCCTAGCAAAACCATGTTGTGGTAATTGCAAATAACCATTTCCAAATACTGAACTAGAGGTATTAAGATTTCCACAAATTGGGAAAAGAATTGGAATACCTCCCCTAATACTTTTTGTCTTGTCCATAAATCTTTTTTCATCGAAATAAAGTATTTCATTACCCTCCGAAACCCAATTTGTAATAACGCCTCCTCTGTTAGGACAAAATTTAATGTAATTATTTTTATCTAATTGAAAGACAAAAATTCCTTGGTCCTTATTATTAGATGATTCAAGTTTCACGATTATTAATTAAAGAGAATCAACCCAATCCAAAATATGCTGATTAACTAATTCAGGTATTTCATCATGAGGACAATGTCCTGCATCAAGAATAATTTCTTTTGTATTATTTGGTGTAAATTTTTTATATAGATTTCTTTTTTTTGGAGTGTTCATCCATGGATCTTTCCCTCCCCACAGAAGTAACAATGGTGCATTTAGTTTTGCGAATAGCTTATCCAACGGCAATCCCTGAGGCCCTGATGGGTTAAATACACTTCTAAAAACATTAAAAGCCCCGAAATCTAGAGAAGGCTTCCTTATTGACTCAACTAAAAAATCATCAACATTTTTTTTATCAACATAAACTTGATTTAAAGTTTTTTTAATATTTTTTGGATTTCTCATATTCTCAAAAATCAAACGTTGAAGAACAATATTTTTCAAAAATATGCCCGCAACTGTTTCAATTGAAGTTTGCAACATATTCTTTTTGATAGTTTTTTCTTCACTAAAATATCCAGCAGCATTAAGTAAGATCACTCCTGCGTTTAACTCATTTAATTCTGCACCAGCTGCTAAAGCGGCATAACCACCTAATGAATTTCCAACAACAATTGTAGGTTTTTTTATTTTCTCTTTTACATAAGCGACAACCTGATCTTTCCATAAAGATCCTGAGTATTCGACGTCTTGAGGCTTAGGACTTTTTCCAAAACCAAGTAAATCCATAGCATGAACTTCGTATTTCGTACTCAAAACAGGGATATTAAATCTCCAATGATCCGTAGAAGCACCGAAACCATGAATTAATAAAATTGCAAATTCTTTTGATATTTGCTCGGGCTTAGCGGAAACTGTATGAATTGGGTAATTTAAAAAATTCCAGTCAAAATTTACATCACTATCTATCAGAGCTGATTTTTCCATTTATTGAAATTCTATTTCAATCGATTCTAATAAACTTATTTCCTAAAGAAGACCAACAGGATCAGCTGCAACATCATCTGAAATTTTATTACCATCATTTGGGGGTTTATCTTTTAGAACAATTCTCAAGAGAACAGGTGCAAGAAATGTAGTCCCAATAACCATTAATAAAATAGCTGCTTCAAGTGAAGGAGTTAACAACTTAGCGCTTGTTCCTAATCCTAGGAAAATTAAACCAACCTCTCCTCTAGGCATCATACCTAAACCTACAACTAATCTATTTGTAGGTTTATCACTTGAAAATACCCATCCAGCTGCGATTTTACCAATAATTGCTACGACTAATAAAAATCCTGCAACTACAAGAGCTGACCTACTGGTTGGATCAAGTGGATTTATAACTGATAAATCCATTCCAGCTCCTACTAATACGAAAAAAATAGTTGCGAATAAGGACACTAAAGGTAAGACCGATTGTTGAATTGCGTGATTATTTTTAGAACTACTAAGAATTAATCCAGCTGCAAAAGCACCTAAAGCTGCTTCCAGTCCAATGGCTGTTGCGACAAAACAACATAAGACAAGTATCACAAAAGAAGCTACCACTACTGCTCCAGGTGCCTTTAATCTATCTAATAACCAATCAAAACCTGGAGCTGCTGTTCGACTTAATGCGATAGCAGCAATAACAAATACTACAGCTGCAGCTACTAATTTAACGATAGGAGCAATTTCTAAAGAACCTCCGGCGGCAAGGGCTACAACAACTGCAAGTATAACAATACCCAAAATATCATCTAAAACAGCCGCTCCAATTACAATCTGTCCTTCTCTAGTTTTTAAATATCCCAACTCACCAAAAACACTTGCAGTAATTCCTATACTCGTTGCTGTCATAGATGCTCCTGCAAAAACTGCTGGAATTAGATCCACTTGGAAAATAAACATTAATCCAAGAGTTCCAAAGGCAAACGGTAAAATTACACCAGCCATAGCAACAGTGAAAGCCTGGGCTCCGACAGCTACTAATTCCTCTAACTCACTTTCTAATCCTGTTAAAAATAAAAGAGCATATAACCCGAGAGTTGCTACTGCTTGGAGGGATGGAAAACTTTCAAAATAAACATCTGGTACAGCTTCTGGGGGGATTGATGCTAAAGAACTAATAACATTTACAAGTCCTTCATTTAATTCGGTTCCAGCTGAAGGCGGTATCAACAAATGGAAACCTGATGCCCCTATTACAACTCCTGCAAGAAGCTCACCTACTATTGTTGGCAAACTAAGTCTTACTAATACTTCTGCTAATGCTCTTGCAGCTAAAAATATCAATAGAAACCTAATAACTCCTATCAACGTTTCAGCAACTTCTAAATCATGTGCACTTAATTCAGCAAGTAAAGAGTACATTTAAGTGTAAAAAATAAACTACCTAATTGGAAGATAGTTTATTGAGGGCCCACTTTAAGAAATATGTAAGAAAAAAGCAAAAATACTCAACAAGTGTGGATCTGAAGTTACAACAAAGAAATTTTCAAAAAAATGGCTATTGTCTGTTATATGGCTAATCCAATGAATTCCAACGAACCCTTTGATCTACGTCTGCCTACTCCTGGCTGCTATTTAGATCCTGAGAAAGCTGGCATGGATTCTAATGCTGTTTTTCAAGGAATGACAGCTCATCTTTTTTATACTCTTGGCAAATTAGCAACTTCTGCAAGTCCTCACGACTTGTACATGGCTTTGAGTTACGCGGTTAAAGATAGGCTAATGACAAGATACTTAGCTAGCCAAGAAGTTATTAGAAAAAAACCACAAAAAACTGTTGCTTACTTATCTGCAGAATTTTTAATTGGCCCTCAATTAAGCAATAACCTCCTTAACCTTGGAATAACTCAAGAAGCGGAAGATGCTTTAAAAAGATTCGGTATTGAATCTTTATCGACAATACTTGAAGTAGAGGAAGAGCCTGGATTGGGTAATGGTGGTCTTGGCAGACTTGCTGCATGTTATATGGAGTCATTAGCATCACTACAAGTACCAGCAGTTGGTTATGGTATTCGCTATGAATTTGGCATATTTAATCAATTAATCAGAGATGGATGGCAAGTTGAAGTTACTGACAAATGGTTAAAAGGTGGATGGCCTTGGGAACTTCCACAACCAGATGAATCATGTTTTGTTGGTTTTGGAGGAAGAACTGAAAGTTATAGAGACGATAAGGGAAACTATAGATCAAGATGGATACCTTCTGAACATGCTATAGGTGTTCCTCATGATGTTCCAGTCTTAGGATACAGAGTAAATACATGTGACAGACTAAGATTATGGAGAGCAGATGCAACAGAAAGTTTTGACTTTTATGCTTTCAATATTGGTGATTACTATGGTGCGGTAGAAGAAAAAGTTGCTTCTGAAACTCTTTCTAAAGTTCTATACCCTAATGATGGAACTGATGAAGGTAGAAGATTAAGGCTCAAACAACAACACTTTTTTGTAAGTTGTTCTCTTCAAGATATGTTGAGAAGCCTTGAAAAAAGATCAATACCGGTTACAGAATTTTCTAAACATTGGACAGTACAACTAAATGACACACATCCTGCAATTGCAGTAGCTGAATTAATGAGGCTCCTTATTGATCAATACCAAATAAGCTGGGATAAAGCTTGGAACATAACAACTTCTTCAGTCGCGTACACCAACCATACATTACTTCCAGAAGCTTTAGAGAAATGGGATCTTGGTTTATTTAATGATCTTCTTCCTCGTCATCTAGAAATTATTTATGAAATTAATTGGAGATTTCTACAACAATTAAGATTACGTTATCCTGGTGATGACAAAATCCTTCAAAAGCTATCAATAATTGATGAAGAAGGTTCCAAATCAGTAAGAATGGCACATTTAGCCACTATTGGAGCACATCATATAAATGGGGTAGCAGCTCTTCACTCAGATTTAATAAAAAGACAACTTCTGCCTGAATTTGCAGAACTATGGCCTGAAAAGTTCACAAATGTTACTAATGGAGTTACACCAAGGAGATGGGTCGCCCTCTCAAATCCATCATTATCTAACCTTTTAGAGGAAGAAGTTGGTCCTGATTGGATAACAAATATGGAACTTCTGAAAAAGTTAGAAAGGAAAAAAGATGATCCCAATTTTTTACAAAAATTTGAAGAAACTAAATTAAATGGCAAACGAAAATTAGCTAGTTTTATCCATTCAAAAACTGGGATACTTGTTGATCCATCAAGTTTATTTGATGTCCAAGTAAAAAGAATCCATCAATACAAAAGGCAACATTTAAATGCCCTACAAATTATTGCTCAATATCTAAGAATTAAAAATGGTACAAACAACTATGAAGTTCCAAGAACAATAATATTTGGAGGTAAAGCTGCGCCAGGTTACTTTATGGCAAAACTAATGATCCGATTCATTAATGGTATTGCTGATGTAGTTAATTCTGATCCAGATATGGATGGCCTATTACGGGTTGTTTTTCTACCAGACTATAACGTTAAACTTGGTGAAATAGTCTATCCTGCAACGGATCTTTCAGAACAAATCTCAACTGCTGGGAAAGAAGCATCTGGAACTGGAAACATGAAGTTTGCTATGAATGGGGCATTAACTATTGGAACCTTAGACGGAGCCAATGTGGAATTAAGAGATCTTGTAAAAAAAGAGAATTTCTTCCTTTTTGGTAAAACTGAGAGAGAAATTATGGATTTAAAAAATAATAATTACTCCCCCAAAACGTTTATTGATCAATGTCCCGAACTTAAAGAGGTAATACGCCTAATTGAAATAGGCCACTTTAGTAACGGCGATAAAGAATTATTTAAACCTTTATTAAATAGCTTGACTGGACATGACCCATTTTTTGTTATGGCTGACTTCGAAGACTACTTAAATAAACAGGATGTAGTCAGTGAATGCTGGAATAATAAAAAATCTTGGAATAAAATGGCATTATTAAATACGGCTAGATCGGGATATTTTTCTTCAGATAGATCTATTAGAGAGTATTGTAAATCGATTTGGAAAGTCTCTCCCATGCCAGTAGAAATTACTTGCGATGTCTCGAAGAATTAACTAATTAATATTTTTCTTATCTGGTGAATCTGGAGTTTGATGAAATAATCTATTCAAAATCAATCTATCCATATTTAATGGGTCTGGGGCTAATTCATTTGCAATTTCTTTAAATTTTGATTCAATATTGGTTGCAATTTTTGTATCAAATATTCTCTCCATTAAAGCTTCAATTGAATATAAATAGGCATTAACGCTTTCAAGCTCATATAAAGCTTCAGTAATTTCTCCATCAGAAATATGTTTTTCTTCTGAACTGATATCTTTCTTTGATTCTCTCTCAGATAATTCTCGCTGCAACTCTTCGGTCACCTTAGTACAAAGAGTTCTGAAAGATTGGATAGATGCCCAATTCAATTCTTGTTGCAGCTTAAAACTAGGAAATTCTCGAATCAAACGATCATGCTCTTTATAAAATCTCTGACAATCAGAGCATTGACATGGTTCTTCGGCCAAAAGAAAATATAATTCTTTTTACATCATCTCATTATTTGGGCAAAATTGTAGGCCCATCAAATAATTCGTCATTTTCATCAAGTGAATCTGGACTATCTGGCAGAGGTATCTCAATACTAGTAACCAAATTAATGACATCTCTAAGTCTCATAGAATCAGCAAACCATCCCATTGCTTGCTCAGCATCTCCTCTTTTTTCCGCATCATTTGCTTGATCTTCGTGAGCTTCAGCTAATAAAGCAAGCCAACAAAGACATCTTGCTTGAACTATTGAAAGATCTAAATCATTAGGTTGGGACTTAGAAATGCGTTCATGCTCTTGTTGAATTAAGAGCTTTAAACGCATATCATGCAACTTAGCCATAAAAGATTTATTACTAACTATACGCTAGCTAGAGAGTAGCAAGTTTGCACATATACTACATATAGTTTTTTATTTTTACGGGACTGGCGGGAGTCGAACCCACGACCTACGGTTTAGGAAACCGTTGCTCTATCCTGCTGAGCTACAGCCCCAATAGATGATTTTTGGAGTATTAGGTACTATGCTAAATGAAAGCAGGAGAGGCAATCGCAAGAAAGTTTTATTTTGTTTCCAAAATAAAACTTTCTTGAGGAAAGTCCGGGCTCCCACATGGTCAGGCTTGCTGGGTAATTCCCAGTGCGGGCAACCGTGAGGATAGTGCCACAGAAACATACCGCCTAATACTTAATGTATGGCAAGGGTGCAAGGGTGCGGTAAGAGCGCACCAGCAACATTGAGAAGTGTTGGCTAGGTAAACCCCGGCTGGGAGCAAGGCTTAATAGATTTATGACCATTACATTGTCTATTTTTAAGCGCCGCTTGAGACTGTGAAGCAATTCCAGCCCTAGATAGATGATTGCCCATCTTAATTAAGATGAACAGAACCCGGCTTATGACCTGCTTTCTAATTGTTGTGATTATTCAAATCAGATGACAAATATAGTTGACATTAAGAGAATTAATCAAATAACTTCTTTTTTAAAGTCTTTAAATATTAAATCAAAAAGATTTTCTGAAATAATTATTAGGACACAAAATATTTCAGTTATTCAAGATTTTAATCAAGCATTTATCCATTCCTCAGAAGACAAAATAATAAATTACGAAAAACTAGAATTTTTCGGAGATGCAGTACTCAGATTAGCTGCTTCTTATTTTATTGAAAAAAAATATCCTCAAATGAGTGTAGGAGAAAGATCAGAACTAAGAGCACACATTGTAAGTGATGAATGGTTAACAAAATTAGGAAAAAAAATTGATATAGAGAAATTAATAATTAAAGGTCCTAAAGCTCTTGGTGATAAAAATTCAAAGGATACTATTATTGGTGAATGTACAGAAGCTTTAATCGGTGCCATATATAATTGCTTTAATTCAATTCAGGAAGTAAATCTCTGGTTAGATGATATTTGGGAGGAAGATTCAGAAATCTTTTTAAAAGCTCCATATAAATTTAACTCTAAGACAGTATTGCAAGAGTGGTGTCAAAGTAAAGGATTTGATTTGCCAGTCTATAAAATAATTGAAGTCTCAAAGAAAAATGGAGACCCGAAAAGATTTTCATGCGATATATTTATCAAAGGATTAAAAGAATCATCTGCATATGGCAAGTCTCATAAACAAGCAGAAATAAATGCAGCTAGAGTTTTGATAGAAAAATTTATAACTATAGGTAAAATCTAATTTTTATAATATTTCTAAATTCGTTAGCTGAAAAGTTATGAGTTTATCCCAATTACCCCCTTCAAACAGAACAGCTGCTCTTTTTTTTGTAACTCTCTGTACAAACCCTTTATATCCTCTATATATAGAATTAGTGTCTTTAACAACAACAAAAGAACCAGGGAGTATTGGCTTAGTAGATAATTCCATAAAACACTCTTTCTTATAAACTATATGATAAATAAAAATGAATGGTTAATTGTTGGATTAATAACATCATGTCATGGAATTAATGGACAGGTAAGGGTCAAATCTCTAAGTGATTTTGATGAAAGATTTTTGAACCCAGGAATGAGATGGTTGCAAAAAGAAAGTGAAACTCCTTCAAAAATAGAACTGATATCTGGTTTCAAACAGCCTGGTAAAGAAAGCTTTATACTTAAATTCCAAGGAATAAATACAAGAAATCATGCAGAGCAACTAAAAAAATTTAAAATTCTCGTAAAAACCGATCAACTTCCTAAACTGAAAAAAGAAGAATTCCACTTGTTGGAACTCATAAATATTGAAGTTAAGATTTTAGAAAATAATGAATTAAAAATAATTGGGAAAGTTATTAATCTAGAAAATGAGAAAAATAATTTACTTGTTATTGAACTATTAAAAAATCAAAAAAAAGTTCTTATTCCATTTGTTAAGGAAATAGTCCCATTAGTAGATATAAAAAATAAGTTTCTAATTATTAATCCTCCAAATGGACTGTTAGAGCTATATTTTTAAAAAAATTTGTAAGAAACGAATCATTCAACAGTTACACTTTTAGCTAAATTTCTTGGTTGATCTACGTCGAGTCCTCTATGAGCCGCAATGTGGTAGCTCAATAATTGTAAAGGAACTATGTTCAGTAAAGGTGATATCCATTCATTAGAGGAAGGAACTTTCATTAAATAATCAAAAATTTCAGTTCCATTACATTCAGGAGCAATCCCAATCAAATATGAATCTCTAGCTTTTGCTTCTTGAGCATTACTGATAACTTTATCGAAAACTTCCCCAGGGGAGGCAATAGAAATTACTGGTACTTTTTTATCTAACAAAGCTATTGGACCATGTTTCATTTCACCAGCTGGATATCCCGCTGCATGTATATAACTAATTTCTTTGAGTTTTAAAGCTCCTTCAAGAGCAATAGGATAATTTATACCTCTTCCTAAAAAAATAACATCTTTAATATTAAAAAAATCATGTGCAAGCTTTTCGGAAGATTTATTATGTTGCTCTAAAAGATTTTCTATTACTGGAGGCAGTTTTATAAGTTCAGTTATTAATTTACTTATTTCATCTGAGCTTTGACTCCTTCTAATTTCTGCAAATTTAATAGCTAATCCATAAAACGAAAGTAATTGAGCAAAAAAAGTTTTTGTAGCTGCAACTCCTACTTCTATTCCTGCACAAATATCAATTATATTTGAAACTTGCCTTCCTATTGAGCTCTCTTTTCTATTTGTAATTGCAATAAGATTAGGTTTAAAATTTTTATCTTCAATCGAAGACCGTCTTTTAATTTCCATATCTATAGCTGCGATTGTATCAGCAGTTTCTCCAGATTGAGTGACTCCAATAGTTAATGTGTTTGGCAGCAGTGGAGGTGGTGAATATCGAAATTCACTCGCGTAAAAAACATTTGTGGGGATACCTGAAAATTGTTCTAATAAAAAACTACCAACCATTGCAGCATGTTTACTTGTACCACAAGCGATAATTTCAATTCTTTCAATTGATTCAAAAAACTTTGTATCAAAAGGATAGTTAATATGATGTTGGCCATCTTTTAAGTTTTGAATTAAATAATTTTCCAACCAGTTTTTTGCAGTCTGAGGCTGATCGTATATCTCTTTTAACATGTAATGTTTAAAATTCATTTTGTCCATTACTTGCTCTGAGACTTTTAGAGAAACTGGATTTCGATATTGTCTCTCATTGTTCGTGTCATATATCTCTATTCCAAGAGGAGTTAATAAAGCTATTTCTTCATCCTCCATAGGCAAAATAATATTTGTAAAATTTGCGATGGCTGGCGTATCACTTGCACAAATGAATTCTCCTTCGCCCAAACCAATAATTAAAGGTGCTTGTCTTCTTGCAACTACCAAAGAGGTTGGAGCATCAGCCCATAAAACGGCTAAGGCATAAGATCCTTCAAGATCAGATATTACATTTCTCACAGCCACCAATAATGTTGAACCATTATTCTCAAGGTTAAGTTTACTTAATGTATTTAATTCCCTTTTAATTAGATGAGGAATTACCTCGGTATCTGTCTCAGAATTAAAAATAATACCCTCTTTCTCCAATTTATTTTTTAAATCTTGGAAATTTTCAATAATGCCATTTTGTACAACTGCGATTGTTCCTGAGCCATCAAAATGAGGATGGGCATTTTTAAACTCAGGTTTTCCATGAGTTGCCCATCTAGTATGACCTATACCTACAGTTCCAGGAATATTCTCATCGTTGAGATTATTTATTAAGTTTTTGAGTTTTCCCTCTGCTTTGTTACAAGTAATAGAATTTGTTTCAGAATTGATTATTGCAATACCCGCGGAATCATATCCTCTATATTCAAGTTTTTCTAACCCATTAATCAATAATGGTAAAGCTTTTTTATAACCTGTTACAGCAACTATTCCACACATACAAAAATTTTTTTTCAATTATATTTGAAAAAAATTAAGTATTTTTAAAACATGGACTCTCTTAAAACTGCACTATATAGGTTAGTATGCCAGACCCATGCTCCTAGAAGTTTCATCTCCTAAATAAACACGAATACTTAAGAAATCTGTGGGGCACGCCGTTTCACACCTTTTACAACCTACACAATCTTCAGTTCTTGGAGATGAGGCAATTTGTCCAGCTTTGCAGCCATCCCATGGAACCATCTCTAAAACATCAAGTGGGCAAGCCCTTACACATTGGGTGCATCCAATGCATGTGTCATAAATTTTAACTGCGTGTGACATGTAAAAATTGTCTTTTGAACCTCGTTTTATAATACTATTGTCTTACAAAGAAATTAAAAAAATTAAGATATGCTTCACTCTTGTTAACTCTAGGGCATAAAATCATATAGATAATTAGTAATTTTCATAAAACTATGTCACAAGAAATCCTCGAAAAAGTTTGTTCTATTGTTTCAGAACAATTAAGTGTCGAATCAGGAGAAGTCAAATCAGATTCAAATTTCCAAAATGATTTAGGCGCAGATTCTCTGGATACTGTTGAATTAGTTATGGCTCTTGAAGAAGCATTTGATATTGAAATCCCTGATGAAGCAGCTGAAGGAATCGCCACTGTTGGCGATGCAGTAAAATTCATCGAAGAAAAAAAAGGTTAGTAAAGAATGCCAAATTTCCATCGAGTAGTTATTACTGGTATCGGAGCAGTAACTCCTATTGGTAATAACATTGATGAATATTTAGTTGGGCTTCAAAAAGGTACTAATGGGGTCTCAGATATTACTCTCTTTAATCCCGAAAACCATCCTTGCAAATTTGCAGCAGAAGTCAAAAATCTTCAATCTGAAAATTTTATCGAAGCTAAAGAATCCAAAAGATGGGATCGTTTTTCCCAGTTTGGTGTCATTGCTGCAAAGCAAGCATTTAGTGATTCTGGACTTGAAATTACTGAATCTAATTCATCAAGAGTTGGAGTAATTATTGGCTCAGGTGTTGGAGGCTTACTAACTATGGAAAGTCAAGCTCAAATTCTCAGTCATAAAGGACCTAAAAGAGTTAGTCCATTTACAGTGCCAATGATGATTCCAAACATGGCAACAGGATTAGCTGCTATTGCTTTAGGTGCAAAAGGTCCAAGTTCCTCTGTTTCAACCGCCTGCGCTGCCGGTTCAAATGCAATTGGTGATTCTTTTAGAATACTTCAACTTGGAAAGGCAGATGCAATGATTTGTGGAGGAGCTGAAGCAAGTATTACACCTCTAGGAGTGGCTGGTTTTGCCAGTGCCAAAGCTCTTTCTTTCAGAAATGAAAGTCCTCAAACTGCTAGCAGACCTTTTGATGCCGAAAGAGATGGATTTGTTATTGGAGAGGGATCTGGAATTCTTGTTTTAGAAACTTTAGAAAATGCAAAAAAAAGAAATGCAAGAATTTATGCAGAAATAATTGGATATGGAACAACATGTGATGCTCATCACATTACTGCTCCATCTCCAGGCGGCGTTGGAGGAGCTGAAGCTATCAAACTAGCAATTGAAGATTCTGGTCTTAGCCTTGAAAAAGTTGATTACATAAATGCACATGGAACAAGTACATCAGCTAATGACAAAAATGAAACTTCTGCAATTAAATCTATTTTTAGAGACAGATCTTACCTCATTCCTGTAAGCTCTACTAAGTCGATGACTGGTCATCTCCTAGGAGGCTCAGGAGGTATAGAAGCTGTAGCTTGTATACTTTCTTTGACACATAATTTTATCCCTCCTACAATTAACTACGTCAATCCAGATCCTGAATGTGATCTTGATTATGTACCAAATAATGCAAGAGAAGCTCAATTAGGAGTTGCTCTTTCAAATTCTTTCGGCTTTGGTGGTCACAATGTTTGCCTTGCTTTTAGCAAAATGAATTGAAGACAACCAATTCTGTATTTCCAACTTAACTTAATTTAAAACAATGGTCGCTGCATCTGTTTCATTAGAATCACTTTGTGTAAATAGTATAAGAATGCTTGCTGTAGATGCAGTAAATAAATCTAATAGTGGGCATCCTGGATTGCCAATGGGATGTGCTCCTATGGGTTATGCGTTATGGCAAAATATACTTAATCACAACCCAAATAATCCAAAATGGTTCAATAGAGACCGTTTTGTATTGTCAGCTGGTCATGGCTGTATGCTGTTATATTCTCTGCTTCATTTGACAGGATACAAATCAGTTTCAATAGAAGATATTAAAGAATTTAGACAATGGGGATCAAAAACTCCTGGACATCCAGAAACATTTGAAACTGAAGGAGTTGAAGTTACAGCTGGGCCTCTTGGAGCAGGAATTTCTAATGCAGTTGGTTTGGCAATAGCTGAAACTCACTTAGCAGCTAAATTTAATAAGCCTGATTGCAATATCGTTGATCACTATACTTACGTAATAATGGGTGATGGCTGTAATCAAGAAGGTATTGCATCAGAGGCTTGCTCATTAGCTGGTCATCTTAAGCTTGGAAAATTAATTGCACTTTATGACGATAATCAAATTACAATTGATGGACGAACCGATGTCTCTTTCACTGAAGATGTCTTAAAAAGATACGAAGCTTATGGATGGCATGTACAACATGTTAAAGATGGGAATCATGATGTTAAAGGAATAACTGAAGCTATCGAAAAAGCAAAATTAATTACAGACAAGCCTTCAATTATAAAAATTTCTACAACTATAGGTTACGGTTCTCCAAATAAATCAGATACTGCTGGAATTCATGGAGCAGCTGTTGGAGAAGAAGAAGCTGCATTAACTAGAGAGTTTCTAAATTGGGAATATCCTCCATTTGAAATACCCGATGAAGTATATACGCATTTTAGAAAATCAATAAACAAAGGTGAAAATTTAGAGAAAGAATGGGATTCTAAATTTGAAGAATATAAAAAAACATATCCCTCTGAAGGAGCTGAATTAAAAAGAATGTTAGAGGGTAAATTACCTGAGAATTGGGACTCAGATCTCCCTTCTTATACTCCAGATGATAAAGGTTTAGCCACCAGAAAGCATTCACAAATATGTTTAGGTGCTCTAGGTCCTAACCTACCTGAATTAATTGGCGGATCAGCAGATTTAACTCACTCTAATTACACGGATATAAAAGGAGAAACTGGATCATTCCAGCCACATAGTCCTGAAAAAAGATATTTACATTTTGGTGTACGAGAGCATGCAATGGCAGCTGTACTCAATGGTATTGCCTATCACAATAGTGGTCTTATCCCTTATGGTGGAACCTTCCTTGTCTTCGCTGATTATATGAGAGGCTCAATGAGGCTTTCAGCACTTAGCGAATTAGGAGTAATCTACGTCTTAACTCATGATTCAATTGGTGTAGGAGAAGACGGCCCAACACATCAACCTATTGAAACTATCCCTTCACTTCGTGCCATGCCTAACATGCTAGTTTTCAGACCAGGAGATGGAAATGAAACAAGTGGAGCTTATAAACTTGCTATTCAAAATAGAAAAAGACCTTCTGCCCTTTGTTTAAGTAGACAAGGTATGCCAAATCAAGAAAATACCTCGATCGATAAAGTTGCCCTAGGAGGATATGTAGTTTCCGATTGTGAAGGGACACCAGATCTAATATTTATTGGTACTGGAAGCGAACTGAATCTTTGCATTGAAGCAAGTAAGGAAATTTCAAGCTTAGGTAAAAAAATTAGGGTTGTTTCTATGCCTTGTGTAGAACTTTTTGAAGAGCAAGAAGAATCTTACAAAGAAAGTGTTTTACCTAGTAGTGTGAAAAAGAGAGTTGTAGTAGAAGCCGCTCATTCATTTGGTTGGCATAAATATACAGGTTTTGATGGTATTTGTATCACTATGGATAGGTTTGGTGCATCAGCACCAGGTGGAGAATGTATGAAAAATTTTGGATTTACAGTCGAAAACGTAGTTAATAAAACGAAGGAAATTCTATAACTTGTAATTGATAACTAGACTGAAGTATTACATTCTTCAAGTTTATCTTTTAGTTGATCTAGTGATTCATCTGAAATCTTTGAATTCATTGGACAATGTTTTGGGCCACACATTGAACAAAACTCAGCCTTTTTAAAGATCTCTTCAGGCAATGTTTCATCATGGTACTGCTTTGCCCTTTCCGGATCTAAAGAAAGTTCGAATTGTTTATTCCAATCAAAGTTATACCTTGCATGACTAAGTTCATCATCTCGATCACGAGCTCCAGCTCTATGTCTTGCTATATCAGCAGCGTGAGCAGCTATTTTATAAGCAATTAATCCTTCTCGTACATCTTCTGCATTTGGAAGTCCTAGATGTTCTTTTGGGGTTACATAACATAGCATCGAAGTTCCATACCACCCCGCCATTGCCGCCCCAATAGCACTTGATATATGGTCATAACCAGGAGAAATATCTGTTACTAATGGACCAAGCACATAGAAAGGGGCTTCTGAACATTCTTCCATTTGCTTTCTCACATTAAACTCAATTTGATCCATAGGGACATGACCAGGACCTTCAACCATTACTTGTACATTATGTTCCCATGCTCTTCGAGTAAGCTCGCCTAAGGTCTTCAATTCAGCTAGCTGAGCATCATCAGAAGCATCATGCAAACATCCAGGCCTAAGTGAATCTCCGAGAGAAAAAGTACAATCATATTTCTTAAAAATCTCACAGATATCATCAAACCTCGTATAGAGGGGATTTTGTTTAAAATGATGTAACATCCATTGGGCTAAAATACCTCCCCCTCTACTGACAATTCCAGTAATTCTTCCTTTAACTTTTGGCAAATGCTCT
Source organism: Prochlorococcus sp. AG-347-I21 (assembly GCA_003279055.1). GTDB lineage: Bacteria > Cyanobacteriota > Cyanobacteriia > PCC-6307 > Cyanobiaceae > Prochlorococcus_A. Next base: position 241,856 of record QCBP01000001.1, on the reverse strand, counting down.
ATTAATAGACCAGCATGAATAGTTTGATAATCTACGCCCTGCTGACAATGTTTTTCAATAATATGAAGAAAATCGTCTTCTGTTAGTCTATCTATTGAACCATGAACACTTTCTAAAGCTTGATAAACAGGAACAGTTCCTATGGGAACAGGAGATTCTTGAATAATTGCTTTTCGGACTTCATCTAAATTTACTCCTCCCGTAGAAAGATCCATAACCGTATCAGCACCATATTTAACAGCAAGTTTGAGCTTTTCTACTTCTTCATTGATATCACTTGCGTTAGGGGAAGCACCAATATTGGCATTAACTTTGCATCTAGAAGCAATACCTATAGACATTGGCTCAAGATTCAAATGATTAATATTAGCTGGAATAATTAATCTTCCTCTTGCCACTTCTTCCATTATTAAAGAAGAAGGAAGATTCTCTTTTTTAGCAACAAAATCCATTTCTTCAGTGATATATCCATTTCTCGCAAAGTTCATCTGAGTTACATTGTTTTTCCCAAGGCGAGGCTTAATCCAAGAACTTCTCATAATTTCTTAATTTTTAAAAGTGCTATTACTAAAGTTTGATCAAATCTCAACTTCCCTGCATCGAAATTAATGATTCAGGTTCAAAGGGTATGATCTCAGCTAAGTTAAATTTCTTAGCACCCCTAGTATTTATCTTATTAATAGCTCTTTTCTAAAAATAAGTCATCTCATATTGCGTGAAAATAAATAAAATTGTTTTATTTATTTTTTTGATAAGACTTTATCTTTTTTAAAATATTTTTTCTATCCAATTGTCTGCTCATACCCCTCTCCAAAATAATTACAATCCCCATTAAGCCAATAGGTAAATAAAAAATCTTCTTGGAATTATCCCTAAATATTAATCCAATGGCAGATATAAAAATCATGAAAGGAGCTACAAAAGATAAAATAAATCTTTTATTAATTTTCATTTGCCAATGGTATTAATTATTTCATTATTTAATTTTACTATGGATTCTGTTATCACTTTAATTCCAACAGCAATAGCTCTTTCATCCGGATCAAATTTAGAACTATGAAGAGGAGCACATCCATTGGAACTAGAAACCCCAAGCCTAAACATAGCTCCAGGAATTTCATTTAAGAATTCAGCGAAATCCTCAGCTCCTAATGATGGTTTTTGTAATTCGATTACGTTTTCTTGACCCAAAACCTTAATTCCCGAATCTCTGAGGACTCTATTCATTTCAGGGTTATTATTAACTGCCGGAGTGATTTCTCTAAATATTACTTTTGCTTCAGCTCCGCAACTATTAGCTAAAGAAGTGATATTTTCATTGAGCCAATTACCAATATTCGTAAATACTTTACGATTAGTGCATCTAACAGTACCAATTAAATTAACCTTTTCTGCGAGAACATTGAATGCATTGCCACCATTTATTTTTCCAAAAGTTATTACTACTGGATCTAGAGGATCTAACTTCCGTGTTATTGATTCTTGAATTCCCGAGATAACTTTTGAGGCCGCCCAAATAGCATCAACTCCTTCATGAGGTCGAGCCCCATGGCCTGATTTTCCTTTAATCTCAACATTAAGTTCTCCAGCAGCTGCAGTTAAACTTCCCTCTTTAATGCCAATAGTCCCTACGGATAAATCGGGGTAGACATGAACTCCAAAAATATGGGTTAAACCATTAGTTGCACCATCCTTAATCATCCATCTAGCTCCACTCGCAATTTCTTCAGCAGGCTGAAAAATTATCCGAGTCCCAAAATTTAGTTTTAAATCCTTAATAATTTTTGCGACACCCAATCCAATCGAGATATGCAAATCGTGACCACAAGCATGCATAACACCATCTACTTTTGAAGAAAAACTTAATTTAGTTTCCTCAAATATTGGCAAAGCATCCATATCCACTCTTAAACCTATAATACCTTTATCTAGAGGGCCAAAATCAGCTATAACTCCAGTCCTACCTATAGATTCTCTAACATTCCAACCAATATCTTTTAAAAAACCACTGATCAAGATCGCTGTTTGATTTTCAAGTCCACTTAATTCCGGATGTTCATGGATATGTCTTCTTAAGTTAATTAGTTCATCATTAAACGAATCAATTTTTTTATGTAACTGATCTCTATTCATTACTTATTTTAAATCGATAAAATTCATTAAATCTTTAATTGGTTGAGGAGGCCATCTTCTTATTTTTTTTAACCATTCTTCATCACTATATCTAGGATCTAATTCAGTTACCGCTACCCAATTACTCTCTGCTTTACCAGCTTCACCATTAGACCAACTCAAAGCTGTTAAAGCTGCCCTAGCATCTGCAAAAGTTGGATAACGTCTAATTAACTTTATTAATTCTTTTTCAGCTTCATCAATATTTCCCAACTGGAAATCTGCTAACGCCAAACTTGACCTAGCCATGGCAAATCCTGGATTATATAAAGCAGCTTTTGAGAATAAATCTCTTGCTTTATCCCAATGGGATGTAGATCCTTCGACGTTAGCTAAATTATATAATGCAGAGAAATTTTTACTATCTAGGGAAATAACGAACATATAATCCTTTTTCGCTTGCGACCATAAACCCAATGCTTCCTCAGCAATCCCCCTGTTAATGTAAGGATCTATTTCACTAGGATTCAAACTTATTGCCTTATTTTGGTCATCTATTGACCCCTTAAAATCTCCTACAACAAGTCTTACATTTCCTCTATTGCTAAAACCTGCAGCATCATCAGGATAAGAATCGAGATATTGATTCCATTCTTGTAAAGCGAGATTAAATTTTCCGCCTGAACTAAGAACTAACGCATTTTTAAACAAATCCTCTCTCGAAGATAATGAATAGCATGGTGCAATATAAAAAATATTGAAAAAAATAAAAATTAATAAAAAACAAACCTTAACTTTTTTAAAAGTTATCATCTTTTGAATCAATGTACTTTTTTCCTAAAGCAGTAAGCAATCTTCCTCGAGGAGTTCTCGTGAGAAAACCAATTTTAATAAGATATGGCTCAACAACAAATTCTAACATTGAAGAATCATCGCCCAACCCAGATGCAATTGAATCAAGGCCAATTGGAATATTATTGTTTTGGTTAAGAAAAGATAAATAGTGTCTATCTAAAGAATCCAATCCTTTTTCGTCTATTTGGTAAGAATTTAAAGCTTTTTTTATTAAATTCACTGAGATATTATTAGTTTTCATAACAACTTGAGCATAATCTCTAACTCGTCGTAATAATCTTAATGCAATTCTTGGAGTCCCTCGAGATATCTTTGCCAAATCATAAGATGCTTCATCTTCTAAATTGAGGTTTATTAATCGGGAGAAATTAACAATAATTTGTTTTAATTCATCACATGTATAGAATTCAATTTTCTGAGATATCCCAAATCTGTCTCTTAAAGGTGCACTTATTGAGGCTAATTTAGTTGTCGCGCCAATCAGAGTAAACCTAGGAAGATTAATTGTTCTGCAACGGGCTCCTCTATTAGCTCCCATAGTTAAGTCAAGTCTAAAATCTTCCATTGCAGAATATAACAACTCTTCAGTTAACCTATTTAAGCGATGTATCTCATCGATAAATAAAACTTCACCTTCTTTTAATCCAAGAAGTAAACCTACAATATCTCTTGGTCTTTCAATGGCTGGTGCAGTCGCAATCCTACATTTTGTATTCAATTCATGGGCTATCAAAAAAGCAAGAGTAGTCTTACCTAGACCAGGTTGTCCATATAAAAGAGTATGCTCCAAAGGTTCTTTTCTAATAATTGAAGCATCTATAGCTATTCTTAAAGAAGATTTAAGTTGTTCTTGGCCAATAAATTCTTTAAAATTCAGAGGCCGGGCTAAGTTCACATTATTATTTCTCTTTTCTTCTGGAATGTTTTTTGAATCAACTAGCCTAAGTTCTTTTTTTCGAAAAGAAAAGTCATTATCGCCTATATTGGAAGAAATTATTGCCATAATGAAAGGTTAATTGCAATTGTTCTGAGTAGAAAGATTTTTTACAACTAAAATGGCAAAAAATTCAAACAAAGTTAGAAAAAATACTAACAGAGCAAATAATTTTAAACTTCTAGCTGATAATAGATATGCAAAATTTCAATATGCAATATCTGAAACAATCGAAGCTGGAATTGAGCTTTTAGGGACTGAAGTAAAGTCTATTAGAAACGGAAAAGCAAATTTAAGAGACGGATACTGTTCATTCAGAGATGGTGAGATCTTATTATTAAATGTTCACATTTCACCACATAAAAATGTGGGGTCTTTCTTTAATCATGATCCACTGAGAAATAGAAAGTTGCTACTACATAAAAAAGAAATAATAAAAATGAAATCTAATACTGAAAAAAAAGGAATGACTATTGTTCCATTATCTCTTTATTTAAAAGGCTCATGGATAAAACTAACTATTGGAGTTGGTAAAGGGAAAAAATTACATGACAAACGACAAGATGAAAAACAAAAAAGCATAAAAAAAGAAATCAACTCTGCACTAAAAAGATAAAAGATTAGTCAGAATTCTTGAAAGTATCAATCTAAACTTACTGAACTTGGAGGTGGGGAAGGATCTGGATCTGCAATTAGCATATGCTGCAATACAGTTTCTGGCCTCTCACTATCTCTCCAGCGAATTTTGTATGCAGGCATTTTTGTACCTCTACTTGTAGTTTGCTCTACTGGTTCAATAACCCATCCTCTTCTTGATCGGCCTTGAGGATTTCTTTTTACTACTGCATCCGCGTGTTTGAAACGGAAACCAACACGTTCACCACTCATTTAAAAAATTTCGTATTGGATAGATTTAACTATTTTACTTCATTCAAGGGTAATTTTTAACTTTTTTTGGAAGTTATTTCTGGTTTTAACAATGGGAAAGGGATTACGTCTCTAATCGATGCGCTATTAGTAATTAACATAATTAGCCTATCAATGCCTATACCTAATCCTCCCGTAGGCGGCATGCCAATCTCTAAAGCATTTAAAAAATCTTCATCTATACAGTGAGCCTCAAGATCTCCTTCATCTCTAAGAGATTGCTGTAATTGCATTCTTTCTCTTTGATCTACTGGATCTATCAACTCACTAAACGCATTTGCCAGTTCTCGACCAACAATGAATAATTCAAATCTCTGAACTATTTCTTTATTATCATGATGAGGCCTAGCTAAAGGAGAAATTTCAACAGGATAATCAATAACAAAAGTGGGTTCTATAAGTTTTGATTCTACTTTTTGCTCGAAGACCTCATTTAAAAGTCTTCCCATAGTATTTACTTTATTAGAACAATCAACATTGATATTTTTAACGGCTTTTTTTGCTGCTAGAAAGTCTCCACTGAAAGAATCAAAATCAATCCCTGTATATTTTTTGACAATAGCTTTCATGGAAATTCTTGACCAAGGCTTAGAAAAATCAATTTCTTTATTTTGATAATTTATAATTAAGGACCCACATGCATCAGCTACGATATCTTTAATCAATTCTTCAGTTAAATTCATCATATCTACATAATCAGAATAAGCTTCATAAATTTCCACTGAGGTGAATTCTGGATTATGCCTTGTACTTATCCCCTCATTACGGAAGATTCTTCCCAATTCATAGACTTTCTCAAAACCTCCAACAACCATTCTCTTTAAATGTAATTCTGTAGCTATTCTTAAATACAACGGAATATCTAATGTATTGTGATGAGTTATAAATGGTCTTGCTTCAGCACCACCAGCTTCAGATTGCAGAATTGGAGTCTCTATCTCTAAAAAATTTCTTTTATCTAGCCATTTTCTTATAAAACTTATACATTTCGCTCTGGTTTTAAATACATTTTTAGAGTGAGGATTAACTATTAAATCTAAATAACGTTGTCTATATCTTTTTTCAATATCAGTCAATCCATGCCATTTATCTGGGAGAGGTTGTAATGATTTGGATAACATTTCCCATTTTTCTACTTTAATTGAAAGTTCACCTTTATTAGTTTTTTTAATAGTTCCATAGACTCCTATCCAATCACCAATATCTACTATTTCCTTGAGATCTTCAAAAGAAAGTAATTTTTGTTTTTCTAAATTGAAATTAATAATCCTTTTATCTAGATAAAGCTGAATCTGACCTTCTTGATCGCTTATTGTGAAAAAGGCAATTTTGCCCATTACCCTTTTTGCCAGAACTCTACCAGCAATAGAAACACTGAAGTCTTCCTCTTGACCATTTTCTAGATGATCAAATTTTTGAATAAGAAAACTAGTAGTATGTGATACCTTAAAGCTTTGTGCGTAAGAAGCAAATCCTTTATTCACGAGTGAACTAGCTTTTTGTAAGCGCGCTTCTTTAATTTCAGACAAAATTTATTTAAATATATTTGTTTTATTTAATAAAATTATCAGACTATTGCTCAACTTGCCAAAGATGTTGCTGTTTCGCCAACTCTCTGGGATGCATAACCAATCCCTCTAACGGTCAATATTAATTCTGGATTTCTTGGATCTGGTTCCAGTTTACCTCGAAGTCTTGCTACATATACATCTACAACTCGCAGATCTGCAGCTCTTCTCGGAGGATAACCCCATAACTGCTCTAAAATTTCTGCTCTTGGAACAACTTTTCCAGGCTCGTCAAATAATAATTCTAAGAGACTAAATTCAGTATAGGTTAGACTAATTCTCTCTCCTGCTCTAGAAACTTGTCTTCTATTAGTATCAACAACTAAACTTCCAAACTTCATGACTCCTTTACCAGAAGGTGTCTCTTGGGTTTCTGTAACTGATATAGAGGGACCCATTCTTCTCAAAATAGTGGCTATCCTAGCTTCTAACTCTTTTGGACTAAATGGTTTTGATAAGTAATCATCAGCTCCTAAATCCAAACCTGCAACTCTTTCGGAAATCGCCTCTAGTGCAGTTAAAAATATTATTGGTACCACTGATTCCGCCCTAATTCTCCTGCAAACTGCAAATCCATCCATTTTCGGAAGCATAACATCAAGAACTATTAAATCTGGGGAATCCCTATGAAAAGATTCAATAGCCTCTTCTCCATTAGTAGCGGAATATACTTGATATCCTGCAAGTTGCAGTCTTGTGACTAATACCTTCAATACTGCTGGTTCATCATCAACAACCAAAATTCTTGCTTTTGACATAGTTAAAAAAAATTTCCAAATATTTCAAAGCAAAAATTTTTGCATTGAAATTACATTCTAACAATTAAAAATATAACATTACGGACACTCAAAGAGGTATTCCATAAATTTAAAAAAATTTTAAGGAGTTTAAAGTAATAAATTGTTTTGAAAGATTTTTAGTTTTTTAAATAATTTTTTATTGCGCTTTTCCCCCTAGAGAATTTAAAAAGTTTTAAAAGTTGGGAACAGATTAAAGGGGCAAATAAACCAGTCAAAAAAACTTCAGCTAAGATATTTTGAATACTTGGAATAAAAAGCATAACGATATTATCTGAAAGACTTTTAAACAAAATCTGTAGAAAATATAGAGTCCCACATAAAAAACTGCCAAAAGAACAAATTAAACCATACCTAAAATGTCCCACCAAGATAGAATTATTTATTTTAATCTTCCCAAACAAGGCTCCACATAAAATTAAACCTGGTATTTGAGTAAAACTTCTATCAAGAGTTACAGAATCTAAAATTAGTCCTAAAAAAAAACCAAATATTAGACCATTAATTGATCCATTAATCATTGAAAAAGGCAACAACCAAAATAAAGGCCAATAGGGTTGAAACCCTAAAAATCCAATCCAATTCGGATGCCATAAAAAAATTATTGGGATACAAATTAAAGCAATTATTGATAAATTTTTCATAAAAAACTTTTTCATTAAATTTTCAATTTATAATTTGCACCCAATCTATTACTTGTGGTTTTGCCAAAAGTAATATTTTTGCCGTTTTTTTGGTTTTAAATGTCTCATCTACAGATTGGACAATCCCAATAGGAATATTTGGAGGTAATAAAGTACTAGCAGGAGAAGATGACACAAAATCTCCTACTTCTATATCAGCTGTTTTTGAATAGAGTATTAAAATTGGTTGATTGCTCCCAGTACCAACTAGTAGTCCATTAGTTTGAATTCTATCCACCCATACCCCTACTTTACTTTCTGGAGAAGTTAATAATGTTACAGAAGAAGTAAATAAAGAAGTATCAGTTATTCTTCCTAATAATCCACCGGGACCAATAACAGGACTACCAAGTTCTAAGCCATCTTTTGAACCTTTATTAATTATTATTTGTCTCCACCAACTACCTGTTTTTCTGGAAATAACTGCAGCTGAAACTTTATCATTGTTAGATGATTCTTGAAGATATAAAATTTCCCTCAGTCTCATATTATCCTTTTTTAATAAATTTAATTTTATTAAAGATTCTTGGTCAATACTTTTAAGAAGAATTTCTTTTTGAAATTGACCTGGCCAAAAAGGTTTTGAAATTAAATAATAAAAATCCTTATAAAAAGAGCCTTTTGAAATCCTTACAAAAACCAAAAATAAAAAAAATGCGAACAATATCCAATTTTTCTTTTTATGCCACCAACGACTATTAGAAATTCGTCGGATATCTAACATAAAATTAGTCTCTTATTGCATTCCTTATAAAGTCAGGAGTATCCACTACTCTTTTAAGTTTTTTGAAATTATCTAAAACTTCTCCACATCCATTTACTACGCATAACAGCGGGTCCTCTGCTATGTGAGTAAAAATTCCCGTTTCATCGCTCAACAAATCATTAATTCCCCTTACTAATGCTCCACCTCCTGCAAGCATGATACCCCTATCAACAATATCTGCGGCAAGTTCAGGAGGTGTTCGCTCTAAAGTTCTTTTTACCGCTTCAACAATTTTGCTAAGTGTATCAGCCATCGCTTCTCTAATTTCTCCTGAAGTCAAAGTAACTGATCTAGGTAAACCGGATAAAAGATGTAAACCTCTTACCTCTAAAGTAGTTTTATCAAAATCATCATCTGGAAATGCAGATCCAATTTTGATCTTAATATCTTCTGCAGTTCTCTCTCCAACAACTAAATTATGAACTTTTTTAAGATAAAGGGCAATTGATTCATTTATTTCATCGCCAGCTATGCGCACAGATTCACTTAAGACCGTTCCACCTAAACTTAATACTGCAACTTCAGTTGTACCACCACCAATATCAACAATCATAGTTCCAATTGGATCAGTTACTGGTAGCGATGCACCTATTGCCGCTGCAACAGGTTCATCAATTAAGTGTACTTCTCTTGCTCCAGCTAATCCAGCTTCTCTTACTGCTCGTCGCTCAACACTGGTCACTCCACTTGGAATACCAATAACTATTCTTGGGGCTACTATACCCTTACCTTCGTTACATTTTTGAATAAATGTTTTTATCATTTGCTCGGCCGCATCAAAATCTGCGATAACACCATCCCTCAATGGCCTTACAGCCCTTATATTACCGGGTGTTCTTCCAAGCATTAACTTTGCTTCTTTACCAACAGCTAATGGGATGCCTTCTTCTAAATCCATTGCTACTACTGAAGGCTCTTGTAGAACAACTCCCTTACCTGATACATGTATTAGAGTATTAGCCGTTCCTAAATCTATGCCAATGTCTCTAGAAAATTTAAATCTGTTAAAAATCACGTTAAGAATTCTTTTTATAAATAATATATCTATTTTTTCTTAAGCTCTCGCAATTTTCTCGTTTAGTTATGAATAGCACGTAAAACTTTGAGCAGAACTTGAAAATATGAGTAGTATTAGAAAAAAAAATTATGGAAATTAACACTGTAAACTTAGTTGGCAGAGCTGGAAGAGAACCGGATGTCAGATATTTTGAATCAGGTAGTATCGTAGCCAATTTCACTCTTGCCGTGAACAGAAGAAGCAGAGATGAAGAGCCAGACTGGTTTAATTTAGAAATATGGGGCAAACAAGCTCAAATAGCAGCAGATTACGTCAAAAAAGGATCTTTAATTGGTATTACCGGAAGCTTTAAAATTGATAGTTGGAAAGATAAAAATACTGGAGAGGATAGATATAAACCAGTTATTAGAGTAGATAGATTAAATCTACTAAGCTCTCGAAAAGAGTCTGAAAATAATCAATATTCTAACAATAGTGGTAAAAGTGAAATCCCTTTCTAAACTCTAATTTTTTTGATAAATCTAATAAGTAGTTTAATCAAAAAATAAAAGAAAATTACAACTAAAATTGGCTTCAAAAAAAACTTAATTTTATCAAGATAAGTTTCAATAATTGGATAATTTTCACCGAATAGATATCCTGCATAGGTGAGAAGTGCTACCCATATAAAGCTACCTAATGTAGTCCAAATCAAAAATTTTCTTAATGGCATCAGTTCAATGCCAGCAGGAACTGAAATTAAAGTTCTTATACCCGGGACTAATCTGCCCCAGAACACCAAAGAAACCCCATATTTCTCAAACCACCTTTTACTTTTAATTAAATCATTAGAAGAGACTCCTAAGTATTTTCCGTTTTTATCTAGAAAATTTGAAAGCCTTTTTTCATTTACTAATCTGCCTAAATAATACCAAGGCAATGATCCTAGAATTGTTCCAAATAAACCCCAAAAAACCAAAATATAGAAGTTTAATTTTTGTTGATAAACGAAAAAGCCTCCCAAGGGCATTATTATTTCTGATGGGATTGGTGGAATTAGATTTTCTAAAAACATAGCCAAACTTATAGTAAGGTATGCAATTGTCGAATTCTTCTCCACCGCCAAGTTTATATAGTCAGGAATTGAAGTAAGAAAATTTACAAAAATTACACTCAAAATTAGTATCTATATAGTTCTGATTTATAAGGTCCTTCAACAGAAACATTAATATAATCAGCCTGTTCCTTAGTTAATTTTGTTAATTTTGCGCCTATTTTGTCTAAATGTAATCTAGCAACCATTTCATCTAGATGTTTTGGTAAAACATAAACTTCTTTAGCATAATTCTCTGACTTTTTGAATAGTTCAATTTGAGCTAATACTTGATTAGTAAAAGAATTACTCATAACAAAACTTGGATGTCCAGTGGCACAGCCCAAGTTAACTAATCTACCCTCTGCTAGGAGTATAATTTTGTTTCCGCTCGGTAAAGTTATATGATCAACCTGCGGCTTAATATTTTCCCATTGATATTTTTTTAAAGAGGCAACATCAATTTCATTATCGAAATGGCCAATATTGCAAACAATGGCCTCATTCCTCATTTTAACGAGATTTTTATGGGTTATTACCTGATAGTTACCTGTTGCCGTAACAAATATATCTATTTCTTCAACAACATCTTCTAACCTAACAACGCTGTAACCTTCCATTGCTGCTTGAAGCGCGCAAATTGGATCAACTTCTGCAACTTTGACAATCGCACCAAGTCCTCTTAATGACTGTGCTGAGCCTTTACCTACATCTCCAAAACCCATAACTAAGGCAACTTTTCCCGCAATCATCACATCAGTCGCGCGCTTAATACTATCAACTAAAGATTCTCGGCAACCATATAAATTATCAAATTTGCTTTTAGTTACTGAATCATTAACATTTATAGCTGGAAAAGGTAAGGCATTTTCCTTTTGCAGTTGATAGAGTCTCGCAACACCAGTGGTAGTTTCTTCAGTGACACCAATAATATTACTCTTAATTCTTGAATAGAAGCTACCATCAACTTGCAACTTAGACTTAATAGAATTAAATAAAGCAATTTCTTCTTCATTAGTAGGATTATCTAAAACAGACAAATCTTTTTCAGCTTTACTACCAAGTATCAATAAGCCAGTTGCATCCCCTCCATCATCAAGAATCATATTTGGAGAATCTGAACCCCAATCAAGGATATAGTGGGTGTATTCCCAATATTCATCAAGAGTCTCACCTTTTTTTGCAAATACAGAGATTCCTTGATCAGCAATAGCTGCAGCTGCATGATCTTGGGTTGAAAAAATATTACATGAAGCCCATTTAACTGTTGCTCCAAGAGCAACAAGAGTTTCTATTAAAACAGCCGTCTGAATTGTCATATGAAGACTTCCAGCTATTTTTGCCCCTTTGAGTGGCTTTTCAGATTGATATTTTTCTCTAAGTGCCATTAATCCTGGCATTTCAGTTTCAGCTATTTTAATTTCTTTACGTCCAAAATCTGATAGTGAAATATCAGAAATTACGAAGTTGGGAACCGATGTTTTAATTGAAGTTGCGATAACCATATCTTTATAAATACCTTTCTATTAAACTATAAATGATTATTGTGTAAATTTGTGTTTGTTGAGAATTTAAAAGAGACTCTAAATTTAGGGGAAAAACTCTCACAAAAATTGAATCCACACTCAATTGTTTTATTACAGGGTCCCATTGGAGCAGGAAAAACTTCTTTTGTAAAAGGTATTGCAAAAGGTTTATCTATCTCTGAGGATATTACGAGCCCTACTTTTGCTTTATCACATCATTATAAGTCCGGAAAAATTCCGCTAATTCATCTTGATTTATACAGACTAGAAAATATTTCTTATGCAAAAGAAGTTTTTTTTTCTGAAGAAGAAGAGGCATTACAAAGCAAAGCTATTTTAATTATTGAATGGCCAGAATTAATAGAACCTTTTGTTGAAGATTACTGGAAAATAGAAATTAGTTACGCAAAAAATTATGGAAGAAACTATTTGATAAGAGATCCTAAAAATTTATGAACCGTTTCATAATCTGGCTGTTGCTCAATTGCACCTTCACCAAGACAAGTCAATAATCCACAAACACTTGCGAAATTGACACAATCTTGGATTTCTATTTCGTTTGAAGGATAGCCAGAAGAAATTAATTTTGAAATTAAGCCAGCCAGAAAAGCATCGCCTGCACCAGTTGTATCGACAATTTTCTGAGAAACATGAGTTTCTGTAGTTCCCTGGAATCCATTTATAAACCATTTAACAGGGTTTTCACCATCAGTTATTATCACATCTGGTCTTTCTGACATTTGTTGAGATATACAAAATGGATTTTCGTCCTCAAAAAACAAAGTAGCTTCTTCCTTTGCAAGTTTTAGAACATGAGCATGATTTAAAAATTTTTTAATTAGGTTAGCTCTCGATGTTTTACTAATTTTTGATGAAAAACTCGAATAATCCCAAAAGACTTCTCTCCAATTTAAATCAATAATTATTTTTACTTGAAATTTTTTAGCCTTTTCTAAAAGAAAAAAAATAGTATCTGCAGCCATTGGAGATGATAGTAATATCGTTCCAGTGACTAAATATTTTGTTTCTAGAAAAAATTTCTCCAGCTTTGGAAGTTCATTCTCAATTAATTTCTTACAAAGAGATTCGTCAGCGAAGCATAAATGAGCGTTTGCCTCAAATCCTGAAAAAAAACGATCTCCGAATTTATCTCGATCGACATTAACGACCCGAGTAGGGGAATCATCATATATTTGCAAGAAATCTAAGTTGACCTCCAATTTATTAAATTCTTCAATAAATTTTTTTCCAAATTCGTCGCTTCCTAAACTTCCAATAAATATTGAATCTATATTTAATTTTCTTAATGCACAAGCAACATTAGCCGGAGCACCTCCCAAAAAATCTGTGAATCCTTGATTTGATTTATTCCGAATCCTGTCAATTAAAGCCTCTCCAAGACATATGACCTTATTCTTTTTCATAAGATAAAAACTTTTTCTTCCATAAGAATAAATAATTAATAACAAATATTTTTTTTTTGAATTAAAGTTTAATTAACAACATACTCGTAGTGTCCTTTAATAAATCTGAAATTTGGAAATGGAAAAATTGGGAAATTTCATGGTCTTTATCAAAAAAATCTTGTGGAGAAAATAACATAAATATTTTATTAGTGCATGGATTTGGAGCATCAAAAAAACATTGGAGACATAATCAAGATTTTCTTGGAAAATTTTTTAATTGCTATGCAATTGACCTAATTGGCTTCGGAGAAAGCAGTCAGCCTAATGCTTTATTAAATTACGAACCTTATAAAAAAAATTCAATAAAATATTCATTTGACTTATGGAGTAATCAAATTGCAACATTTTGTTCAGAGATAATCAAATCTCCTGTCTACTTGGCAGGAAACTCAATTGGAGGTGTTATTTCGTTAAAAGCTGCTGAAATTCTCAAAAATTATTGTAAAGGCGTGATTTTGATTGATTGTGCGCAAAGAACAATGGATGATAAACGCTTGAAAAAGGGTGATATTTTTATGAATTTACTCAGGCCCTTATTAAAAACAGTAGTCAGGCAAAGAATAATTAGTAATACACTATTCACAAGGGCTGCTAATCCTAAAGTTATTAAGAAAATTCTTGAACAAGCTTACCCTTCCGGGAAAAACATCGATGAAGAATTAATTGAAATACTTTATCAACCCTCACAAAGGAAAAATTCTAAAGAAGCATTTCGCGGGTTTATTAACTTATTTGACGACTATCTTGCACCGGAACTTTTCGATAAGGTGAATGCTCCAATCCAACTTATTTGGGGAGAAAAAGATCCCTGGGAATCTTTAAATGAAGCTAAAGAGTGGAAAGAAAATTTCAGTAATATTAAAAGATTAGATATCATTAAAGGTGCTGGACATTGTCCTCATGATGAAGAACCTGAAAAAACAAATAAATTAATATGTGAATTTCTTCAGGAAACAAAATAAGCTTCAACATTATCGCTAAGCCTTCTTAATCCTCTTAATCCATCTCTTTCTAGATTCCTTACTCTGTCCCTACTTATTCCTAATACCCTTCCTATTCCTGTAAGAGACATTGGCTCATCACCATCCATTCCGTATCTCATTCTTAAGACTCTACATTGTAGATCTGGCAATTGATGTAAAAGAGAATGAAGATCCCCTCTCATACAGTCCATCTCTATTTGTTCATCAGGTAAATCTTCACCGCCTGCTAGTAAATCTAATAGAACAGTGTCTTCACCATCACCAACTTTAGTTTCAAGACTAACTGGTTGCCCAGCTTTGCACATCAAATCTTTAACATCATCTTCAGGAAGCTCTACGTATTTTGCAAGTTCACTGACGGTTGGAGTTCTAGACATTTCTTGACTCAACTCTCTTTGACCTTTTTTTAGCTTATTTAACATTTCAGTTATGTGAATTGGTAACCTTATTGCCCTACTTTTCTCAGCTATTGCTCTAGTAATACCTTGTCTAATCCACCAGTACGCATAAGTTGAAAACTTATAGCCTCTTGCTGGATCAAATTTTTCAACACCCCTTACTAAGCCTATTGTTCCTTCTTGGATTAAATCCAATAATTCCATATTTCTTTTAGTATATTTTTTTGCAACACTTACTACCAATCTTAAATTAGCCGCAACCATTCTTTCTTTAGCCCTCTGTCCAGCTCTCAATCTTTTTTTGACTGTAGATGTTGATAAATTTAATTTATTAGATAATTCCTCGATACTTGGCTTATCTCCAGTTAATTCGATAATTTCTAGTTCTGCTCTTTCGACTTGAACATATTCTTGTACCTGCCTACCAAGAGTAATTTCTTGCTCGTGAGATAATAGTGGCACTCTACCTATATCTCGCAAATAAGATCTAACAAGGTCGACATCGTTACTAGCTTTTAAACTTGATATTGTCGCTAATTTATTCTCAATTAATGTTTCTGGAGACATGAAAATTGAATGATGTTTTGTAAACAATACCATTAAGAAATGTAAAGTTAAACAAAAAAATCCACATATTTACAAAAATGAGAATAAATACCTAGTGGATTTAGGTCAATGATGCGTTTAACAGCCATTTTGCTGTACTTAGATAAATAAATACACCAGCAATATCAGTGACTGTTGTAATGAAAGGGGAGGACATTAAAGCTGGATCCAATTTCATTCTGTCAAACAACAAAGGAAGGATCGCTCCTGTTGTAGCAGCTAAAGTTGTTATGGATATTAAACTTATTCCCACCGCTGACGCAATTAAAGGGCCTTCTCCTTGCCACCAAGCAAAGGGAAATACTACAAGCATCATTAAAACGCCTAAAATAGCACCTGTAATTGCCTCTTTAACTACTGCCTTAATAGCACCCAGAGACTTCAATTTTTGGGTACTTAAACCTCTAATTACAACCGTTGAACTTTGAGCACCAACATTGCCACCAGTACCAATAAGCAGTGGAATAAATGCAGCTAATAAGACTATTTCTTTTAATATTTGATCATTCATAGCTATAACCTTTGTCGTTAAGCCATTTGCCAAAACCAAAATTAATAACCATAAAATTCTTCTTCGAGCAATCGTAAACAAACTACTTTGGAAATAGTCATCTTCATCTCCAGGCTGTACTGCACCTGCTGCGTAAATATCTCTGGTGGCTTCTTGTTCTATGACATCAATTAAATCATCAACAGTTACTATCCCAACCAGTCTGTTTTCCTTATCAACGACTGGTAGAGCTAAAAAATCATATCTTTGTATTGCTCTAGCAACCTCTTCCTGATTCGTATTGGTTGAGATATTAACTACATCTCTTGTCATTACGTCACCAATTGGCTTAGAGGGGTCAGCAGTTACAAGGTCTCTTAAAGATAGAATACCAGTTAAATGTCTTTCTTTATCTGTAACATATAAGCTATAAATAGTTTCTGTAAATGGGGCTCTTTTTCTAACTAGAGAAAGAGCATCAGCTGCCGTTTGCATCTCTTTAAGATCTATAAATTCAGTTGTCATTAATCGTCCGGCAGTTTCAGGCTCATATCCAAGTAATTCAGCTGTTACTTTCCTTTCTCCAGGACTAAGAGCAGACAAAAATTTTCGTACAACTTTTGCAGGTAATTCATCAAAGAGTTGAACCCTATCATCAGGAGACATTTTTTCAACTATTTCTAAAACTTCTCCTGAACGCAGCCTTTCTAATAAAGTTTGCTGAACTATTGGATCTAAATATTCATAAACCTCAATTGCTTCATTTTTCTTTAATAACCTAAATGCTAATGCCTGCAATATTAGTGGAAGGCTTCCAATAGCATCTGCAATATCAACAGGTTGGGAAGGCTCTAAAAGTAACTTTGCCTCATCATAATTTCCTGCGATGAGCAATTGCTCAAGTTGAATAGTAATATTTTCGCTCGTACTTAAATCTGAGGATAACGATGTAACTGCTTCAAGATTATTTTCATTCATAAATATAATCCCTTATCAAAGTAACAACACTATTATATGAAATCTAAGTAATTTTTCTACTGATCCAAAACCCGAAAAGCATTGTGAATAAATTTACGATAATGATTAAATTAAAAAAAATTATAAATTTAATCCAATCCCCTTGATTTAAAATTGTGTACAAAAAATATATAAATCCGCTAAAGGATGTAAAGCAAGAAAAAAAACCACTCAATAAAATTCTTTCAGTTGAATAACTTAATCTTCTACTAATAAAAAAACCCACTAAAAATGATCCAATTATTGAAATTAAAAAATTATTATTTATGGTCAATCTTAAGAAAGTAGCTATATAAGCAGCTAAAAGAATATAAATAAAATTATTTATTTTCACTTTAAAAAAACTGAATAAGAAAATAACCTAAATAAAAGAACAGAAATGAAAAAATTATCACTTCAATATAATGAAAAAATAATCTTAGGAATTTTCTCTTTTTAAATAATACAAATAATTGATATATAAAGGAAGAAAATGTACTAAAACTTCCTAAAAAACCACTATAAAATAATACTAATATTTCGTTATTAATAAAATTTAAAGCTACTAAAATTCCTAATAAAAAAGATGATAAAAAATTTATTATTGAAGTATTTTGAATATCAAAACCTATACTTTTTTTAAAATTATTTTGTATGAATATTCTGAGTATTAATCCAAAAGTACTTCCGAGTAAAATTATATTTATTGAACTAAAATCCAAAATTTACATTTTTATCCAGCCTTTTAAAATCTTATTAGGATCATCTAAAAATTTATTAGAGGCTAATTCAACCCTAACCCAATTTTCATTTTTGCTGACTTTCCAATAACGTAATACTGATAAAGTTGTACCTACATCAAGAACTAATAATTCTTTAGCATAAATTTCAGGACAAGAAAAAAGAGAAGTATTGGAACTCAATATAATTTCATTTGTATTTTTAAGGAACTTATTTTGATTTAAACTTTTTTGGATCCCACCAGCAGGTAATGTAATTGGAGCAATTAATGCAAAAGTAATTAAACAAAAATTCTTGAGAACATTATTGATCATATATCTAAAGTTGCCATATCTAAATTGCTACTATGAGTTTCAATAAATTCTCTTCTTGGCGCAACTTTATCTCCCATTAATATATTGAATATTCTGTCAGCTTCAAGTGCATCTTCGATTTCAACCCTTTTCATCATCCTTGTTTGAGGATTCATAGTTGTATCCCATAATTGTTTTGGCATCATTTCACCTAATCCCTTAAATCTTTGGATATTGTAATTTGCGTTTTCTCCAAAACCTTGAATTGTATCCTTTAATTGATTCTCGTTATAACAGTAATTATGATTCTTACCTCTTTCAACTTTATAAAGAGGGGGACAAGCGATGTATATAAAGCCTTTCTCAACAAGTTCTCTTTGGTATCTGTAAAAAAATGTCAGCAATAAAGTTCTTATATGAGCGCCGTCGACATCAGCATCCGTCATAATTACAACCCTATGGTATCTCAAAGAGCTCTCATCGAACTCCTCTCCTTTTATTCCTAATCCTAAAGCTGTTATTAATGACTGTATTTCTGTATTTTTATATATTTTAGTATCGTCAGTTTTTTCAATGTTAAGAATTTTACCCCTGAGAGGCAAAATAGCCTGAAAATTTCTATCACGTCCTTGTTTTGCGGAGCCACCAGCTGAATCTCCTTCAACTATATAAATTTCTGATTCTGAGGGATCTCTAGAACTACAATCTGCTAATTTACCCGGTAATGTAGAACTTTCTAGAACACTTTTTCTTCTTACTAATTCTCTAGCCCTTCTTGCAGCTTCTGCTGCATTAAATGATTGAATTGCTTTTTCAAGAATCAAGTCCAAAATTCCAGGATTGAATTCCATGTATTTTGTGAGTGCCTCCCCAATGAGAGAATCAACAATTCCCCGTACTTCAGTATTTCCTAATTTTGTTTTTGTTTGCCCTTCAAATTCGGGATCTGGAACTTTTACTGATAAAACAACAGTCAAACCCTCTCTTATATTTTCGCCAGCTAAATTTTTTTCAATGTCTTTTCTTTTACCTCTCTTTTTTGCAAGATTATTGAAAGTTCTCGTCAAAACTGTTTTAAGCCCTTCAATATGAGTTCCTCCATCAATAGTTCTAATATTATTTGCAAATCCCAGAATATTATCTGAATATACATCTGAACACCATTGCAAAGCTGCTTCTACATATACATTTTCTTTCTGTGAGTCAACATAAATTATTTCAGGATGAATAGAATCTTTTTCAGCATTCATGTATTCAACATATTCTTTAATACCTCCCTGATACAAGTAAATTTCTTCTTTAAAAGATCCATCTGATAATTGATTTCTTTCATCTCTAAAAACAATTTTTACTCCGCCATTAAGATAAGCTAGCTCTCTTAATCTAGATGAAAGAAGGGCATATTCAAATTCAATTCCTCCAGAAAAAATAGTTTTGTCGGGTTTAAAACAAATAGTTGTTCCTTTCTTGGATGGTTTTCCAGTCTGCTTTTTAGTTTCCAATTCACCCTTTGATACACCTTTTTCAAATCTTTGATTAAATTCGCTTCCATCCCTATAAACAGTCACATTAACCCATTCGCTTAGAGCATTAACTACAGATATTCCTACTCCATGCAAGCCCCCTGAAACTTTATAACCACCACTTCCAAATTTACCTCCTGCATGAAGAACAGTTAGTACAGTTTCTAAGGCACTTTTCCCTGTTCTTGGATGAATATCTGTTGGAATACCTCGTCCATTATCAGAAATTAAAGCAGAACCATCTGCGCGAAGAACTATTTCTATGTGATCACAATGTCCTGCAAGTGCTTCATCAACCGAGTTATCAACTACCTCATATACTAAATGGTGTAATCCCCTAGGTCCTGTTGAACCTATATACATCCCAGGGCGTTTACGAACTGGTTCTAACCCCTCTAAAACCTGTATTTGTTCCGCGCCATAATCATTTGAGATTTTATTAGATCTTTTGTCCTCACTCATTTAATATAAAAAAAAACGTTAAACTCTTCGAATTTATTTTTAAGAGTTATTTAGTTAAACTTAACACTGCAATAAGAGAAAGGCTCAAAGTCTATGAAAAATTTAATTACTTTAATTATATAGCTAATATATTTTTCTTCAGAAATTCATATGTCTTCCAAGCCACCAAATGTAATAGTCTTAATTGGACCCACAGCAAGTGGTAAAACAGAATTAGCTATTAATATTGCGGAATATTTTAAAACTCGTATACATAATATTGATTCAAGGCAAATTTATAAGTCTATGGATATTGGAACAGCCAAACCATCTAAAAATCAACAAAAACAAATAAAGCATTTTTTAGTAGATATTGAAGAGCCTATCAATCAAATGAATGTAAAACAATTTCAAGAAATTGCGCAAAAATCAATAAAAGGAGAATTTAAAAAAAATAAATTACCTTTTCTTGTAGGAGGAAGTGGTTTATATATGAACTCAATAACAAAAGGTTTTTTTGTACCGGATGTCCCTCCACAAGATAATTTAAGAAAACAATTTGAAAAACTTGGTCAAAAAGAATGTTGGGAGCTTTTAAAAAATTGTGATCCAATATCAACAAAAAAAATCAATTGTGCTGATCAAATTAGAACAATAAGAGCTTTAGAAGTCTTTTACATTACAGGTAAACCTTTATCAACTCAAAAAATTCAAAAGCCGCCCAACTGGCGAATATTAGAACTTGGATTAGATAGAGATAATTTAAAAGAAAGGATTTTAGAGAGAACAAAAAATATGTTTTTAAATGGAATTATTGATGAGACGAAAAACCTTATTTCTAAATATGGATCTAATTTGCAAATATTAGAAACTATTGGTTATCGAGAAGCTAGAGATGTATTAAGTAACAAATTAACGATTGATAGGGCAATTGAGTTAACTACTACAAAAACAATTCAATTTGCCAAAAGACAAAGAACATGGTTCCGCAATAAAAATAATCCTATTTGGCTTAGTAACAAAAACCTGCTAAAAGATGCAATAATTAAAATAGAGTCTTTTTTAGGCTAACTTTATAAGTAATAGATTTTGTTAATCATCCAATCAATTTCAATAAACTGAATGCCACCACGCCCACGCTTTGACCGTCGCGCTCCTGTAAGAGAGCTCCCAAATATTAATGAAAGAATAAAATACCCCCAATTGAGAGTCGTTGATTCAGATGGAAAACAATTAGGTGTCATAGATAGATTGAAAGCATTAGAAGTAGCCTCTGAAAGAGAACTTGATTTAGTTTTAGTAAGTGAAAAAGCAAATCCTCCTGTTTGTAGAATCATGGACTATGGAAAATATAAATTCGAACAAGAAAAGAAAGCAAAAGAAGCAAGAAAAAAATCTCATCAAACAGAAATTAAAGAAGTAAAAATGAGGTACAAAATTGATAAACATGATTATGACGTACGAATAGGTCAAGCTATAAAATTTTTAAAATCTGGAGATAAAGTAAAATGCACTGTAATTTTTAGGGGGAGAGAAATTCAACACTCTAATTTAGCTGAAACACTCCTTTTAAGAATGGCTAATGATTTAGAAGAGCAATCAGAAGTTCAACAAAAGCCAAAAAGAGAAGGTAGAAACATGATTATGTTTTTAAGCCCAAGAAAAACTCCTTTAATTAAAAAAGATGCAGAATGAGCAAATATTATCGAAAAGCTATGAAGAATGTTAAAGTTCCTCTACTAGTAAAAATTAATTAATAAGGATTTTTATAAGTGAGATTCCATATTCAACAAGAAAGTGATATTCCTGCATCGACTCAATTATATAACCAGATTTGCTTTGCAATAGCAGCAAGATATTACCCTCCCGGTCATAGACTTCCCAGTACTAGGCAACTTGCAATGCAAACTGGGCTCCATCGGAACACTATAAGCAAAGTTTACAGACAACTTGAAATTGATGGGGTTGTTGAAGCGATGGCTGGATCAGGTATCTATGTGAGAGACAATCTTACTAAAAAAGACTTTAAAAATTCAGTTTACTCAAGAGACAAAATAAGTAAACCGCCAGATCATGAAGCGAAAAAGGCAATTGATAATTTCATCAATCTTGGCTGTACCTTACAAGAAACAAGAGAAATTTTAACTAATGAAATTGATTGGCGCATTAAATGCGGAGCAAAAATCATCGTAAGTACTCCCAGAGAAGATATAGGTGCCTCTATGCTCATTGCGGAAGACTTATCCCCGACAGTTGACGTACCAGTTGAAGTTGTTCCTATGGAGGAATTAGAAAAAGTTTTAAGTAATTCAAGTAATGGTACTATTGTGACAAGCAGATATTTTTTACAGCCCCTAGAGAAAGTGGCTAAACAACATGGGGTTCGAGCTATTGCAGTTGACTTGAGCGACTTTCAAAAAGAATTGAAAATTCTCAAAGAATTAAATGCTGGGAGTTGTGTCGGTATTGTAAGCATAAGTCCTGGTTTATTGAGGGCAGCAGAGGTTATCATACACAGCATGCGCGGTAGTGAATTATTACTTATGACAGCAATCTCAGACAATAATAGTAGATTACTATCCCTTTTAAAGACTTCAAATCATATAGTTTGTGATGGGCCTAGTTTATCAGTTGTAGAAAATGCATTATTAAAAAATCGATCTCAGCTTATGAGATTACCGCAAATAATATGTGCTAAAAATTATCTGAGTATCGAAACAATAAATCAATTAAAAAAAGAAATTGGAGTTATCAACTAGATCACAATGATGCTAAAAACTTTTAAATCAGATATAGAAATTATAAAAGAGAGAGATCCTGCAGCTAGAGGTATATTAGAAATTTTTCTTTGCTATCCAGGTTTTCAAGCAATAGTTATTCATAGGTTTACTCATAAATTATGGTCATTGAAAATTCCTTTAATTCCTCGTTTGTTAAGTCATCTCAACAGAACTGTAACAGGGATCGAAATTCATCCTGGAGCAAAAATTGGTAAACGAGTTTTCATAGATCATGGAATGGGAGTAGTAATTGGTGAAACAGCTGAGATAGGAAACAATTGTCTGCTTTATCAAGGAGTGACATTAGGGGGTACTGGCAAAAGCCATGGGAAAAGGCACCCAACCTTAATGGAAAATGTTGTAGTTGGAGCAGGTGCAAAAGTTCTTGGATCAATCACAGTAGGATCTAATACCCGCATTGGTGCAGGTTCAGTAGTTGTTCGTAATGTAGAGGGAAACAGTACTGTGGTTGGAGTTCCTGGTAGAGTAGTTCATCAAAGTGGTGTCAAAGTTAATCCACTGGCACACTCTGCCTTACCAGATGCAGAAGCAAATGTAATAAAAAATTTAATGGATAGGATAGACTCGCTTGAAAATGAAATTCTTAAGTTACAAAAAACTTTAGAATGTCTAACCAACTCAGAATCTATTGATATTTCTAAACTCGGCGCTTCTCAAAATCTGAAAGATAAAGAAATTTTTGAATTTCTTGGAGATGATTAGATCTTGATTTAATTTTTGTCATCCGCATCAGTTTTAGGTTGAAACATAAACATTGAATAAATAACATTTCGTCTCATATTAGTCATCATTTCGAGAAACATGTCATATCCTTCGTTTTTATATTCGATTAATGGATCTTTTTGACCATAACCTCTCAATCCGACTGATTCCCTCAAGGAATCCATGGATTGAAGATGTTCTCGCCACAAATTATCGATTTGTTGCAAAATGAAAAATCTTTCAGCTTCTCTCATTAATCCTGGACGAATCTTTTCTATTTGTGATTCCTTTAAATCATATGCTATTCGCAACTGCTCTTGAAGATAGTTTTTTAATTCTTCTATTGACAGTAAATTAATATCATCAGATTTAAGATCATCTAGTAAATATATAAATTCTTTGACTTTAGAAATTAATTGATCAATATTCCATTCTTCAGGAGGAAGATCAGGATTAATATAAGCATCTACGATTTCAATCATTGTCCTTTCTCCATAACCTATTACTTGTCTCTTTAAATCAATTCCTTTCAATACTCTTAGTCTTTCGCTATATACTGCTTTTCTTTGATTGTTCATTACCTCGTCGTATTCAAAAACTTGTTTTCTAATATCGTAATAGTAAGTTTCAACTTTCTTTTGAGCACTTTCTAGAGACCTAGTAAGCATTCCTGACTCAATAGGCATATCTTCATCAACCCTAAAAGCATTCATTAGATTTGCTACTCTATCACCTCCAAATATCCTTAATAAATTATCATCTAAAGATAAAAAGAATCTTGTACTTCCAAGATCACCTTGTCTTCCTGCTCTTCCTCTAAGTTGATTATCCACTCTTCTTGATTCATGTCTCTCAGTACCAATGACATGTAAACCTCCAGCCTCTCTTACTTTTTCTTCTTCATGAATCAAAACTTTTTCATATTCTTTTTTCACATCAGACAAAGATTCTCTTAAAAGCTTTATCAAGTGATCATCAGTTGGCGCTTTTTCTGCAGCTGTAGCTATCCTGTCATCAAGCTCCAAAACAGAAAGTTGTCTATCTCCCCAATTTTTAACAAGTTCATCAGATAAAAGAGAGAGTTTCTTTTCAATTGCTTCATCTAGTTTGCAAGGGAAAAGACTTGTTGAAGAATTTGAAATGTTCTTTTTCAAATTTGAACCAGCTTTTTTAGAAAAACCACCCTTAGATTTTGAATTTCTTTGTTTAGGTATTGGTGGCTTATGCTCATTATCAGGCTTGACTAACAAAGGAATTAAAATTTCTTTTAATGTAAGCCTTGCCATATAGTCACTATTACCGCCAAGAATTATATCTGTTCCCCTTCCAGCCATATTAGTCGCAATAGTAACAGCGCCTGCTCTTCCTGCCTGAGCAACAATTTCTGCCTCACGTTCAACATTCTCTGGCTTAGCATTTAATAAATTATGTGGGATTTCTTCGGCAGATAAAAGTGAACTTAATAATTCACTTTTTTCAACACTTGTTGTACCAACTAAAACAGGTCTACCATCTCTATGAATTTGTGCAGTTTCTTTAGCAACGGCTTTCCATTTACCCATCTCTGTCTTAAATACTTGATCAGACCAATCTTGTCTCTTTCTTATTTGATTTGTCGGTATAACTGTTGATTCTAATTTATAAGTTTTTTCAAATTCAACCTCCTCAGTTTTTGCAGTTCCCGTCATTCCTGCTAAACCAGGATATAAAAGGAAAAAATTCTGATAAGTTATGGATGCTAATGTTTGAGTCTCAGGCTGAATTTTAAGACTCTCTTTCGCTTCTATTGCCTGATGTTGGCCATCACTCCAACGTCTTCCTGGCATCACCCTACCAGTAAATTCATCCACTATGACAGCCTCATCGTTCTTAATAATATAATTCACATCTTTAATAAATAATTCTTTGGCTTTTAGAGCGTTAGTTATATAATGCGCCCAAGGATCTTGAGGATTATATAAATCATTAACTTCCAAATACTCTTCACATTTTGCAAAACCCTGATCAGTTAATATGCAACTTCTCTGTTTTTCATCAACTTCATAATCGCCTTCTGGATCAATACCATCTTTACTTAATTCTTTTGCTTTGACTAATACCAGAGATAATTCTGCAGCTTTTTGATATTTTTCTTGTGGTCGTTCAACTTGACCAGAAATAATTAGAGGCGTTCTTGCTTCATCAATTAATATTGAATCGACCTCATCAATTACACAATAATTAAATTTTCTTTGAACTACCTCACTTATGTCGGTAGCCATATTATCTCTTAAATAATCAAATCCTAATTCTGAATTTGTGGCATAAGTTATATCACAATCATAATTTTTCTTTCTCTCAACTGGATTCATATCTTGCTGAATCAAACCGACAGATAAACCTAAAAAACGATGAACTTGTCCCATCCACTCTGCATCTCTTCTGGCTAAATAATCATTTACAGTAACAACATGAACACCTTTGCCAGTAAGAGCATTTAAATAACAAGGTAATGTTGCTACAAGGGTTTTTCCCTCTCCAGTCTTCATCTCGGCAATTTGACAATCATGTAAAACCATCCCGCCTATTAACTGAACATCAAAATGTCTCATGCCAAGGACACGTTTACTTGCTTCTCTTACGATTGCAAATGCTTGAGGGAGAAATTCTTCTAGAAGTTCTTTTTGTTTTTTAAATTCTAATTCTAATGAAATCTTTGATTTCAGATTTTGAGTTTCTTTTCTAAGCTCATCATCAGTTAATTGAGAAATTTCTTGTTCTAAAAAATTTATCTCCTCAACTATTGGTTGATAGCGCTTTAACTTTCGTGTATTCGGATCTCCCAACAAAAGTTTTAGCATAAGTCAAAGTCCTTAAAAAATTAATCCTATTACAAACATTATAAATTAGTGCGTTACAACAGAATGAAGAAAATCATTATCTCTTTATTTTGTAGAAATGATCGATTAAGGTATTTAAATTGAAGTTACAAAAATAACCTATCTGACATCACTTTTCAAAAATCTTCTTAATAAATGAAAGAAATATCTCTAATCAAACATGCTAAAGGAGCTTTAGGGTTAAGGATTTTTGGATTAGGTCCTAATCTTAAACCAACAAATGGATTAATTAAGCTACAAAAATTACTAGATACCAATGCTTTCTGGGCAAAAAATAGAACAATTAATGATCTAAAAAAATGTCTTGCTAATAGTGATGTCGTAATAAGTCTTTGGGTTGGCAAAGAAATAGTAGGTTTTGGTAGAGCTTTAACCGATGGGATTTACCGCGGAGTGCTTTGGGATATTGTTATAGATCAAAATCACCAAGGCAAAGGTTTTGGCACATTAATTGTAAAAAATCTTTTATCTTCTAAAAAAATTAAAAATACAAAAAAATTATATTTAATGACAACAAATAAAAAATTATTCTATTCTCAATTTGAATTTAAAGAAGTTACTACTCAAAATTTATTAATTCGTGAAATATAAAGTTCTTTTCTATAAAAGTTAAATCAAGAAACAAATTTACTATAAAGCCATCTTATAAAAGAACCTAAAATAGGTACAGGACCAAAAGTTGGACCACAAAAATCAAAGTAATCTCTATGCTCTTTTATTAATCCATTTTCGCCAAATAATAAACGAGTAGTTCCAGGATAAATAAATTCTTTACCCATAATTTTTAAGCCCATTGTCCATTCAACAAATCCACAATCTCCAGTTATGGAAATCGCATGAGTTTCTAAAAAAATATCATCACATCTTCTAACTAACTTTTCTTGAGCTTTAATATAAGAATCTAAGCCCTCTGTTTCCTGCGTTGGGTCTACAAAAATGACATTTTCATTATAAAATTCAGCCCATTTTTGTTTTGTTGGTGCATCTGTACCATAAGGTTTAGTAAATAATCCCCTTAAATCCTCAGTAGAAATTAATCTTGTCATTATGAAATGATTATTACAAATACTTTAAGGGATACAAACATAAAAAAGCGGATGAAGAGATTCGAACTCTCGACATTCTCCTTGGCAAGGAGATGCTCTACCACTGAGCTACATCCGCATAACTTTTTTATTTTATCTCAAAGAAGGGATCAATGATAGAAATAATTAAATTTTTTCAATTAATTTAAATTTTTAATCAACGATCCCATCTCAATTGCTTGTAAAGCATAATTCCAACCAAGATTATTTTTAATCCCCGCTCTTTCTAGAGCCTGCTGCATAGTATCAGTAGTCAAAACTCCAAAAATAATTGGAACATTATTTTCATTTGAAACTTGTGAAATACCTTTGCTTGCCTCAGATATAACTACATCATAGTGTGAAGTTTCCCCACGGATCACAGCCCCAAGAGCAATTACAACGTCATAACTCTTTTTTTTCATGAGGGTTTTAGCTGCGATTGGTAATTCGAATGAACCAGGAACCCAAACTATATCTACTTGATTGCTTAACTCAGAAGTATCTAAACCATGTCTTTTCAAACAATCAAGACAACCAGCTAAAATTCTATTTGTAATTAGATCATTAAATCTTGCTATTACAATCCCAACTTTTAAAGTAGATGCATTAGTAAAAGATCCCTCAAAAATAGCCATTAAATTTTACTTCGATATATTAATAGACTCTCACGAAAAGGTATTAAGTTCAAACTAATGAAGAAACTATCCCCGTAACAAAAACCAAAACAACCCAAACAGCAGCAATAGAATAAATTTTTCTCCTACTTTCTCGCTGTCCTTCCTCAGTAGAGGGTTGGGTCACATATAAAACGGGTACTCCAACTACCGCAATTAAAGAAGCAAATAATAGAGCATTTACAAAGAAAAAGTTAACAGCCTGCATGATTCAGTACGTAGATTTCAGATTATTATAAATACTATATTCTCATGAAAATGATAATTTTTAGAGAAAATTTACATACTTTAGACACTTTAAATGCAAAAAAAATTTTTCTACCTAATATCTATTTAGGAATTAAAAAAGTATGGAAGAAGATACGATAATTCAAAAGAATTTATTTGCGATTGGTAATGAAAACAATAAGCAAGAAGAAATAACAAAAATTCCAGAAGATTTTTCTTGGGAAGATTTAAAAAAAGAATCGAAAAAAAGACCTAGACAAAGAAAAAATTCAAATAATTTAATAAATAAATTCAAGACTGATTTAATTTCAAATAACAAAAATGTTTGCATCAATGAAGAATCTTATAGCTATAAAACAGTTTCAAAACTGAAATTAACTCCTGTAATGAAGCATTATGTAACTCTAAAAGAGGAAAATAAAGATAGGTTATTACTTTATAGATTAGGAGATTTTTTTGAATGTTTTTTTGAGGATGCTGTATTAATATCTAACCTTTTAGAAATAACACTTACCAGTAAAGATGCTGGCAAAGAGATTGGTAAGATCCCTATGGCAGGGGTTCCCCATCATGCAATGGAAAGATACTGTGCTGATTTAATTAAAAAAAATTATTCTGTGGTTATATGCGACCAATTAGAAAAAAGTTCTGGAAATTATGGGACTCCAATTAAAAGAGGAATAACAAGAATAATTACCCCTGGAACTGTAATTGAAGAGGGGATGTTGATAGCAAAGAAAAATAATTGGATTACTGCTATTTACTTATCTGAAGAAAACTCAGATGAATCTTATGAATGGGGTATATCAAAAGCTGATGTAAGCACAGGAGAATTAATAACTTTAGAAGGTCAATCTCTTTCAAAGCTATTTGATGAAATTATTAAATTAGATTCTTCAGAAATCATTGTAGGAAGCAATGAAGTAAGAAATTTATTAATTAAAGAAAATAGTCAAATTACATATACTGTTTCTCTAGAGACTAATTTTGGCATTATTGAAGCAAATTATCTAATAAAAAAATATTTCAAAATTGCAAACCTAGAAGGAATAGGACTTAAAAATTTAAACAACGCTACAAGATCTCTTGGTGGTTTATTAAATTATTTAGAAAAAATTAATCCTTCAAATTTAGATAAAGATTCTTCTGTAAAAATCTCATTAGACTTTCCACAAATTCAATTTGGTCACAACAAATTAATTATTGATTATCAAACTCAAAAAAACTTAGAAATCAAAAATACACAACGAGAAAACAATTATGTAGGTTCGCTACTATGGAGTATTGATAGAACTTATACTTGCATGGGTGCAAGGTGTTTAAGAAGATGGATAGATTCACCACTATTAAACGTTCATGAAATTTATAAAAGACAAAATATAATTACAAACTTTATTGAATCTAAACAATCACGTATAGATACCCAAAATTTACTTAGAGCAATGGGAGATTTAGAAAGACTTGCTGGTAGAGCTTGTGCAGGTCATGCAAGTCCTAGAGACTTAATTGCAATAGCGGAAGGTTTAAAAAAATTGCCTAGACTAAAATCTATAATTGAATTATTTAAATATGATCTCCCAGATTGGACTGATCAATTAAAAAATATTGATGCAGAACTATTAGAATTAGCTGACACTATAAGTTTTAAACTAATAGAGAATCCTCCTCTAAATATTAGTGAAGGAGGCATGATTCATGATGGTGTTGACAATATATTAGATGGTTTACGTAATTTAATGGATGATTACTCTGAGTGGCTAAATAAAGAGGAATTAAAAGAAAGGAAAATCAGCAAAATTTCAAACTTAAAAATTCAATTTCATAAGAATTTTGGTTACTACATTTCTATAAATAAATCAAAAGTTAATTTAGCTCCACATCATTGGATCAAAAGGCAAACACTTACTAATGAAGAAAGGTATATCACTTCAGAAATTAAAAATAAAGAAAATAAGATTTTCCAAATAAAAAGTAGAGCTTCATCAAGAGAATATGAAATTTTCTGCGAATTAAGAAATACAGTTTCTGAAAAAACAAAACAAATAAGATCAATCGCAAAATCTATTGCATCTCTTGATGCATTGCTTGGATTATCAATTACTACAGTAGAAAACAATTTTATAAAACCTTCATTAATACCAATAAATGATTCAATAACAAAAAATAGTACAAAAATTATCGCAGGAAGGAACCCAATTGTAGAGCAATTGTTGAATGATAAAAAGTTTATAGCGAACGATATCTCTTTTGATAATAATCAAAAATTAATTATATTAACCGGTCCCAATGCAAGTGGAAAAAGTTGCTTTATAAGGCAACTTGGTTTAATACAAATTCTCGCACAAATTGGTAGCTTTGTTCCTGCTAATCATGCTGAAATCAAGATTACAGATAGGATTTTTACAAGAATTGGGGCGGTCGATGATCAATCATCTGGACAATCAACATTTATGGTAGAAATGTCTGAAACCGCATCAATTCTAAATCAGGCAACTTCTAGCTCACTAGTTTTACTTGATGAGATAGGTAGAGGGACATCTACTTTTGATGGACTTTCAATAGCTTGGTCAGTAAGTGAATATCTTGCAAAAAAAATTCAATGTAATACTATTTTTGCTACGCACTATCATGAGCTAAATTATTTAAAAAATTCAAATAAGAATATACAAAATTTTCAAGTTTTAGTAGAACAAAATAACGATCAGTTAGTTTTTAGTCACAAGATTGTCAAAGGGGGCTCAAACAAAAGCTACGGTATAGAGGCAGCTAAGTTAGCAGGAGTTCCAAAAGAAGTTATAGAAAAAGCACAATCAGTTTTAAATTCTTTAGAAGAAAATAATAAATTAAATTATGATATTAAGTAGAATTTTGAAATTTTTATAAGATACATACTTTTTAAATAGTTTCCCTCAACAATGCATTAACTGCAGCAGCTGCCATAGCAGCACCCCCTCTAGTTGAATTCAAGACTATTCTAGGAAGATCAGTAGAAATAAGCTTGTTTTTGCTTTTCTCTACTCCAATAAATCCAACGGGCATTCCAATAATTAAACTAGGCAAATCTTTTGCATTCTCTAAAATATCAATTAAATAAGTTAAAGCTGTAGGCGAACTGCCAATAACTACTATAGGTGATTTGCTTCCAGAATTTATAGCAGATAACTCTTTCCAACCTTCACTTAAGCCATATGCAGTTTTAGTTACGTCTATGTGCTTATTTTCTCCAAACCACATTTTCGCCGTAAATACTTTATTCCTAGTGGTATTTTCTGCCATGGTTTTTATAGCTGCTGCTGCCATATCGGTATCAGTTAAAATCGGAGCACCATTTTTAAGTGCCTGCAGCCCCTTTTCGCAAGCACCTTCACTAAAATTTACAAGATTTTGAACTGAAAAATCTCCTGAAGTATGGACTAATCTCTCTAAGACTTTTTTTTCCAAATAATTTAGATCATTGGCTCCTAAATGAGATCTTATAAATCTGATGCTTTCCAAAAAAATTGGATGATCTATTACCATTAAATTTAATTTGTGTTAGAAGTAATCATAGTTAATATATGGTTTTTATTGAGCGATTATGCCAATACAAATATTATGGGGTAATGATCTAAATGCTCAAAATAGATTTATAAAAAAATTAATTGATAAGGAAGTATCCAAAGAATGGAAAGAAATAAATGTAACTAATTTAAATGGAGATGATGATGAACAAGTCAATAAAGCTTTTGATGAAGTTCTTACACCTCCTTTTGGAGATGGATACAGAATAGTTACATTAAAAAATAATCCAATTTTTACTTCAAAAAATGAAGATCTAAGAACTAAATTTGAAAAAATACATGACAATATACCTCAAAATACTTATTTCATTTTACAAAATTCAAAAAAACCAGACTCAAGACTAAAGAGCACTAAATTTTTACAAAAACTTATCAAAAATAATTTAGCCAAAGAAAAATCATTTTCTTTACCAGAAGTCTGGGACTATGAGGGACAAAAAAGATTTTTAGAAGATGCGGCACATGAAATGAATATCAAAATTGATAAAAATGCAGTTGAATTAATTATTGATTCGGTTGGGAATGATAGCTTTAAACTTATTAATGAATTAGCCAAAGCAAAAACATACCTTTCTGCAGTATCAAATAATTCGCATGAACAACTTTTTCTTAAAAGTATTGATGTAAAAAAATATTTAATGATCATCAATCTAACATTTTCAAAATCATTGATCTTCTCTTACAAAAAAATATTAATGAAAGCCTCATTGAAATAAATTATTTCTTACAGGAAGGAGAACCTGCTTTAAGACTAAATGCAGGTTTAATTAGTCAAATAAGAATTCATACCATTATAAAATTAGCTATTAATTCAGGAAACGATAATTCAGAAAAGATTTGTAATCTTGCAGGCATTACTAATCCAAAAAGAATTTTTTTTATTCGAAGAAAAGTGAAAAATGTATCGCAAGAATATTTAGTTAATTTAATGAGTAAGTTATTAGATATTGAATCATTACTAAAACAAGGTAATAATCCTATAAATGTTTTTACAGAGAATTTAATTAATTTAAGTTAACCAAATTATAAGTTTAAGAATTTACATTATGATTTAAATATGGCTTTACTAGTAAAAAAATTTGGCGGTACTTCTGTCGGTAATATTAAAAAAATTAAAAATATTGCAAAAAGCATTTGTCAAAGTAAAGAAGCAGGAAATGAAGTTGTCGTGGTTGTCTCTGCGATGGGGCAAACTACAGATGATTTAAATTGTTTAGCGGAATTAATTAGTAAAAATCCAAATCGAAGAGAATTGGATATGCTTCTGTCAACTGGAGAACAAGTAACCATAGCTCTTCTCTCAATGGCATTAAACGAATACGGAATACCTGCAATTTCAATGACCGGTAGCCAGGTTGGAATTATCACTGAATCAATACATGGGAAAGCGAGAATTCTGGATATAGAAACAAAAAGAATCCGAAATTATATAAATCAGGGTTTTGTAGTTGTAGTGGCTGGGTTTCAAGGAACAACATTAAGCCATACGGGTTCAATGGAAATTACAACTTTGGGTAGAGGTGGTTCAGATACTTCCGCAGTAGCTTTATCAACAGCTTTAGGAGCTGAGACTTGCGAAATTTATACAGACGTTCCAGGGGTTCTTACTACTGACCCAAGAATTGTTCCTAATGCAAAACTCTTAGATGAAATTAGCTGTGAGGAAATGCTTGAACTTGCAAGCGTCGGTGCTTCAGTTCTGCATCCAAGAGCAGTAGAAATTGCTCGCAATTATGGAATTAAATTATGTGTCAAATCAAGCCAAAGTGAATCAAGTGGGACTCTACTAGAGAGTCAAATCCAACCTCTCCCGCTAAAAAGAGGAAGCTTAGAATTAACAAAAACAGTAAATAGTCTTGAAGTACTAGAAAACCAAGCAGTATTCAGTCTCTCAAATATTCCTGATAGGCCTGGAATTGCTGCACAAATATTTGAAAAACTTTCAGAAGCAAGTATTAATGTCGATTTAATCATACAAGCTACAAATGATGGAAATAATAACGATATTACATTTACTGTTAGTGAATTAGAAGTCAAAAAGACTGAAGAACAATGTGAACTTATAACTAGTCAATTAGGAGGAGAATATAATCTAAAAACAAACATGACTAAATTAAGTATTCAAGGAGCGGGCATTATGGGTAGACCTAGTGTTTCAGCTGATTTATTTGATACTTTATCTCAAGCGAATATAAATGTCAGGTTAATAGCTACTAGTGAAATTAAAGTCAGCTGCGTAATTGAAATTAATAATATTCCAAAAGCTATTAGATTTGTTGCTGAAAAATTTAAGTTATCCGATACACAAATATTTATTAATCCAATTAACGAAAAACGAAATCAACCTGAAGTAAGAGGAATTGCATTAGATAAAAACCAAGTTCAAGTAAGTTTTCGAAAACTGCCTGATCGTCCAGGTGTAGCAGCATCGATATGTTTAGCATTAGCTGAAAATAATTTACTTTTCGATACTATCGTGCAGTCTGAAAGAATTTCCTCTTTTAAAACTAAGGATATTAGTCTTACAATGAACAAACAAGATAGAAAAAAAGCTAACTTAGTTTTTGAGGCCTTAACAAAAAAATTACCCGGATCATTCATTGAAGATGGGCCTGCTATAGCCAAAGTAAGTACTGTTGGAGCAGGAATGGCATTTAAGGTTGGAACGGCTGGAAAAATATTTAGAGCTTTGGCTGATCAAAATATCAATATTGAAATGATTGCCACTAGCGAAATAAGGACTTCATGTATTGTCTTGGAAAAAGATTGTGACAAAGCAGTTAATGCGATTCATAATCATTTCAAATTAGAAAAATAAGTTCTTTTTAATTATTTCTTGCCAACTTTTGTCTTAATTTTTTGATTCTATCCCTCAAATTTGCTGCTTCTTCAAAATTTAACTCTTTTGCAGCATCTTTCATTTTAATTTCTAACTTTTCTATTAAGTCAGGTAATTCTTCGAGCAAGCATTGATTATCACTGGAACTGAGAATTGCGTCAGTTTTGTTATTAACTATATTTATTAAATCTTTAGATAAACCACCAGCATCTAGTTTTCTGGAAAGTTCTAGAAAAGATAATATTGAATTTTCTATTTTTTTGCCTGCAGGTTTCGGAGTAATACCATTGACTTGATTATATTTTTTTTGAATAGTTCTTCTTCTTTCAGTTTCAGATATTGCTCTTTTCATTGAATCTGTGAAGTTATCTGCATAAAGCAATGCAACACCTTCAACATGTCTGGCAGCTCTTCCTATTGTTTGAATCAATGATCTTTCTGCCCTCAGAAAACCTTCTTTATCAGCATCTAAAATGGCGACTAAGGATACCTCAGGAAGATCTAGTCCCTCTCTTAATAAATTAACTCCTACCAAAACATCATATTCGCCCATTCTAAGGTCTTGAATAATTTCAATTCTTTCAATTGAATGGATTTCGGAATGCAAATATCTAACTCTTACTTTATTTTCAGATAAAAAATCAGTTAGGTCTTCAGCCATTCTCTTAGTAAGAGTTGTCACAAGCACTCTTTGATTCTTTTCAGCTCGAATTCTTATTTCAGATAACAGATCTTCTATTTGGCCTTCACTAGGTCTTACATCAATTACCGGGTCTAATACCCCAGTCGGTCTTATAACTTGCTCAATAAATTTACCATCACATTGATCTAATTCCCATTGACCGGGAGTTGCACTTATAAATAATGTCTGTTTTGATTTTTCCCAAAACTCTTCACATTTTAAAGGTCTATTATCTGCAGCACTTGGCAATCTAAAACCATGATCTATTAGAACTTTTTTTCTAGATTGATCACCGTTGTACATCGCATGAAGTTGAGGACATGTTACGTGACTCTCATCAACCACCAATAACCAATCTTTGGGAAAGTAATCTATTAAGCATTCTGGCGGTGATCCTTCCTCCCTGCCTGATAAATGACGAGCATAATTCTCAACTCCATTACAATAACCAACCTCTTTAAGCATTTCTAAATCATATTTTGTGCGTTGTTCTAGACGTTGAGCCTCTAATAATTTTCCTTCGTATGTAAATTTATCAAGTTGAGTTTTTAATTCACTTCTAATTGCACTTATTGCACTCTCAAGTCTTTCTTTGGGAGTCACAAAATGTTTGGCTGGGTAAACGCTAACTTGTTCCAAACTTTCAAGTATTTCTCCTGTAGTAGGGTCAACATATCTAATAGCCTCGACTTCATCACCAAATAATTCAATTCTTATTAATCTATCTTCATAAGCTGGACCGATTTCTAAAACATCACCTTTAATTCTGAATCTGCCTCTAGTAATTTCAATATCATTTCTAGTATATTGATTTTCAACAAGAGATCTCAAAGAAGAACGTAGATTTATTGATTTTCCCACTTCAAATTTAACTGCAGCTTTTAAATACTCACTCGGTATACCAAGACCATAAATACAACTTATTGAGGCTACAACAATTACATCTTTTCTTTCAAATAATGAACGTGTTGCAGAATGCCTAAGCATATCTATTTCTTCATTAATTGAAGCAGTTTTGGCTATGTAAGTATCACTTACAGGTACATAAGCTTCAGGTTGATAATAATCGTAGTAAGAAATGAAATACTCAACAGCATTTTTTGGAAAAAATTCCCTTAATTCATTACAAAGTTGTGCAGCTAACGTTTTGTTATGGGCTAAAACAAGTGCTGGTCTTCCTGTTTGTTGAATTACATTCGCAATGGTAAATGTTTTACCAGTTCCAGTAGCTCCTAAAAGAGTCTGAAACTGTTTACCAGTATTAACGCCTTTAACTAATTTTTTTATAGCTTCTGGTTGATCTCCATTTGGTTCGTAAGGAGCTTGAAGCTTATAGTTATTCATCAAGCTAGTAGCTAAAGGGTATTACTATACTAAGAAAT
Source organism: Prochlorococcus sp. AG-347-I21 (assembly GCA_003279055.1). GTDB lineage: Bacteria > Cyanobacteriota > Cyanobacteriia > PCC-6307 > Cyanobiaceae > Prochlorococcus_A. Next base: position 204,847 of record QCBP01000001.1, on the reverse strand, counting down.
TTTTTCTCCAATTATTGAATTTTTCAAAGATTCTTTTAAGCCCCTAACAACCGCAATCATTGATATTAAATCATCTAATTTATTAACTGCAGATCCAACACCAACTGCTGAGGCTCCAGAGGATATTGCTAGTGGACAAGTTACTTGGCTTAATCCAGAGGCACTCATGATTGGTATATTTAGAGATTGTTTCTTAAATTCTTGATGAATAGCATAAGTAGCTGCAAGAGTTGGTACTGATTTTTCAAAAAAGCCTTGAATTCCTGGAGAGTAAGGAGTCGAACTGGTGCCACCTTCTGTTTGAATAATATCAACACCTTCTTCCACAAGCTTTACAGCAAGATCAACTTGTTTATCTATAGGCATAGTATGAGGGACAGTTACTGATAAAGGAACATTAGGCAATAAATCCCTTGTCTCTTTTGTAATATTTAAAACTCTTTTATCTGAAAAATAAATGCCTTTTTCATAAAAAGTATCGTAATTTCCTATCTCAATTAATGATGCTCCTGCTTTTACGGAATCTTGAAAAGATCTAGGCACTACTGAACTAACACAAACGGGTAGTGTTGACTTCTTAAGTGCTAAATCGACGAGTTCAGGTTTACAAGCAATATCGACAAGATCTGCTCCTCCTAATGAAGCAGCCTCAACAATTATATTGACAGATTGAACATCGAAATTATTCAATCCTGAAATAACTTTGAGTAAAGATTTGCTTCTTAACTCTTCTTTAATTTTTTGTGGCAAAAGATTAATCAGACTCATTTACTTAATGAATTTATTACCCGATTGTGACATTGTTTTAGTAAAACAGTGCATTTTTTAAAAAATATTATCTGAGCAACACAAAATGTCCGATAAAAAATTAACTCAGAAAAATTGGTCATCATGGCATCATCAACTGCATAAGGAGATTCTTACCAAAAAAATATTAATTCCGAAAGGATCAAATATTTTAATAAGTGTTTCTGGAGGGAAAGACTCAATGGCCTTATTAACCCTAATTAATGACCTAAAAAAACTACATAATTGGTCTATTAGTGTTTGGCACGGTGATCATCAATGGCACAAAAAATCGTCACTATATGCCCTTGAATTAAAAAGTTATTGCGAAGATAAAAGTATCTCATTCTATCTAGATCAAGCAAATAAAGAAAATACTTCTTCAGAAGAAAAAGCAAGAGACTGGAGATATAAAAAATTATGTGAAAGAGCCAAAACTTTATTAAATAAAAACCAACAAATAGATAATGTTTATTTGTTAACTGGTCACACGAGTAGTGATAACGCAGAGACATTTATACTCAATTTATCTAGAGGGAGCAATTTTGCCGGTCTGAGTAATATTGAGGGCAAAAGATTACTGGAAAATCAAATTTTTTTAATAAGGCCAATATTAATTTTCAGTAGAGAAGATACAAGACAATTTTGTGATGATATGAAAATCCCAGTCTGGGAAGACCCTACAAATTCAGATCTTAAATTAAAAAGAAATTTAGTAAGAAAAAAAATTATTCCTACCTTGGAGGTTATCTATCCTGGTTGTTCTGCAAGGATAAATAATTTTTCCCAAAAAATGAGCAAATACAATAAAGAACGTAATGATCTTAGTGAACTAGCATATCTATATTGTAAAGATGCAAAAGGTATCAATAGGAATCTATTAAATAGTATGTGTATTGAAGCCAGGTGCACAATCTTAAATAAATTTTTAAAAGAAATATCTACAAAGCAATGTAGTTCTAAAAATCTGACAAAATTAGCAACTTCAATTTATGAAAAAAATAAAGGTCAAATAAACTTGCATGAATTTTTAAAAATTGTTTGGAATAAAAACTATATAAACTTTGAAAAAGTTAAGATGTGACAGCGGATCTTCTTCTTCTTGTCCTACCCTCAAATGAATCTTCTTTAGCAGTCTCAGCTGATGAATTCTGTGACACTTTTGGACTTTTTTGGGTATTTTGTGGGTTATTTGAACTATTAGGTTGATTATTGCTCGATTTCTTATGGAAATTATTATTATTTCTATTTCTATTGGAAAAATTTTGCTCTTCAGTAATCTTTGGAATATAAGCGCGAGTTCCGCTTGGAGCAGGTTGAACTAAACACAAAATAAGTGGTTCAACTTGTAATTCTCTTCTCATTCTTCTCGATAAACCATTTTCAACTTCTCTTTGAACACCAATCCAATCTACTTCAAAATTATTTGGCCCAGTTTGTCTGGATAATTGTTTCCATCTATTTTCTAAGACCCAGCTTATTTCTCTTTCTGTCCACATAGACATTTTTCTTGGCTCTGCAGTAGTAACAACTCCTCTTAAATTAACTCTGGGAGGGGCAACCATCTTCCCATCTGTACTAATAGGAGCTAACACAGTTACTACACCATCCCCAGCTAATTGCTGCCTTTCCTTTAACACTCGAGCATCTACTATCCCATTTCGTGAGTTATCAAGCAGTTCAACACCAGCTTTTACAGGATCTCCTTTTTGAATAGAATTAGGTGTCAACTCAACTACATCTCCATTTTCAATAATTAAAATATTGTCCTTTGGAACCCCCATAGTTTGTGCACTCTTGCCATGACAAACAAGCATTCTGTGTTCTCCATGAACAGGAACAAAAAACTTAGGTTTTGCTAGTGCCAACATTAACTTTTGATCTTCTTGAAAACCATGACCAGAAACATGAATATTCTCTCCCTTTCCATAAACAACCTTTGCTCCAAGTTTCATTAATCTATCTATTGTATTAACAACAGAAATAGTATTACCAGGAATTGGGCTGGCTGAAAATATTACAGTATCAGTAGTCTTAAGACGAACATGCTGATGTTCACCACGAGATATTCTACTTAAAGCTGCTAAGGGTTCTCCTTGACTTCCAGTCATTAACAATAAAGTCTCTCTATCTGGCAAATCTCTAATTTGCTTAATGGGAACAAACAAATCATCTGGGCATTTCATATAACCAATATCTCTTGCCTTGGCAATAACATTTATCATCGATCTACCTAACAAACCGACCTTTCTTCCATGCTTCATGGCCAACTCTAAGATCATTGTCACTCTATGAACCGAACTAGCAAAAGTAGTAAGGATAACTCGTTCTTTTGCCTCAGCAATATGTTTTTCTAAAGAGGGAAAGATAGACTTCTCAGAAGGACAAAAACCTGGAACTTCGGCATTAGTAGAATCACTAAACATACATAGAACGCCCTTCTCTCCGTAATGCACCATTCTTTCAATATCAAATTGCTCTCCATCTACTGGCATATGATCAAACTTAAAATCTCCCGTGAAAATAATTGTGCCAACAGGTGTTGTAACTGCTAAGGAAAAACTATCGCAAATCGAATGAGTATTTCGAATAAATTCAACAGAGAAATGTTGTCCGACTTTTACAACATCTCTTGGATTTACTGTCTGTATGGTTGTTCTATCAGATACCCCTGCTTCCTCCATTTTTCCTCTAAGCATTGACATCGCCAGTCTTGGACCATAAATAATCGGAATATTAAAATGCTTTAAATGATGAGAAATACCTCCAATATGATCTTCATGACCGTGAGTGACAATCATTCCCTTTATTCTTCTTTGATTTTCTTTTAAAAAAGTTGTATCTGGCATAACAACGTTTACGCCATGCATACCGTCAGATGGGAAAGCTAGGCCAGCATCAACAAGCATCAATTCATCACCATATTCAAACACACAAGTGTTTTTTCCTATTTCATGTAGTCCTCCAAGAGGTATTACTCGTAGAGCTGGCGTATTACTTTTAGATCTAGATGAATCATTAGTAGATCTATTTACAGTTGAATTTGTACTTGATTGCATAATTTTGAAATTTATGAAGGCCTGCTTGTAATCAAATAAGGTTTATTTAAATTTAATTATCAAGTTAAATAAAATCCCTATTATAGGGATTTCAGGATAAAAGATAGTTGCTTTTTCATGTCAGTGGTTAATGGTGACAAAGGACTTCTAGGATTACCTACATTCCACCCCGACAGCTCCAAAGCAGCCTTAATTGGGATTGGATTAGTAGTCATAAAGAGTGCTTTGAAAAAAGGCTGAAGTTTTTCATGAATAGCAAGGGCTTTAGAGACCTCCCCACTTTGAAAGGAATGAATCATCTCTTTCAATTGCAATCCAACCAAATGACTTGCAACACTTACTACTCCTACAGCACCTACGGATAACATTGGAAGCAACAATGAATCGTCGCCACTATATACAGAGAGTTCAGAGCCACAAATAGCTCTTAGTTCTGTTACTTCTTCTATTCTACCGCTTGCAGCTTTAATACTGAGAATATTTGAGAAATCCATAAGTTTCTTCACAGTATCAGGTAATAAATTGCATCCTGTCCTTCCAGGTATGTTATAGAGCATTAGAGGCAAATTCTTTGCAGAATTAGCAATAGAACTGAAATGTTTATAAAGACCTTCTTGAGGTGGCTTATTGTAATAAGGAACAACAACCAAAGCACCATCAGCACCAGATTCGTAGGCTTTTTTTGTGGCTTCTACTGCCTCGCTTGTACAATTACTACCAGTGCCAACTATTACTTTACAGCTTGAATCCAAAGATCCCTTTACTGCAATGAACAAATCATGCTGTTCCGACCATGAAAGAGTCGGAGATTCTCCAGTAGTACCACATAAAACAATTCCATCAGAACCGTTCTCAAAAAGATAATTTGAGAGTTTTATAGCCAGTTCATAATCAACATCTCCATTTTTAGTGAATGGAGTAACCATGGCAGTCAATATTCTTCCAAATAACGGATTATTACACTCAGTTTTGTCTGTAATCATTTTTTTGGAATTAATAACTCAGCTATTTGAACAGCATTAAGCGCTGCTCCTTTTCTTATTTGGTCTCCACATAACCATAATTCTAATCCATTAGGCTGACTTATATCAGTTCTTAGCCTGCCAACAGCAACATTATCCCTTCCCATAACGTCATTTGGCATAGGAAATCTATTGTTTTTATAATCCTCAATAATTTCAATTCCAGGTGATTTTTTTAATTCTTCAAGAGCATCTTTAGGATTAACTACACCGGCAAATTCAATATTGATCGATTCAGAATGTGCTCTTAGTACTGGGACTCGAACACATGTAGCAGAGAGCTTTAAATCAGAAATATTTAATATTTTTCTAGTCTCATTAACCATTTTCATTTCTTCTTCACAATAATTATTTGCAAGCATAGGTGAATTATGTAAAAACAAATTAAAAGCCAATGAGTATGGCAAAACTTCGCTTTTTTGAGGATTACCTTGAAGATATTGTTCAGTTAAAAGTTTTAGTTCCTCCATGGCAAGTTGGCCTGCACCACTCACAGATTGATATGTTGAGACAACGACCCTTTGAATGGTCGAAAGTTTATTTAACGGAGCTAAAACTAATGTCATCAAAATAGTAGTGCAGTTTGGATTCGCTATTACCCCATCATGATTGAGTACATCACTAGCATTAACTTCAGGAACAATAAGAGGTACATTATTATCTAATCTGAAAGCACTTGAATTATCTATCAATAAAGCATTTTCTTCCAAAATGGTAGACAACCATTTTTTTGAAATGCTTCCACCAGCTGAAGCTAAAACTAAATCAAGATTCAGAAATTCTTCCTTAGTTGTTTTTTTTGTAACTAATTCTTCACCTTTCCAAATAACTTTTTTTCCTTCTGAACGCTCTGATGAAAGCAATACCAATTCTGATATTGGGAAATCACGTTGTTCAAGAATTTTCAGTAATTCAGATCCCACAGCACCTGTAGATCCTAAGACAGCAACTTTTAATGGCCTATTAGGCAAAAACGGAGATTTTCTCACACTTTAAAATGATTTTTATAAATAGATTTACTATTTTTTTTACTTTATCAAAAAAATAACTTTCAAGGAAATCACGTAATGTGAAATAATTAAGATTCGGCTTTTAGTAATAAATAAAAAAAATGGCTAAAGAAGCATTAATAGTCAAAACAACTCCTCTGCCTCAAAGTAGAATTTCATTTGAATTAGAAATACCATCTGAGACATGCAAAACATGTGTAAATGAGACAATCACTACTATCAGTCGTTCGGCTAAAATTCCGGGGTTTAGACTTGGTAAAATTCCTAAACAAGTCTTAATCCAAAGAATTGGCATTACGCAATTACATGCTTCTGCTCTAGAAAAAATTATTGACAAATCATGGCAAGAAGCATTAAAAATAAAATCTATAGAGCCACTAAGTGAGCCAGAGTTGGTAGATGGATTTGAATCTTTACTTGCAAATTTTAGTCCTGACAAATCACTAAAGGTTACCCTTCAAACTGATGTTGCCCCCGAATTAAAACTAAAAAAATCCAAAGGACTAAGTGTTGAAATATCAAAAACAAAGTTTGATCCTAAGTCAGTAGATGAAGCGCTAGAAAAATCTAGAAGTCAGTTTGCAAATATTATTCCGGTAACCAATAGAGCAGCGAAATTAGGAGATATTGCTGTAGTTAGTTTCAAAGGAAAATATAAAGATTCTGGTAAAGAGATTGATGGCGGGACAAGTGAATCAATGGATCTTGAGTTAGAAAAAAACAAAATGATTCCCGGTTTCGTTGAGGGAATCGTGAAGATGAAAATTGGTGATACTAAAACACTTAACCTTAAATTTCCCGAAGATTACTCTCATGAAGATTCAAGAGGCAAAGAGGCAATCTTTGAAGTAAATCTTAAGGATCTTAAGGAAAAAGAATTACCTGAACTTAATGACGATTTTGCAAAACAGTCTGGAAACAAAGAATCATTAAAAGAGTTAAAGAAAGATATTGAAAAGCAACTGAAAGAAAATTTTGAAAAAACTCAAAAAGATATCAAAATTGAAGCTTTATTAGACGCTTTAACAAACGAATTGGTTGCTGAAATTCCAAAATCTATGATTGATATAGAAGTTAGGAATAATATTGAACAAACGGCTCAAAGATTTGCTCAACAAGGTCTTGATGTTAAATCAACTTTCACTCCGGAATTAGTTAAGTCATTAGCAGAGTCCACAAGGCCTCAGGCTGAAAAAAATGTACAAAGAAATTTAGCTCTAAAAGCATTAGCTGAAAAAGAAAATATAACAGTTGAGAAAGATGAAATTGATTTAAAAATGAAAGATTATGAAGATGCAATCTCTCAATCTTCAAAACAAATAGATATTAAAAAATTAACAGAAGTAATAAGGAACGACTTACTTAAAGAAAAAATAATAATTTGGCTTGAAGAAAATTCTGAAGTAAAAGAAAAAACTACAAAAACTTCTAAAGCCACCAAAACCACCAAAACAACAAAAGCCACAAAAACTGAAACAAAAACTACAAAAACAAAAACTGGAAATAAAAAAGAAAAAAAATAATTTATGAAATTTCCTACTAAATAAAAAAAAAACCCTTAAATTATCTATAAGATGAAAACTAATTTGTGAACTCAGAAAAAAAACATTTAATCCAAAGCTCAATAAGTTCTTACGAAAGTAATAATAAAACTATTGCCGCAGTTCCTACCGTTATAGAACAATCAGGTAGAGGAGAAAGAGCTTTTGATATTTATTCAAGACTATTGAGGGAGAGAATAATTTTTTTAGGTACTGGAATTAATGATCAAGTATCTGACTCACTTGTTGCACAATTATTATTTCTTGAAGCTGAGGATCCCGAAAAAGATATTCAAATATATATCAACTCTCCTGGAGGCTCAGTTACTGCAGGAATGGCCATATACGATACTATTCAACAAATATCCCCTGATGTAGTGACAATATGCTTTGGGGTAGCTGCAAGTATGGGGGCATTTCTACTTTCTGGAGGCGCAAAGGGTAAAAGATTAGCTTTACCTAATTCTAGGATTATGATTCATCAGCCGCTTGGAGGGGCACAAGGTCAAGCAGTAGAGATTGAAATTCAAGCTAAAGAAATACTTTTTCTCAAGAAGACATTAAATTCGCTTTTAGCAGAACATACCGGTCAACCTTTAGAAAAGATTAATGAAGATACAGAAAGAGACTACTTTTTATCTCCCTCAGAAGCGGTCGAATATGGATTAATTGATAAAGTTATCAAAAAGTGACAAGGAATTCTAATTTTTTAAGAATTTGATGACGAATCCATATTTATAAGCAATCCTAGTAAAAGGGAATATTTAACACCTTTCACATCACAACTTATAATCGATGGCTAAATTCGACGCCCATCTTAAATGTTCATTTTGCGGCAAATCACAAGACCAGGTAAGAAAGCTTATAGCTGGTCCTGGGGTTTATATCTGTGATGAGTGCATAGATCTTTGTAATGAAATTCTCGATGAAGAATTACTTGATAATCAAGCGAACACAAACAACTCTCCGCAAGTAAAAAAGAAATTACCAACTGATAATCCAAAAAAGTATGTTCCCTTGGAATTATCCTCAATTCCTAAGCCATTAGAAATAAAAAGTTTTCTAGATAATCAAGTTGTTGGACAAGAATCTGCAAAAAAAATATTATCAGTAGCTGTATATAATCACTACAAGCGATTAGCTTGGAAAATTAAAGAAGATAGTAAAAATAGCAATTCAACAAATTCACAAGCAACTAAACTTCAGAAATCAAACATTTTACTCATCGGCCCTACTGGCAGTGGAAAAACATTATTGGCGCAAACTTTAGCAGAGTTTCTAGATGTTCCTTTTGCTGTAGCTGATGCAACGACTTTGACAGAAGCTGGATATGTTGGGGAGGATGTTGAAAACATACTTTTAAGACTTCTACAGAAATCAGAAATGAATGTAGAACTAGCTCAAAAAGGAATAATTTACATAGATGAAATAGATAAAATTGCAAGAAAAAGTGAGAATCCTTCAATTACTAGAGATGTCTCTGGTGAAGGGGTGCAGCAAGCATTATTAAAAATGCTTGAAGGAACCATTGCTAATGTGCCACCGCAAGGCGGAAGAAAACATCCTTATCATGACTGCATCCAAATTGATACGAGTCAAATATTATTCATTTGCGGGGGAGCTTTTATAGGTTTAGAGGATATTGTTCAAAAGCGTATGGGTAAACACTCCATAGGATTTACAACCAACTCAGATCAAAACAAAGTTGATATAAAACAAATAGTAGACCCAAGAGATTCCCTGAAAAATTTAGAATTAGATGACTTAGTGAAATATGGCCTAATTCCAGAATTTATTGGAAGAATTCCGGTTTGTGCTGTATTAGATCGTCTTACTAAAGAAACCTTAGAATCAATCCTAACTCAACCAAGAGATGCACTAGTAAAGCAATTCAAAACTTTGTTAAGTATGGATAATGTTGAATTATCATTTGAGCCTGATTCTGTTGAAGCGATAGCAAATGAAGCATATAAAAGGAAGACAGGTGCAAGAGCATTAAGATCAATAATTGAGGAACTAATGCTAGACATTATGTATACTTTGCCTTCTGAGGAAAATGTAAAAGAATTCACAATTACAAAAATAATGGTAGATAATTTATTCGCATCTAAAATTGTTAAACTACCTTCAGGATCAAAAAGAATCATTAAAGAGTCTGCGTAAAAATTAGAGTTTAATTTTTTACTTTAATCCCAAATTTTTCTAATTAAGAAAAATAAATGCCAAATATCCATAAGCCTTTTCATCAAAAATATAGACCAAACAACCTAGACGAACTGATTGGGCAAAAATTTATATCTATTACACTCAAACAAGCACTTTTAACAAAAAAAATTGCTCCTGCATATCTTTTTAATGGTCCAAGAGGTACTGGAAAAACATCAAGTGCAAGAATATTTGCAAAATCTTTAAACTGTCAGGCATTTGACCAACCTACGATAAATCCTTGTTGTAAATGTGACTTATGTAGACAAATTACAGATGGGAATGCTCTAGATATTATCGAGATTGATGCAGCATCAAATACAGGAGTAGACAATATAAGAGAAATTATAGAAAGAGCTAGATTTTCCCCTACTCAAGCGAGATGGAAAGTATACGTTATTGATGAATGTCATATGCTTTCAACGGCAGCTTCAAATGCTTTACTAAAAACTATTGAAGAACCGCCCTCAAGAGTTGTATTTATCCTTGCGACGACAAATCCTGAGAGAGTATTAAATACAATAAAAAGTAGATGTCAAAAGTTTGATTTTAGAAGAATAAGCCCTATTGATATTTTTCAACATTTATCAGAAATAGCAGAACAAGAATCCATTGAGTATGAAGTTCAGGCGTTAAAAATGATTGCAAAAAGATCTAATGGAGGTATGAGAGATGCACAAAGTCTCCTTGAACAACTACACCTTTTACCAGAAGGTATAACAATTAATAATATCCAAAACCTGCTGGGAGAAGTATCAGAAATAGAATTAACAACTCTGATTAAATCATTGGTTGAGAATAATCCTGAGTCATTAATTATCACCTGCAACAAATTATATGATGCTGGCAACGAACCCCATCAAATAATTATCGGGTTGTTGAATATAACAAGAGATCTACTATTACACACTGCTAATAGTAAATATTCAGATCTTTATTATACGTCTGATGAATTTCAAGATGAATTGGATGCAATCTCCAAAAAGATAAATAAATCAACAATAATTAATTGGCATAATAATCTGAGAAATATTGAATATCAAATCAAAACAAGTGATAATCCAAGGCTTTGGTTTGAAATACATTTAACTGGTCTTCTGGATAGTCAAGAGATAAATAGTTTTGAAAATAAACAAGAAAGTAAAAATAATACGACTGAGGAGAAGCATGAAAGTAGAAAACATATTTCAATTAATAAAGAAAATATTTCAGATGAGCTTCCAAAATCAAGTATCCAAGAAGAGTTAAATCACAAGGAATTGATCGGAAAAAAAGACGAAAAATTAGAAAAATTAGAAGTTCTTGAAAAAGAAAGTATTGAAAATATTTTTGAAAGTAACCAAAATAATCCTAGATCAAATTTAAAAGATACATGGGAATTAATTCTTTCTAAAGTAGAGTTACCATCAACAAGAATGTTACTTTCACAACAAGCCGAACTTGAAAGTTTTGATTCTGAGAAAATTACAATTGCATTATCTCCAAACTGGGAAAGTATGATAAAAAGCAGAAAAGTTATAATTGAAAATACTGTAAAAAAGATATTTGGAGATGGAATAATACTTAATTTTTCAACCAAACAATTAAATAAAAGTAACCCAACAAACACTCCAGAAATAACCCAAAATGAAGTAAAAAATTTCCAACCAATAAAAAAAATAGAACCAAAAACTAATTCGTCAACAAAAATATCTAACGAGGAAACTTATGATGATAGTTCAAAAAACTTAGCAAATTTTTTTAATGGAGAAATTATAGACCTTGATGAATAGATTAAACTCCAGTATGAAGAGTCTTTCGCCAGAGTATCTTTTTGGGAAAAATAGACATCTTTATAGTTACCCAAGGGATTACTAAAAACCAATGTGATAAATAAAAAACCGATACAAATACCATCAAAAAATTGCTTTTTTGCAATACAGGTACTTCACTTTTACAAGAAGAACCGTACCAAAAAGCAATTCCAGATAACATAAAAGCTGTAAATGAAATAGGCCAGTAAATTGGTGAACCTAAAAAAGCAATACTGAAAACTAAATCAAAAATAGAAATGATTGGTAATGCATATTGCAAGATGAAAAAGTAAGTTAAATCAAATTTCTGCAAATAATCAATTTTATTAGTAAATAATTGATCTCCATAATCGAAGAATCTTTGCAAACCACCCTCTGCCCATCTTTGCCTTTGCGCTAATAAAGCATTCAAATTCTCAACTGCCTCCTCCATGACTGGAGGATCCCATAAGATTCCAATTCTAGATTTTGATAATAATAATCTTAAACTCAAATCAAGATCATCTGTAACTGTATCTTCATTAAAAGAACCACATGCTAATAATGTTTCTTTCTTAATTAATTGACCATTTCCCCTTAATTCGGAAACTCCAGCAACTGATAATCGTCCATATTGAAAGATTGCATCCATAGCCATCTCCATTGACTGACAGGAAGTTAAAAAATTCTTACTTACATTTGTTACTGATTTTCTTAGTTGAACTGCAGACCAATCACCATCTTCTACAAAACTAAATAACCTTATCAAAGAATCTTGTTTTAATTCAGCATCAGCATCCAAAACTAATAACCATTCACCATGGGTAAATTTCAAGGCATAATTCAAAGCTCCTGACTTTCCTCCTCCTGCATTTGGAGAACGACTTATGACTTTTAGCTTTTCATATTGTCTAGATAATCGATCTAAAATTAAAGGCGTCTTATCAGAACTACCATCATCGATTATGTAAATATTTAATTTATTTGTTGGATAATCTAAACTAAATAATCTTTCAACTAATCTTGATATGACATTCTCTTCATCTCTTGCTGCGACTAAAATATCAAGCACAGGTAACTCTTTATTGCTAATTCTTCTGCTTACAGTATTTAAAACGTTGTTCCTTTTGAAATTTCTAGAAATAACTATTAAACCGTAAAAAACAATCACAAAAGAAAGAGTCAATATTATGTAAAAGAAATTTTCGATATTGGTAGCATGAGGAATAAAAGCTACTAAAAAACAAGCACTAAGAAATATAAACGACTTCAATCTTCGATTTTTATAAAAACCCTTACTCATAAAAGTAAATTGTTAATTACTTAACTTCCGTTGAGACAATATCTCAAATTTTTTTAGTTTTGCATTTCGATAGTAATGATTCAATATTTGTTCATAAGAGAATCCTAATTTAGCCATTTCAATTGCTCCTGACTGAGATAAACCTACACCATGACCGAAGCCTCCTCCTCTCAAAAGCCATAAATCATCATTTAATTTATTAATAGTAAACAAATTACTAGGTATAAAATTTAATACCCGTCGAATATCATCTTTAACAAGAACAATAGATTTATTACCCTTGTCCGTTTGTATTTCCAATTTTGTCACTCTGCCACTAGACCCACGTTCAATAGAATTTAAATCCAAAACATCTGCATCAATATTTATAAGTTTGTTTTTAATTAACTTTTCTTTAATTTCAAGATTAGAAATTTTCTTATTCCATCGAAAAAGAGAATGATTACTCCCATAAAACTGTTCTTTATCAAAATCTAAAAAATTATTTAAATAAGATTCATTTGTAATTGGAAGTTTAAAAATTTTGTTTAATGATTTAGAACCATCAATAATTGAATTGAAATAAGAATAATCTTGAATTTGCCAAGACTCGTCTGCAGTAGCAGATACTCCACCATTAGAACCATGGTAAAAAGCATTTATTGGTTGATTTTCATGAGTGAGAATTAAATTTGAAGTTTCTTCTATGGCTTTTTGTACGTTTTTATATGAAATTTCAGAAGGCTTATAAACTTGGCATTGTGTGCTTATACATAAATGATATTTATCCATATTAAATCTATCAGAATTAAATATGCCCCAAGTTCTTGCAATAACTGCTTGGGCCTTGAGTGCTTCTAAAGGAGAATTCGGTCCAATTTCATATGGCAAAACACCTGCCAAATAGTCATCAAATTCAATTTTTTGAACTAAGGTCCAAGTTCCATATAAATCCTTTATTAAATAAAAATATTTGCCAAAATTGACACCATTTATTTTTATTTTCTCTTCAGAATAAATATATATAGGACCTTCAAGTTCCATACCACTGGAGTCATTTCTTAGAACAGGAGTAATTTGAAAATTTTTTATTTTCCTGAAAATCTTATTTTTGAATTCAAACTCTGGCAGATCATCTTGCAATGGAATCCATACTTCCCAATTTTTAGGGTAGGCAACAGTCGTCTCAAATCCTTTATCTCTTAGTTTCTCTGATTGTTTTTTTGCCGATTCATAGCTAGCAAAAGGACCAAAAACAATTCTTTCAATTGTTTTTGGATTTTTGACGGGAATATCCGCCCAAGTAATATTTATCTGTTTTGATTTATGTTTAATACCGTTGGACGATATCAAGTTTAAAAAACCTTTATTAGTTGTAAAGTTTATATTCTTTTTCTCCGAAAAACTATCATTCTCCCCGCCTAAATATTGCTTTAAACCAATTAAAAATTTTCCTTTTTTAATTTCATTATGGAGTTCAACCTTTAGCAATTCTTCTCCTTTTGCATTTGAAATAAATTTAGTGTTTATTACTAAAAGAGAAATACAGCTTAAAAATAAGTTTAAAAAGGCAAATTTAAGTTTCATAAATTAGAACTTTCCTTATCAATTAAAAACTTTAATTTGCACCAATGCGTATAAAGGTTTAGATTATCCTAATTAAACACATTTGACTTAAATGTCTAAACTAAAAACTCGTAAATCAGCTGCCAAAAGATTTAAAGCTACTGCGACGGGTAAATTCATGAGAAGAAGAGCTTTCCATAATCATTTACTTGATCATAAAAGCTCAAAATTAAAAAGACATCTATCAACAAAAGCTGTAGTTGATGAAAGAGATGCTGATAATGTAAAATTAATGATTCCATACGCATAAATCTTTAACCAATTTTTATTAGATATTCATGGCACGGGTAAAAAGAGGCAACATAGCCAGAAAAAGAAGAAACAAAATCTTAAATCTTGCAAAAGGTTTTAGAGGCGGCAACAAAAATCTTTTCAGAACCGCAAACCAAAGAGTGATGAAAGCTCTTTGTAATGCTTATAGGGATAGAAGAAGAAGAAAAAGAGATTTTAGAAGACTTTGGATCTCTAGAATTAACGCATCTGCGAGGATAAATGGAACAAACTATAGCAAGTTAATAAATGGGATGAAAAATGCAGAAATTATCATCAACAGAAAAATGCTTGCTCAATTAGCCTTAAACGATCCAAAGTGTTTTGAAAAAATTGTTTCTTCCGTTAGTAAGTAGAAAAAAAGAATATAATCTAGAAAGGTAATTATAAATAATGGAAATATCTTCCTTTCAATCTTATTTAATTATTCTTTTTGTTGTATTAATAATAATTTCTATTTTTGTATTCAGGCAATTTCTAAAAACAAGAAGTGAAGAATTAAATTTAGTAAAATTCGAGCAGAAAGGTTTAGATTCTCTCACTCAAGCTACAGAATTATATGAATTTGGGTCTATTCAGATAAAAAAAAGATTATATTCTGAAGCTACTAAAACTTTTTTAAAAGCAATTGAAAATTATGACAATGAACCTGATGAAGCCAAAGCGATAATAAATAATGCTTTAGGATTTTCTTATGCTGCTCAAAATGAATTTAAGAAAGCAATTAAACACTATAAATCTGCAATAAAATCACTTCCAGAATATCCTATAGCCCTAAATAACCTCGCATCAGCACAACAGCGTTTACTTGAATACGACTTGGCATATGAAACTTATCAAAAGGTTTTGGTGATAGATCCAAAAAACAAAACAGCAATTAAAAAAAGTAAGGAGTTAGAAAAAAGAAACAATTATGAACCTTATAAAGGTATTAAAGATAAGGGATTCTAAATATGGAAAATTATTCTTCTTTACTAATTGGTGGAAAACAATTTTCCAGTAGATTAATGGTTGGTACTGGGAAATACAAATCTACTCAAGATATGGTGGAAAGTTTGTCAAATTCTGAAACGGAAATTATAACCGTCGCTGTTAGAAGAATTAAAAATGATCAGACCGGAGAAAATTTACTCGAAAAGATCAACTGGGAAAAATACTGGATGCTTCCTAATACAGCTGGCTGTGTTAATTCCGATGAGGCAGTCAGAATAGCAATTTTAGGTAGAGAACTTGCAAAATTATCTGGTCAAGAAGAAAATAATTTTGTGAAGTTAGAAGTTATTCCTGACAAAAAGTATTTGCTACCAGATCCCATAGAAACTCTTAAAGCAGCCGAAATTTTAATAAAAAAGGGTTTCGCTGTACTACCTTATATCAATGCAGATCCTATTCTTGCAAAAAGACTAGAAGAAATAGGTTGTGCAACTGTAATGCCATTGGGATCTCCCATAGGCTCCGGGCAAGGTTTGTTAAATTTATCAAATATAAGGATTATTATTGAGAATGCAAAAGTGCCAGTAATAATTGACGCAGGAATTGGGGTGCCTAGTGAAGCTTCTCAAGCTATGGAAATTGGAGCTGATGGTGTCTTAATCAATAGTGCAATAGCACAAGCTGCAAATCCTCCTTTAATGGCTCAAGCGATAAATTATAGTGTTAAAGCTGGCAGGCAAGCTTTTCTGGCAGGAAGAATTAAAAAACAAGACTTTGCAGTAGCAAGTTCGCCGGAAAAAAATATATCTATCTAATTTTCTAAATTGAGAAAAGTTTAAAAAGAAAGTAAAAATTTACTATATGCTTTTATTTATCGTATTAAGAAAGAAGATTTGAAACTATTTACAATGATTTTTCGCAAAGTGGAAGCACGCTGTAGTAATTTAATAAATATATTATGAATCTTTTAATTCTGGAGTTCTGAGTGAAAGTTATTGTTCTAGGTGGAGATGGTTTTTGCGGTTGGCCTTGTGCGGTGAATTTAGCAGAGCAAAATCATGATGTAATTATTGTCGACAATTTAAGTCGTAGAAAAATTGATATTGATCTAGAGGTAGAATCTTTAACTCCAATTTCTTCCATAACAGAAAGACTTTCTGCATGGGAAGAGACTGGAGGCAAGCCTATGAGATTTCTTAACATGGATATCTCTAAGCAATATCAAAAATTACTCAATTTGCTCATTGATGAAAAACCAGATTCGGTGATCCATTTTGCAGAACAAAGAGCAGCACCATACTCGATGAAATCGAGTTTTACCAAAAGATACACAGTAGATAATAACGTTAATGGCACCCACAACCTACTTGCTGCGATAGTAGAGAGTAATTTAGATATTCATGTTGTTCATTTAGGAACAATGGGAGTCTACGGATATGGATCACATAGAGGTGCAACAATTCCAGAAGGTTATCTAAAAGTTGAAGTTCCACAACCTGATGGAAGCCGTTTTGAAGAAGAAATATTACACCCTGCAAGCCCAGGTAGTGTTTACCATATGACTAAAACTTTAGATCAATTATTATTTCTCTACTACAACAAAAATGATCTTGTAAGGATCACTGATCTACATCAAGGCATTGTTTGGGGAACAAATACAGAAGCAACTTTAAAAGATCCTAGATTGACAAACCGATTTGACTATGATGGAGATTATGGAACTGTTTTAAACAGATTTCTAATGCAAGCTGCAATTGGATATCCATTAAGTGTTCATGGGACAGGAGGGCAAACAAGAGCATTTATACATATAAAAGACTCTGTAAAATGCGTACAACTTGCTCTTGAAAATCCTCCAAAATCTGGAGAAAGAGTCAAAATCTTTAATCAAATGACTGAGAGTCATCAAGTTGGAGAACTAGCTAAAAAAGTTGCTTCTCTAACTGGAGCTGATATCAATTATTTACCAAATCCAAGAAATGAAGCGGTAGAAAATGATCTAATTGTTGATAATAAATGCTTTATAGAATTAGGTTTAAACCCAACTACTCTTGATAATGGCTTATTAGAAGAAGTTGTTGAAGTTGCTAAAAAATACTCCAATAGATGTGATCTTAATCGCATACCTTGTGTTTCGTCCTGGACTAAAAAACAAGCTGAGGCTATAAAGACTAATTAAATTTCCTGAAATAATTACCTTAAGAAAGTGAAAATTGCATTGTTTACTGAAACTTTTTTACCTAAAGTTGACGGCATAGTCACAAGACTGACTAAAACAATTGAATTTTTAATAAAAAATGGTGATGAAGTTATAATTTTTTGTCCAGAAGGGTGTCCAGAATCATATATGGGAGCAACTGTAGTTGGAGTTGCTGCAATGCCATTACCCTTATACCCAGAATTGAAGCTTGGTTTACCAGGTCCTGCAGTCTCAGATAAGTTAGAAAAATTTAATCCAGATTTGATACATGTTGTTAATCCAGCTGTACTTGGCTTAGGTGGCATATGGTTGGCGAAAACTAATAATATTCCTTTAATTGCTAGCTACCATACTCATCTTCCAAAATATCTAGAACATTACGGTATGGGTATGTTAGAGCCACTTTTGTGGGAATTACTTAAAGCAGCTCATAATCAAGCGTTATTAAATTTATGTACTTCCACCGCTATGGTCAATGAATTAAAAGATAAAGGTATTCAAAGAACTGCTCTATGGCAAAGAGGAGTAGATACTGTCAGTTTCCGACCAGATTTGAGAAGTGAGAAAATGAGAGAAAAATTATTTGGTAAATATAAAAACGCTAATTATTTATTGATTTATGTTGGAAGATTATCAGCAGAAAAACAAATTGAAAGAATTAAACCAGTCTTAGAAAGTATCCCTAATGCTTGCTTAGCTCTTGTAGGTGACGGACCATATAGAAACCAGCTTGAAAAAATCTTCGAAAATACCAAAACTAATTTCATAGGATATCTATCTGGCGATGAACTTGCTAGCGCCTATGCCTCAGGAGATATATTTTTATTTCCATCTAGTACAGAAACACTTGGATTGGTTTTACTAGAAGCAATGGCTGCAGGATGTCCAGTTATCGGAGCAAACAAGGGAGGAATTCCAGATATAATTAGCGATGGTATTAATGGTTGTTTATATGATCCTGATGAAAAAGATAATGGGAAACAAAGTTTGATTAAAGCTACAAAAAAAATTCTAGAAGATGAAGGTAAAAGAGAAGTTATGAGGAAAGAGGCAAGAAACGAAGCAGAAAAATGGGATTGGAATCAAGCAACTTTACAACTACAAAATTATTATTCAGATACTTTAAAAGAAGTAAATTAAACTGAATCTAAATTATGCTACGTGTGGGGGCGTAGGATTACTATAAGAACTTAAAGGGAGTATTAAAGTTGCAATATTTTGATTCTTATCAGGCCTTTTTTTCTTTGAAAATTTTTTACCAAAAGGTACTCTTATAACATTGGTTCCCTCAATAGAACTTATATTTGAGTTATCTCCTGAAAAATTATTGACAAAATTTGGCAAGTCGACGTTTTTAACTGGCAGGTGCTTAACATTACCAGATTTAAGATCTTTGGTCATAGCTTCAAATACCCCAAAAAATTTGATGCTCGAATATTGTAATAAAAAAATTTAAAAAAATTCTATAAGAAAATATTAAATTTTTATTCATACTGATAATAACTAAGGAAATATAAGGACGCTAGTCCTTTAAGCACATTTTTTTTCTTCGAAAGTCTCTCCTTGATTTACATTGCAAGAACAAATTAAATTGCGATCGCCATATGCATTATTGATCCTAGAAACTGAAGACCAAAACTTAACAGATGTTGGAGTTTTATAAGGAAAAGAAGCTTTTTCTTTTGAATAAGGATAATGCCAAGTATCAGCAATTAACTCTTTCAGCGTATGGGGAGCGTTACTTATTACATTATTATTCTTTAATTCACTATTTTTTTCTATTTCGCTGATTTCTTCTCCAATCAATAGCATAGCCTCGCAAAATCTATCTAATTCAACCAAACTTTCACTTTCAGTAGGCTCTATCATTATGGTCTCTGGAACAGGCCAACTTATTGTTGGAGCATGAAAACTATAATCTATTAATCGTTTAGCTAAATCATTTACACTCAAACCAGTTTTGGATTTTAAATCTCTAAAATCTAAAATACATTCATGTGCGACAAAATTATTTTTGCCTTTATAAAGAATCTTGAATTTATGCTTTAAAGAATGCGCAATATAATTTGCCGATAAAATTGCATGAGCAGTTGCTTTCCTTAAACCACTAAGACCAGCCATTTTTATATACATCCAACTTATTGGAAGAATACTTGCACTCCCATGCTTGGCAGAAGATACATAATTGGAACTATTAGAAAAATTATTATCCATTAAAGAATGAGTAGGAAGAAATGGGCTTAAAGTTTCTGATGCAGCAACTGGACCTACTCCTGGACCACCGCCTCCATGTGGAATGCAGAATGTTTTATGTAAATTCAAATGACAAACATCAACACCATAATTCCCCGGTTTACATAATCCAACCTGAGCGTTCAAATTTGCTCCATCTAAATAGACAAATCCTCCAACAGAGTGAATTAAATCACATATCTTTCTGATTTGTAATTCAAACACTCCATGAGTAGAGGGATAAGTCAACATAAGAGCCCCTATTTGGTTATCAAATTTCTTGACCTTGATCGACAAATCTTGAAAATCAATATTTCCTTCGTCATCACATTCAACGGTTAACACATCAAAACCTGCCATAACTGCACTAGCAGGATTTGTTCCATGAGCACTTTTAGGAATCAAACATTTTTTTCTGAACATTTCACCTTTTGATTCAAAATAAGAATTTATTGCCAATAAACCTGCAAACTCCCCTTGAGAGCCAGCATTTGGTTGAAAAGAAACTGATTTTAAACCAACAATATCACTTATCCATTTTTCTAGATCAGATATGATTTTTGCATAGCCTTTAGTTTGATCTGGTGGGGAAAAAGGATGAATTGAACATAAATTAGCCCAAGAGACTGGATTTAACTCTGCTGCAGAATTTAACTTCATGGTACAGCTTCCCAATGGCATCATCCCATCTACCAAAGAAAAATCTTTTTCTGCAAGTCGGAATATATATCTCATTAATTCAGTTTCGCTTTTGTAATTTGTGAATATATCTTGCTGCATCCATGCACTGGATCTCAAAGCTAAACTTTCAAGATGAAATACTTTATCAAATTTTATATGCTCTAAATCTTCTTCTTTTTCTAAAAGGTTTGCTATGAAAGTCAAAATTTCTTTGATTTCTTTTTCATTACTAAGCTCATCTAAAGAGATCCCAAAGCCAGTTGAATTTTCAATAGTTGATCCCAACGGCAAAATTCTTAAGTTATAGCCATTTTTTAAAGCTTCTTTGTGGATCCTCTGGGAGTGCTCAGAATAAACATCAACACTATCAAATCTAATCCCATCAGGAATAGCAAAACCTAAATCAGCTAAACTTGATTCTAAATTTATTCTCAACTCCACTAATCTCTTTGCAATTTGGGTTAATCCAGAGGGTCCATGATAAATAGCATAAAAAGAAGCAATTATGGCTAACAAAGATTGAGCAGTACAAATATTACTAGTGGCCTTTTCCCTTCTAATATGTTGCTCTCTTGTTTGCAATGCAAGTCTCAGAGACTTTTCTCCATTTTTAGATAGAGTTTGCCCAACTATTCTTCCGGGTATCAGCCTTTTATATTTTTCGCTACAAGCAAAATATGCTGCATGGGGGCCACCAAAACCCATTGGAACACCAAATCTTTGCATACTACCCACTGCTACATCAACACCAAATTCAGAAATTGGTTTAATCAAAACTTGTGCCAGTGGATCAATACATGCCGTAACAATAATTTCTGATCTATGTGCTTGAGATATTAAGAATGTGGGATCATATAATTCCCCATTTTTCCCAGGTAATTGCAACAACATTCCAAAAACATCATCATGATTAGAAAAGTTGCTTTGAGTAAAGCGTTTTAAGGATATTCCCAAAGGGTTTGCTCTGGTTTGCAAAACATTAAAAGTATGATCAAAAACATTTGATTCCACTAAGTACACTTTTGAAGATTTATTTTTTCTTGCGGAAAAACTCATAGCCATAGCTTCTGCAGCAGCAGTACCCTCATCTAACAAAGATGCATTGGCGACAGGGAATCCTGTTAGTTCACAAACAATAGTCTGAAAATTAAATAGAGCTTCTAATCTTCCTTGTGCAATTTCTGCTTGATATGGAGTATAGGACGTGTACCACCTTGGATTTTCAAGAACATGTCTTTGGATTACTTTAGGCATGTGATTGTCATAATAACCAAGGCCTATTAGTGATCTAATTTTAGTATTTTTATTCGCAATTTCTTCTAATTCATTTAAAGCCTCAATTTCTGAACAACCTTTGGGCAATATTTCTGAAGATTTATCTTTGAGCTGAATATCTTCAGGAATAACTTGATTAATAAATTGATTAAGATTATTAAAACCAAGCTTGTTCAGCATAACTCTCTCATCATTATCTCTTAACCCAAGATGCCTATCTATAAATAAATCAGACCCAAATTTGGATGTCATATTAAAATATTTTTCTTTAAAATAGCTCTTTTTAAAAAGTTTGCCTTATTTTGGTAGAACCTTTGATTGATATTCCTCAGAAGTCATCAAATCAGCAATTGATACTTTTGATTCTGGTTTCAAAATTACTAACCAACCGTCTCCAATCGGATCATTCTGTAAAAGCTCAGGGTTATCGATAACACTTTCATTTACAGATACTATTTCCCCTGAAAAAGGCAGATAGACTTCCTCAACGGCCTTAACTGATTCTATTGTTCCAAAAGTCTCGCCTTTCTCTAAAGTCGCCCCTTGATCAGCTAATTCAACAAAAACAATATCTCCTAATTGATCTATAGCGAATTCACTAACTCCAATTTTTAATAATCCATTTTCTTCCAAGACATATTCATGAGTATCAGCATAGTTGAGGTTGTCTGGAAACTTGTAAGACATGATTAAGTAGATAAAGGAAGTAGAGAATCCTTTGAAATTAATTTTTCCTCTAATAATTCAGATAATAATCTAATTAATGCAATTTTGATGTGAGCTATGTGAGAACCACCTTGAACAAAAATATTATAAGGATCTCTTAGAGGAGCATCAGCAGAAAATTCACTTGTACTACCTTCAATAAATGTACCTCCTGCCATTAATAATTTTGAATCATATCCATCCATTGATGATGGAACAACATTCAGAAAAGAATCTACTGGTGAAGAATTTTGAAAAGATTGACAAACTTTTTGTACCAAATCAGGATTATTCAATCTTACTGACTGAATTAGATCAGATCTATAAGTTGCTGGCTCTGGTAAAACCTTAAATCCCAAATTTTTAAAAACTGCTGCAACCATATCAGCACCTTTTAGTGATTCGTGAACAATTTGTGGTGATAAAAACAACCCCTGCAAAATTAATCTTCCTAGTCCAAAATTTATTCCTGCAGAAGAACCAATACCTGGTGAGGTTAATCTAGAACATGCCATCTCAACCAACTCTGCATCTCCTGCAACGTACCCACCCGTAGGAACGATTGTTCCTCCCAAATTTTTAATCAATGATCCAGCAATTATATTTGCCCCTTTAGAAATTGGTTCACTTTCTTCAACAAGCTCCCCATAACAGTTATCAACAAAACATATACAGTTAGGATTAAGAGAATGAATAAGACTACAAACTTTCCCTATCTGATGATTCGTAAGAGACTTTCTCCAACTATATCCACAACTTTTTTGTATGAATACTAATTTGCATGAATTTTCTTTAAAAAAATGAACAATTTTTTCTTCAAATGAATCAAAATTATCGCAAATATTTATTTGCTTATAGTCAATCTCAAAATCTTTAAGTGAGCCTTTACCTCCTCCCCTTATTCCTATGACTTCTTCTAACGTGTCATATGGTTGTCCTGTTAGAGATAACATTACGTCTCCAGGTCTAAGAATTCCATATAAGACAGAACTTATTGCATGCGTTCCACTTACAAATTGCATCCTCACAGCTGCCTTTTCAGCAAGAAACAATCTTGCAAAAACCGCATCAATTTTTTCTCTAGATATATCATCATGACCACTGCCAGAAGATTGATTGAAATGACTAGTAGAAACTTTTTCTTCCTTAAAAATTGTCAAAATATTTTCTAATTTCTGGTAAACCTGATTGGACCTTTCTTGGAAAACTGGACTTAAACTCTCTTCAACAGAAAGAACAGCATTTTCAGCCAATTTTAAGTTCTTGTTTAGCGTCATTTATTATAAAAATTCATGTTATTTTTCAGAAGCTAAATTTCTTAATTCTGCGAGGAAAGCATTAGGTCCCCTACCCTGAAAATAAGAAAGTTTTTTTGAAGCCTCATATAAATCAAGAAGTTCTCCATCTAATTCTTCTGCCGTATAATCTCTAATTCCTGCTATTACCTCAGCGAAACGTTCTCTACGGGCAGATTTATTGACAGCATAGGCTTCCATGACCCGAACTTTACATGATCTCCAAGCCTTGTTCTGACAAAAATGCACTGAAAGAGCATCACTTAAAGCAGAAGCCTCTTCATCTTCTATGTACCAGTCAAAAGATGAAGGTAGAGATTTTAATCCTGAAAATATCTCGAATAACTCCCCCGCCGACAATGGATTACCAGAATCATTTTTTAGGGGTAATGCAGATTCTTCTAAAGATTTCCATAACTCTGGGTAATCAGTTTCAAAACGATCCCTGATTTTTTCAATACCTTGATCAAGAATCGTATTAACTTGAGCTAAAGCAAGAAAAACTTCAGGACCTGGTGAAGATAACTTCCCATTCCTAAGATTAGAAATTTGCGAATTATGAACTTTACCTAAATCAAGAACTTCAGAAAGTAGTGGCAAAACTCTATGTGACCATCCATTTCTTTCATGCCAGAGGTGTATCAAATGAGCCATAGCCCTTCGACCTCTAGATAATTTATCGCGATATCCGAGACTCACAGATAATTAAACTTATCAATAATATAGTATGATAATATTACATATCGGTAATTTTGAAAATAGTATTTCAATATCATGAATTCAGTAATTTTCCAAGAAACAGCAAAATTAAAAAAACCTGTTCCAGCTGAAAAAGTTGTAGAACTCTCAGAAAAATTACTGGAACCCTCCAGTCATTCAAAAAGATATCCTCCAAGACTACATAAAACGTGGGGAACAATAGTTTTTATGGTTGCAATTCATATCCTTTCTCTTGTAGCTATACAACCAAAATTTTGGAGTCTCCCTGCAGTCACTTCATTATTATTTTTTTACTGGGTTACTGCTTGTTTAGGAGTCACTCTTGGGTATCACAGATTGTTATCACACAGGTCATTCATTGTTCCAAGATGGTTAGAAAGATTTTTTGCTACCTGTGGAGCTGTAAGTTGCCAGCATGGACCAATAGATTGGGTAGGTTTACATAGGCATCACCACTCTTTTTCAGATACTGAAGTAGATCATCACAACAGTAAAAAGGGGTTTTGGTGGAGTCATATGGGTTGGATGTTTAAAGACGTTGAAGCACTAAAAGCTGTTCCAAAACTAAGTGCAGATTTAATCAAGGATCCATACTATAGATTTCTAAATAAATATTTTTTACTTTTACAAATTCCTATTGGACTTTCTTTGTACGCAATAGGTCAAAAATTAGGAGTTGGAGGATGGGCTCTAGTCCTTTGGGGAATTCCATTGAGGCTTGTGGTTGTTTATCACGTAACTTGGCTAGTCAACTCCGCTACGCATTGTTGGGGTAAGGCACCATTTGAAAGTGGTGATTCATCAAAAAATAATGCGTGGGTTGCTGCATTAACATTTGGAGAAGGATGGCATAATAACCACCATGCATTTCCCAATTCGGCAAGACAAGGATTATTTAAAGGTCAGATAGACATAACATGGGAACATATTAAGATTCTTGCGAAATTTGGTCTTGCAAAAAAAGTAAAGTTACCCTCTAGGTCTTATTATTAAATATATTGTTCAATATTTTCATGGCTAAAAGAGTTCAAGTCGCATTAACTGAATCAATCGCATCACTAGGTAAAGAAGGAGATCTAGTTGAAGTAGCACCTGGATACGCAAGAAATTTTCTATTACCTTATGGCAAGGCAATGAACGTAACACCAGCAGTCCTTAAACAAATTGAGAGGAAGAAAGAAAAACAAAAAATAGCTGCTGATAAATTAAAGCAAGAAGCTTTAGATTTCCAAACTGCATTATCTACAATAGGTAGGTTCACTATCAAAAAACAGGTTGGAGAAGATGGTGTCCTTTTTGGAACCGTTACCAATGGAGATGTTGCCGAAGCGATAAAAGCGGCAACTAAAAAAGAAATTGATAGAAGAAACATTACTGTTCCTGATATTCATAATTTAGGTTCCTTTACTGCCAAAATAAAATTACATCCAGAAGTAAATGCAGAAGTAAATATTGAAGTAACAAGTTAATCAATTTGTTGCATTATTTTGAAAAGTAGCCAGAGTATATATCTAAGCAATTAAAGATATGGTTTCCGTACCTTTTCCAAATAATGGTCAAAATAAAAATTTTAAAAAGGATTTTAATAGTGAAAATTCTGGATTAGTACCTCCTCAAAACGTTCAAGCAGAGGAAGCTGTTCTTGGTGGCATACTTCTTGATCCTGATGCGATTGGAAGAATTGCAGACTTAATTAAACCTGAAGCTTTTTATATAAATGCCCATAAAGAGATTTATAGAACCGCATTAATGTTGCATACCCAGGGTAAACCAACTGATTTAACATCAATGAGTGCTTGGTTAGCAGATAATGGATCACTAGAAAAAATTGGAGGAAACAGCAAACTTGTAGAACTAGTTGAAAATGTTTCCTCTACAGCTTCCATAGAACAAGTTGCCAATTTAATTAACGACAAATTCATGAGAAGACAACTTATCAGATCTGGAAATGAAGTGGTTCAACTAGGTTTTGATCAAACTCAAGATACTAATGAAGTTCTAGATAAAGCAGAGCAAAAAATATTTGAAATCAGTCAAGAAAAACCTTCAAAAGGTTTGACTCAAGCAGCTGAAATCCTTACAAGTACTTTCAATGAAATAGAGTCAAGATCATTAGGTACTTCAGTAGCTGGAATTCCAGTAAATTTCTATGATCTTGATGCTATGACTCAAGGTTTTCAAAGAAGTGATTTAATAATTGTTGCTGGAAGACCTTCAATGGGAAAAACTTCAATAGTTCTTAATCTGGCTAAAAATGTTGCACAATCTCAAGATTTACCTGTTTGTGTATTTAGCCTTGAAATGAGTAAAGAACAGTTGACATATAGATTACTTTCTATGGAAGTTGGAATCGAGAGTGGCAGGCTAAGAACAGGAAGATTACAGCAAGATGAATGGCCATTACTCGGAGAAGGTATTAATTCATTAGGTCAATTACCAATATTTATAGATGACAAGCCTAACTTAAGTGTTTTAGAGATGAGATCTTTGTGCAGAAGATTAATAGCTGAACAAAAAAAAGAACTTGGATTAATTGTGATTGATTACCTGCAGTTAATGGAAGGATCAACCCCTGATAATAGAGTGCAAGAACTTTCAAGAATAACAAGAGGCCTTAAAAGCATGGCAAGAGAATTAAAAGTACCAGTGGTAGCTTTATCTCAGCTTAGTAGAGGGGTAGAGTCTAGAACGAATAAAAGACCAATGTTAAGCGATCTAAGAGAATCAGGATCTATTGAACAAGACGCAGATTTAGTATTAATGATTTACAGAGATGAATACTATAATCCAGAGACTGAAGATAGAGGAATTACAGAAATCATTGTCACTAAACATAGAAATGGACCCGTTGGAACTGTTAAATTATTATTTGAACCTCAATTTACGAGATTTAGGAATTTAGCAAATTAAATCCATCCTAAAATGCAAGATCATCACTCAACAAATGAATCTTTTGACATCATCGTTATTGGAGGAGGACATGCAGGATGCGAAGCAGCTATAACAACAGCAAAATTAGGATTTTCTACAGCCTTATTTACAATCAATTTAGATAGAATTGCCTGGCAACCTTGCAACCCTGCAGTTGGCGGCCCAGCAAAAAGTCAGTTGGTACATGAAGTTGATGCATTAGGTGGAATTATTGGTAAATTAGCTGATGAGACCGCTATACAAAAAAGAATATTAAATGCCAGTAGAGGCCCAGCTGTATGGGCATTAAGAGCTCAAACAGATAAAAGAGAATACTCAAAAAAGATGATTGAAATACTACAAAATACAGATAATTTATCTTTAAAAGAAGCAATGATTACTGAACTGGATATTGTAAAAACTGAAGAAATTGGATTGAACTCAAAAAAAATCTTAAAAAAAAGAATAAAGGGTGTAAAGACTTTCTTTGGTAGTTATTATTCAGCAAGATCAGTTATCATCACAGCTGGTACGTTCTTAGAAGGAAGAATATGGATAGGAAATAAATCAATGTCAGCTGGTAGATCGGGCGAACAAGCAGCAAAAGGTCTTACTCAAAATTTGCACGAAATTGGTATTAAAACAGAACGTTTAAAAACAGGAACTCCAGCAAGAGTTGATAAAAAAAGTATTATTTTTGATGAATTAGATATTCAACCAAGTACTGCAGCAGATAAATATTTTTCGTTTGACCCAGATATAAAAAATAATATGCCCCAAGTTAGTTGTCACATCACAAGAACAACTACCAAAACACATCAACTAATCCGAGACAATTTACATTTAACTCCCATTTACGGCGGTTTTATTGATAGTAAAGGTCCAAGATATTGTCCATCAATTGAAGATAAAATCGTTAAATTTGCTGATAAAGAATCACATCAAATTTTCTTAGAACCAGAAGGAATAAATACCCCTGAAATATATGTACAAGGATTTTCTACAGGTTTACCAGAAAATATTCAATTAGAACTTTTAAGAACCTTACCTGGATTAAGTGAATGTAAAATGTTGCGACCAGCATATGCTGTGGAGTATGACTATATACCTGCAACACAGCTCCAAACATCACTCGAAACGAAAGAAATTGAATATTTATTTAGCGCGGGACAAATTAATGGGACTACTGGTTATGAAGAAGCAGCAGCACAAGGATTAGTTGCGGGAATCAATGCGACAAGAAAACTAAGCAAAAAAGATCCAATAATCTTCACTAGAGAAAGCAGTTATATAGGAACAATGATCAATGATTTAATTACCAAAGATCTGAAAGAACCATATAGAGTTCTAACTAGTAGGAGTGAATATAGGTTAACTCTTAGAGGAGATAATGCGGATAGGAGATTAACACCATTAGGTTATCAAATAGGGCTAATTAATGAGAAAAGATGGTCAGCCTATCAAGAAAAAATGAAACTTCTGGAGGAAGAGAAATTTAGATTAAATAATACTCGTTTAAAAAATACCGATGAAATATCAAAAAAAATAGAATTAGAAACAGGATCAAAGATCAAAGGCTCAACAACTTTGAAAGAACTCTTAAAAAGACCAAACTTTCATTATTCTGATCTAATCAAATATAATTTAATTGAAAAAAATCTAGGTTCTTCAATACAGGAAGGTGTTGAAATAGATATTAAGTACGAGGGTTACCTTAAAAGGCAAAAAAACAACATTGAACAAATAAGTCGTCAAAGCTGTAAATCTCTGCCTCAAGAAATAAATTATGACAAGATAGATACATTATCTTTAGAAGCTAGAGAAAATTTGAATAAGATAAAGCCAAAAAATTTTGGTGATGCTTCAAAAATTCCTGGAGTAAGCAAAGCTGATTTGACTGCATTACTTGTTTGGCTAAAAATAAGAGAAATAAAAAAAGAAAAGGCAAATATTTTTGTCGAAAAAAAGTTATCATCTTAAAAGCATTCTGTCTGAGCACTGAATAATAAACTTTTTAAATCGCCAAAAATTTTATGGGAAGAGAAAGCCTCTACTTTTTTAGTGAAAAATTCATTACCAAAAATATCTGGTCCATGGAAATTAATGCTGCTTGGGGATGGAAGTCCAACTAGACATTTACAGCTTTTAACTAATCAAGAGACGAAAATTAAATTAATTTCAATGCAAGTAGATCCTCTATTCATTGAAGAAGGACCTAAAGAATTAAATCAATTAAATGGACCTTTAATTAGAAGACAAGTATGGATTAAAAACAATAATAAAAACCTAGCATGGGCTGAAAGTTGGTGGAATGCAGAACAAGTGAATGAAAATTTAAAAGCCAAAGAAGAACCAATATGGAAGAATTTGACACAAGACAGATCAGAATTGTTTAGGGAAGTTGACCGAATTTCACTTGTTAATTCAAATTGGTTAGAAGATCAATTTTGTTTTAAAGGGCCATTCTGGTCAAGAAATTATAGATTTTTTCGAGACAAAAAACCCCTAACAATTATTAGAGAAGTATTCAATCCACATTTAGAAAGTTTATTAGGCTATTCAGGAATTAAAGAATTTACGAAACTATACTCTTCTTCTTCTTGATCTAGGAAGATTTCTTGATTTTGATTGAACTTGTTTGTTTGATTGAACTCTCGAAGTATTATTCTCTTTTTCTGAAGCTCTTTGCCATCTTTCAACTTTGAAATCCATTTCATCTGGCCAATCTTCGTCCTTACTCTCTTTCACATAAGGTAATTTTTTTTGCTCAGTTGCTTGTATATTTTTTGGTTGCCTTAAAGATATTGCTTCTAAAGGTCTTTTTGAGTGCTGTTTAGCAGATTCATAAGAATTTGACTCTCTGGAAAATGTCTTAATATCGCTGTTATCA
The DNA here is from genome assembly GCA_003279055.1 of Prochlorococcus sp. AG-347-I21. Lineage (GTDB taxonomy): Bacteria > Cyanobacteriota > Cyanobacteriia > PCC-6307 > Cyanobiaceae > Prochlorococcus_A. Next base: position 174,433 of record QCBP01000001.1, on the reverse strand, counting down.
TCGTAAAAATTCTCATCATTCCAATCATCATTATCTTCATCAAATAATAAATCCACCTTATCAGATACCCATCTTCCTACTTTTTTAACACTCTTACTTGTAATTCCTCGAAAATCTGAGTTCCTTCTTTTTCCTGGCCTAGCACCAGATACTCCATCAACAAATTGTCTTCCAGTTTCAAAAATTTTATCAACCTGTTTATCAACAATATTTTTATCAAAACTATTTCTAAGATTTCTAATTCTCCTTGAATCCATAAATTATTATGCTTTTTAAAATATAAATTACATTAAAAAAGTAAATAAGTCCAACTATAGAAACAAAAACACATCTTATATTTTTAATCAAACAAAATTAAACACTTTTTATTCCATGATCCATTAAAGAAATTTACACAACAATTTTTACAGGCAATATTCTTTATCCTTTTCCTGTAGAAAAATTTCTTACCACAATTTTGGCAAGTTCCTATGTATTTTAATTCTCTCCTTTCAATAGGAAATGAATGCCTCACAGAAATTTGAAAATTCTTCTCTTTCTCATTAATTTCATTCATCTTTTCTAAGAAATTTGGACCATGTATCTCATTTTTTTTTAAAATCCTATCTACCCATGCATGAATCATTTCATGACATAAAGTACTGTTTATTTCACTAATAGATAATTTACTCAAAATAGGTTTCGATAAGATAATTTCAGAATCTACAAAACCATTAATTCGTTTTCTTTTATAAAAACCAGCAGTAGTTTTTAATCTATTATCACTCCATCTAACTTTTACCAAAGGTTGATTATTAACTGTTAAAGAATTTTGAAAATACTGGCTATTAAATTTATGAAATAAAGGTAAAAGAGGAATTACAGGCATTATGGATTAAAATTAGTATTATTTTGACAAAAAAAGCCATCAAAAACGATTTCTTTTCTTAAAGTAATAAAAAAGCTTAAATCAACATGGATGCAACACTTGTTAAAGATATCGGAATTAAAGCATTATTAGTTGGCGGAGCAGTACTTGTTTCTTTTTGGACTTTTAATGCAGTCAAATTAGTTATAAGCGCCAGAGGAATTAATCCATTAGTAAGAAAATTTTTTGATCAAATAGCTGCTGGCAGAATTGATGCAGCGTATGGTTTGACTACAAAAACTTATAAAACTCATGTGAAGCGCCAAGACTTTCTTAAATTTTTAGCTAGTTTAAACCTCAATAAATACAGAAATTTAAAATCAGGAAGACCTAGAGTCCAAGAAGATCAAATCATAATAACTTTGAATTTAAAATCAGAAGATAAACAAGATGAACTCCCATTAGATTTTACTTTCGCAAAAACTGACAATGATTGGAAAATAGACAGAATAGCAAAAGTGAATTAATGATTTCTTGTGAGGCAAAAAGAATTGTTTAAAGAAGAGATAATACATCAACTAGAATTACACTCAAGTAGATTAGATAAAGAAAAAATCATCTCAAAAGCGATGGAAAAAGGTCTAGATGATTTTTTTGAGGGCATCCGTATGGCACTTGATCCGCTTGTAACTTTTGGTGTAAAAATTGTTCCTGAAAAAGACAACGAAAAAAGTCAAAATTTTTTATGGAAAGATTTTAAAAAATTAGCTAATAAGCTTATTCAAAGAGAACTTACTGGTCATGCTGCGCGCGATGCAATTATTACGGCTATGGAATCTGCCACGAAAGAAGAGTGGAATGGTTTTTATAGACGAGTCTTAATTAAAGATCTTAGATGTGGTGTATCTGAAAAAACAATCAACAAGATAGCCAAGAAATTTCCCAAATATTCGATTCCTATTTTTTCTTGTCCTTTAGCTCATGACAGTGCAAATCATGAAAAAAAAATGATAGGAAAAAAGCAAATTGAAATCAAATTAGATGGTGTGCGCGTCTTAACTATTATTAGACAAAATAAAGTAGAAATGTTTTCTCGTAATGGGAAACAATTCCATAATTTTGGTCATATCATCTCAGAAATAGAAAACGTCTTAAAAGAAGATCCTGCACCTCATGACTTAGTCCTAGATGGTGAAGTAATGAGCGCTAACTTTCAGGATTTAATGAAACAGGTTCACAGAAAAGATGGCAAACAAACAAAAGACGCAGTTCTACACCTATTTGACTTATGTCCCCTTGAAAACTTCCAAAAAGGGAGATGGAATACTAGTCAAACAACAAGAAGTTTATTAGTAAAAGAATGGGTAGCAAAGCATTCTATACTTCTAAGACATATAAAAACACTTGAATGGGAAAATGTAGATCTCGACACCATTGAAGGACAGAAAAGATTTATAGAGCTAAATAAATCTGCTGTGGAAGGTGGATATGAAGGAGTAATGATTAAAGATCCTGATGCCATATATGAATGTAAAAGAACACACAGTTGGTTAAAAGCAAAACCTTTCATTGAAGTCACTTTAAAGGTTGTATCGGTTGAGGAAGGTACAGGTCGCAATAAAGGAAGACTAGGAGCTGTCCTAGTAGAAGGAGAAGATGATGGGCATGAATACAGTCTTAGCTGTGGAAGCGGATTTAGTGATATCCAACGTGAAGAATATTGGTCAAAACGGAATCAACTTATTGGTCAGCTTGTAGAAATCAGAGCTGATGCTAAAACTAAATCCAAGGATGCAGTGGCTTTTAGTCTTAGATTTCCTAGATTCAAATGCTTTAGAGGATTTAAAGCTGGAGAAAAAGTTTAAATTTTAAAAAATAATATTTAAAAAGTAGTCAATGAAAAATGTGGCTTTTAAGTAAAAAAACTAAAAATCTTAGCTATAAAATGCAAGAATAATTATCAGGACTTTTTGAGAGACTTATGACGAAGAAGACAGTTTTCAACTTCATAAAAACACCTTGTGGACAAGCAAAATATATCGAATTAGAAGCCAACAAAACTTTACTAGGTAAATTAAGACTTTTGTGGTTTATTTTAATTGCATCTATTAGAGATTGGAATATTAAAGAGTAAATTCTTAGGAGTTTTCAAAATATTCTCTGGAGTATTTAGCTGATAAATATACAACTAAAAAAGTTGAAATAATTCCAAGGATAGTCGTATATAAATTATTTGCTGATTGCACATTTTTTAGCTCCTGGATACTTTTTGCAAAACTACCTATTGAGCAATAAAGAAAAGTTCCTGGAATTATTCCAAGAAGACCAAGAACAAAATCTCGAAATTTAACATTATTCAAACCATAAAAATAATTAAGAATACTGAAGGGAAATATCGGCGATAATCTCGCTAAAAAAATTAATTTAAGTCCGCCTTTTTCTACTACTTTTTCCATAACACTTAATTTTGGATAACGGTTAAAAAGATTTTTTAGCTTTTTTGCAAAAAAACTTTTTGATATAAAAAAAGCAACTGATGCTCCTATGGAAGCAGAAATAAAAACGATAATTGATCCTAAATATGAGCCATATAAAAAACCTGATAATAAAGATAACCAGGAAGCTGGCAGTATTAATAAAACAATTAAAATATAAATACAAACAAACGAAAAGATCCCAATTCCAGTATTAAAAAAAAAAGACAAATTATAAATATTTTCAAGAAATATGTTCATTCTCAATTCAAAAGTTGGAGTTTTTTAGTAATTCTCTCCTTTTGCACCGAACCCTCATTTAATTTAAATCTGCATTCATCTACAACATCTTTTGGAGCCTTATCAACAAAATTTTTATTAGATAATCTCTTATTTAAATTTTCTAATTCAATAGTCACCTTTTTTAAGTCCTTGGTTAACCTTTCCTTTAATGAATCTATATTTACAAAATCCTGAAAAGGTAAGTAAACCTCTAAATCACTAATTATCCCAGAAAAAGATTTAGCAAACTCTTTTTTATCAACAGCATTAGTTTTAAAAATAAATACTTCAGAAGATTTAGTTAAAGTTTGAATATCGTCAACTAAAGTTTTTAAAAAATCAATCAATTCATCATTGTCTGAAATTAAATATACAGGACCTTTTTCTGATGGCTTAAGACCTAATTCAGCTCTCAAATTTCTAATCAGCCTAATAATTTCAAAGAGTTGCTGAAAGGAATTATCAAGCTTATTATCTACAAATTTATTTTCATGAATTGGCCATTTTTGAAGAGATAATAATGCATTATCTGGTTTTAGTTGCAGTACATGCCAAAGTTCCTCAGTAATATGCGGCATAAAAGGATGAATCATTACCAAAATATCATTGAGCACTTTTATTAAAACTTTTTCAGATATTTTTCTATTTTTAGTCCCTTTATTATTAAATCTTTGTTTAGCAAACTCTACATACCAGTCACAAAAATCATTCCAAGCAAATTCATATAGAAGTTTCGCAGATTCTCCCAATTTATATTCTTTCAATAAAGCAGCGACTTTTGTATTTACCTGATTTAATTTCGATAAAATCCACTTATCACATAAATCTAACGAAATTTCATCACTCTCATTAAGCAAATAATTATTGTTAGAAGTTTTATTAATTAAAACAAATTTAGTTGCATTCCATAACTTATTCGCAAAATTTCTTGAAGCTTCAACAGTTGAAGATGTATCTTTTTTCCTATCAAAATCAAGCCGGATATCTTGTCCAGCGCCTGCAACTTCTCGAATTAAAGCAAATCTTAGAGCATCAGAACCATATTTATCAATTAATAGTATTGGATCAATACCATTACCTGAACTTTTACTCATTTTTTTATTGTTTTCATCTCGAACTAGACCATGAATATAAACATCCTTAAAAGGAATATTATTCGTAAAAGTATTGCCCATCATTGTCATTCTGGCCACCCAGAAGAAAATAATATCGAAACCAGTAACAAGAACATTATTTGGATACCATTTTTTAAAATCCGGATCATTTGTATTTGGCCAACCAAGGGTTGAGAAAGGCCATAAACCACTTGAAAACCATGTATCCAAAACATCTTTATCACGAACTAATTTAATATTTAATCCAAATTTTTTATTAGCTTCGATTAAGGCATCTTCTTCATTTCTTGCAACGATATATGGAGTATTTTGTTCTATTGAGTCTTGAGAGTCATCTAAAACATACCATGCCGGTATTTGGTGCCCCCACCACAGTTGCCGACTAATACACCAATCATTAATATTCTCTAACCAATCCTTATAAACTTTCTCCCAGCGTGGAGGAATAAACGATGGTTTTTTAGAATCAATTTCATTAAGACATCTTTGTGATATATCATCCATTTTCAAAAACCATTGTGTTGACAATAGAGGTTCAATTGGCACCTTACCTCTATCAGAAAAAGGAACAGTATGTTTATAATCCTCTATCTTTGTCAAAAGGCCTAAGTTATCCAATTCTTTGATAATTTTCTTTCTAGCCTCATATCTGTCTAAATTTTGAAAAATACCTGCATTAATGTTTAAAGTTCCATCTTTGTTCATTACATTAATCTGTTTTAAACTATGCCTTTTTCCTATTGCAAAATCATTTGGATCATGGGCTGGAGTAACCTTTACACAACCAGTACCAAAATCTTTATCAACATGTGAATCAGCAATAATAGGTATTTCTCTATCAACAAAAGGGACTTTTACTTTGACACCAATAAATTCTTTATATCTATCATCATCAGGATTAACTGCCACAGCAGTATCACCCAAAAGAGTTTCTGGTCTTGTTGTTGCAACTTCTAAGAATTTATCTAACTGTTCACCACTTTCAGAAATTAAAGGATATTTAAAATGCCATAAATGACCATTTACTTCTTGCATTTCAACTTCAAGATCACTTACAGCAGATTGAGATTCCGGGCACCAATTAACCAAATATTCGCCTCTATAAATTAAATTCTTTTTATGGAGAATATTAAAAGCCTCAATAACTGCTTCATTTAATTTTTGATCAAGAGTAAATCTTTCTCTAGTCCAGTCAACTGAATATCCTATCCTTTTTAATTGAGAAACTATTCTTCCACCACTTTGTTCTTTCCAGTTCCATGCTCTTTTAAGAAATTCATCTCTTCCAATATCCTCGCTTGTTTTGCCTTCACTTTTTAATTGTTTTTCGAGAATAGTTTGAACAGCTATTGAAGCATGATCAGTTCCTGGTAAACACAAAACATTCTTACCTAAAAGTCTTTGGAAACGAACTACAACATCTATCAAAGCCGTATTAAATGCATGCCCCATATGCAAAGATCCAGTTACATTTGGTGGCGGTATAACAACACAAAAAGGCTCCCCATCATCCTCAGGGTTAGGACTAAACGCCCTGAGACTTTCCCATTTTTCTTGCCACTTTTTCTCTACTTCAAAAGGTGAATAATTCTCTAAAGATAATTGATCATTCATCTCTGTCATGTGCAAATTTTACTTCAATAAACTTTTTGTTTATTTTATCTTGAGAGCAGTCAATTAATGAAAATAATATTAGTTTGCAAAAAAAGACACGTCCATTCTACAAAAGTTTGAAGCCAGCACCACAAGAACATCGTTTTGCATTTTTTGGTGTTGAAATAAGAAATCCACCGCCGCTCAAATCACCGTAATAATCTAATTTTAAATCTTTGAGTAAATTAAACTTTTTTATATCCGCGTATAAAGTTACTCCTTCAGTTCTTGAGATAGGGGATCCATTACATGTACCTGGCCTTAATTTAATATGCATCCATCCTTCGGAACAATTTTTATCCTCTACCAAATCAATAGACATTACTCCTGGAGAACCTCCAAAAGAAGCTTGCCTAGATAGTTCTGAAGCAGCGCTTTGACTGATTGAAAGATTGACGATCTCAGTCATTAGAAAAATAATAAATGGGCGATCCAGGGTTCGAACCAGGGACATCCTGCTTGTAAGGCAGGCGCTCTACCGCTGAGCTAATCGCCCTTATAATAAACTATTCTAATAGATGAAGTTGAAAAATTTATACTAAGTATTTAAATATTTCATGATTGAGGCAAAATTTAATTAATAAAATATATCCTATGTCCTCAAACAATAGATATAAATTGGAAAACAATTCCGATTTAGAGACCATAAATAGTTTTAAAATCTTAATATCTAATATCAAGGCATTAAAAGATAAAACTTGGGGCTGCCCATGGCAAAAAATACAGTCTCATATATCATTAATCCCATTTTTGTATGAAGAAAGTAACGAATTTATAAATGCAATATATGAAAAAAATGCAGATAACATATGTGAAGAGTTAGGAGATCTTTTATTACAAGTAATGCTTCATGCTGAGATCGGTTACGAAGAAAAAGAATTTGCACTAAATGATGTTATAAAAAATCTAAATAAGAAAATTATTAATAGACATCCATATATTTTTAACAAAAAAGAAAAAGTATCACTAAAAAAATCACAACAGATTTGGGAAAATATAAAAAATTTAGAAAAAAAAGTCCCTCATTTGAAATCTTCAATTAGTAGAAATTTAAATTTGAAAATTAAAAATTTACCTCCAACAATTGGTACAGATAAAATCACAAATGTTGTTAAAGAACTTGGTTTCAAGTGGGAAAGTACTGATGAGATTTTTAAAAAGTTAGAAGAAGAGATAAATGAATTAAAAGAGGCAATTAAATGCAAAAATGATTTAGATATAAAAAATGAATTTGGGGATATTTACTTTACACTTCTAAATCTCTCAAACTTTTTAAAAATAAATCCTGAGTCAGCTCTTCAACAAACTAATATAAAATTTTTAGACAGATTTTCAATCGTCGAAGAGTACGCAGGAGATAATATTAAAAAACAAACTCCCAAAGAATTTCAAGGGCTTTGGCAAATCGCCAAGCAAAAACTGGCAGGAAAAATTCCTAAAAGCAAATGACAAATATTAAAACATGGATGGATGAATATCATAAAGGCTCAAGATTTGGCCTAAATGGTGAAATTTTAATTAAAAAAACCTCAAAATATCAAGAAATTATTGTTATTGAAAATGAATATTATGGTAAAGCATTAATGTTAGATGGTTGCTGGATGACATCATTAAAAGACGAGAAATATTATCATGAGTGTCTTGTGCATCCTGCATTAAGTAGCATTGACGAAAAATCTAATATACTAATTATTGGTGGTGGTGACGGTGGTACTGCAAGAGAATGCGTTAAATATTCTCAAATATCAAAAATTGATCTAGTAGAAATTGATGAGGAGGTAATCAAAATATCTAAAAAATTTCTAAAAGAAATTGGAGGCGAAGCATGGAATGACAAAAGATTAGAAATACATATTGATGATGGTGTTAAATGGGTAAAAAAAACAAGAGATAATTATTACGACATCATATTTGTAGACTGTTCAGATCCCTCAGAATTTTCAAATTTATTATTTTCAGATTCTTTTTATAAAGAATGTAAAAGAATACTTACACCAAAGGGGATATTAGCAACGCAAAGCGAATCTCCTGAATCCTTTAAAAATATTCACATAAATATTTTAAAAACCCTAAAAAATATATTTAAAGTTTCTGAAACTATGTATTCCTTTGTGCCTATATATCCAAGCGGGATTTGGAGTTGGACATTCGCTTCTTCAGAAGATCTAAATTTATCAAAGCAAAATTATGATGAAGCGCTAAAAATAGAAAAAGGATGTGAAATTTGGAATTTAAATTTTCAAAATGCAGCATTCAAAATGATGCCAAATAAAATTGTAAAAGAACTAGATTCATAAGATGACAAAAAATTTATTTGATAACGAAAATGCAATTTATATGGGAGCAAAAAGAAGTCCTGAGAATTGCTCAATTGGTATATTTGGAGTTAATTATGACGGAACATGTTCGTTTAAACCAGGAGCAAGATTTGGTCCAGAAGCAATAAGACAAGTCAGTACTTGTTTAGAAACATATTGTCCAAAAATAAAAAAAGACTTAGAGGATATTATGTATGTTGATTTTGGATCAATATTAATTGATAAAAATGACTCAAAGTCCGTTATTGAATCAGTTAAATCAGCAACAAATTATTTAATTAGTAAACGCCTTAGTCCTATTATGCTTGGAGGCGAACACTCCATTACAAGAGGTGCTATTGAAGCATTAGTAAAAAAATATCCAGATTTGATATTAGTTCAACTTGATGCTCATGCAGATTTAAGAGAATCATATATAGGAAATGAACATAGTCATGCTTGTACTATGAAAAGATGCTTAGAAGTACTACCTGAAAAGAAAATTTTGCAAGTAGGAATTAGAAGTGGGACTAAGAAAGAATTTGAAATTATGTATAACAACAAACAATTGGTTAACTTTTCTCCAGGCGGAAATGCACATGAGTTAAAACAAGCTCTTCTACCATTCGCTATGTCTCCAATCTATTTAACAATAGATTTAGATTGGTTTGATCCCAGTTTATTAGCAGGGACGGGTACTCCAGAACCGGGAGGTTTTTTTTGGAATGATTTTGAAGAAATACTGAAAACTTTAAAAGACTTTAGAATTGTGGCTTCAGATATTGTGGAATTATCTCCAGAAATTGATAAAAGCGGAGTCAGTAGCATAGTTGCAGCCAAAGTACTTCGAGGATTAATTTTGTCATTAGAAAATATGCAATAAAAAATTTCTAAACTACAGTATAAAAATACTAAAATAAACTAAATATTTCATGGATTTGCTAAAAAGTCCTCTATATTCAAAATATGTTGAATCCAATGCAAAATTAGTGGATTTTGCAGGTTGGGAAATGCCCATATCATTTTCAGGATTAATTAAAGAACATGAATCAGTTAGATCTTCAGCAGGATTATTTGATATTTCTCACATGGGCGTGATATCTGTTAAGGGAATCAATCCAAAAGATTATATTCAAAAACTTTTTCCTACTAATTTATACTCATTTTCTGAAGGTCAGGGGCTTTATACAGTAATGCTCAATGATAAAGGAGGAATAATAGATGACTTAATAATTTATGACCTTGGTATACAAGAAAAAGACATGTCAGAATTATTGTTAATAGTTAATGCAAGCAGATATGAAGAAGATTTTGAGTGGATAAAAAATAATTTAAATAAATATGAAATTTCGATAACAAACTTTAAAAAAGACAAAGTACTTTTAGCACTACAGGGAAAAAACTCATTCGATTTATTTGAAGAATGGATTAAATCTTCGATCTCAAATATCCCTAACTTTGGATGCGAATATAAAATTTTTGAACATATTTCGCCTAAAGAAAAAATTTTCTTTTCAAAGACAGGATATACAGGGGAAAATGGTCTAGAAATACTTTTATCTAAAAAAGCAGCAATTAATTTATGGGATTTCTCAATTTCCAAAAATGTTGCACCTTGTGGTTTAGGAGCTAGAGATACTCTTAGACTAGAAGCAGGCATGCATCTTTATGGTCAAGACATAAATGAAGAAACTTCTCCATATGAAGCAGGGTTAGGCTGGCTAGTACATCTAGAAAATAATCACGAATTCTTTGGAAGAAGATTTCTTGAAGAGCAGTCAAGATTAGGTATTCAAAAAAAGTTAGTTGGTCTCTCTATAGAAGGTAAAGCAATAGGAAGAAAAGGTTGCGCAGTTCTTAAAGGTGAAGAAAATATTGGGACTATCACAAGCGGCAGTTGGTCTCCAACTAAACAACAAGCTATAGCTTTTGCATATATCAATACTTCGCATGCCTTAATAAATAATGAAGTTCAAATATCAATAAGAGGCAAAAACTACAAAGGATTAATAACAAAGAGAGCGTTTTATAAAAAAAATTATTAACTAAATTTACCCTTAAAGAATTATTATAAGTTATTGATAAATAAACCATACTTAGATGAGAAACAAAATTTGCAAAGAACTCAATAATACAGATATTGGTAAATTAGTTAATTTATGCGGATGGGTAGATAGAAGAAGAGATCATGGTGGTGTAATTTTTATTGATTTAAGAGACCATAGTGGATTTCTACAAATAACAATTAACCCTGATGATGGTGCAGATCTATTTAAACAGGCAGAAACTCTAAGAAATGAAACAGTAATAATGGTTAGCGGAATTATTAATGAAAGGCCAAAAGATTCAATAAATAAAAATTTAAGTACTGGAGAGTTAGAGCTTAAAGTTAAAGATTTGCAAATTCTCAACCAAATTAAAAAAAACTTACCTTTTCCAGTATCTATACATGATTATGAAAATACAAAAGAGGAACTCAGATTAAAATATAGGTACCTTGATTTAAGAAGAGGTAAATTACTAGATAATTTAAAAACAAGACATAAGATTATTAAAGTTGCTAGAGAATTTCTTGATAATTTTGGATTTACAGAAGTAGAGACTCCATTACTTACAAAATCAACTCCAGAAGGCGCTCGCGATTTTCTTGTTCCTGCTCGTCTTTCGAATGGAGAATTTTTTGCTCTGCCTCAATCCCCACAACTATTTAAACAACTTTTAATGGTTGGAGGCTTAGATAAGTATTATCAAATCGCAAAATGTTTCCGTGATGAAGACTTAAGGGCAGATAGACAGCCAGAGTTTACGCAATTAGATATTGAAATGAGCTTTATTAGTGAAGAAGAAATAATCTCTTTTAATGAAAGCCTTATAAAAAAAATATGGAAAGAAGTATTAAATATTGATTTTGATAGTGCTTTTCCAAGAATGTCATGGCAAGCAGCAATGGATAATTACGGCACTGATAGACCAGATACTAGATATCAAATGTTATTGAAAGATTTAGGAGAAGTATTAGGTGATATTGGCTTTAATATTTTCACCAAGGCAATTAAATCTGGAGGTTCTATAAAATCCATAACAGTCAAAGGAGGTAATTTAAGTATTAGCAACGTAAGAATTAAACCAGGAGGTGATATCTTCCAAGTAGCTCAAGATGCAGGAGCTGGTGGTTTGGCCTTTATAAGAGTCAAAGGAGATGAGCTTGAGACTATTGGGGCAATTAAAAATAATCTAAATAAAGAGCATATAGTTGATATTTTAAGAATAACAGAAGCAAAAGATGGAGACTTAATCCTCTTGGGTGCTGGAGATAAACAAATTGTCAACCAGTCACTAGATAGAGTGAGACAATACATCGCAAAAGACTTGAATCTAATAGATAAAAGTAAATGGAATTTCTTATGGGTAACTGATTTCCCGATGTTTGAGAGAAATGAAGAGGAAAATAGATATGAAGCTTTACATCATCCTTTTTGTTCTCCAAAAAATATAAAATCTAAAGATTCTGAAAACTTCAAAAAAGAAATTGAGAGCTCTACAGCAAATGCTTATGACTTAGTTCTTAATGGCTTGGAATTAGGAGGCGGCTCTTTACGTATTCATGAAGCAAACTTGCAAAGAGAGGTTTTGAAAACGGTAGGACTTACTGATAAAGAGATTAATGAAAAATTTGGATTTTTAATAGAAGCCTTAGAAATGGGTGCTCCTCCTCATGGTGGAATAGCGTTTGGATTAGATCGTATTACCATGCTGATCATAGGTGCAGATTCAATCAGAGAAACAATAGCGTTTCCAAAAAATCAACAAGCAAAATGTCTTCTCACAAATGCGCCTTCAAATGTCTCAAAATCACAATTAAAAGAATTAGATATTGAAATAACAATTGATGAATAAGAATATATATGGATGTTCTAAAAGTTTTTTGTTTAAATAAAATATAAGGAGGCAGTGCTTAATTAAGAATATTTAATGTCAAAATTTGTTTTTGTCACCGGAGGAGTAGTTTCTAGCATTGGTAAAGGAATTGTAGCTGCAAGCTTAGGAAGATTATTAAAGTCTAGAGGCTATAGTGTTTCAATATTAAAACTAGATCCATATCTAAATGTTGATCCAGGCACAATGAGCCCTTTTCAACATGGAGAAGTATTTGTAACCGAAGATGGGGCTGAAACCGATTTAGATTTAGGTCACTACGAAAGATTTACTGATACTGCAATGACTAGGTTGAATAGTGTAACAACGGGATCTATTTATCAGGCAGTTATTAATAAAGAAAGAAGAGGTAATTATAACGGTGGAACTGTGCAAGTAATACCTCACATAACGGGAGAAATTAGAGAAAGGATTCATAGAGTAGCCGCTAACAGCAATGCAGATATTATTATTACTGAAATTGGTGGAACAGTTGGTGATATTGAATCTCTACCTTTTTTAGAGGCAATAAGAGAATTCAAAAATGATGTCAATAGGAACGATGTTGCATACATACACGTAACATTACTTCCTTACATCAAAACTTCTGGCGAAATAAAAACTAAACCAACACAACATTCAGTGAAAGAATTAAGATCAATTGGAATTCAGCCAGATTTACTTGTATGCCGAAGTGATAAATCTATAAATGAAGCTCTTAAACAAAAGCTTAGTGGTTTTTGCGGTGTCAATATCAATTCTGTAATTGAAGCCTTAGACGCAGACAGTATTTATTCTGTACCTCTTTCTTTAAAAAAAGAAGGTTTATGCAAAGAAACCCTGAAGTATTTAGACCTTGAAGATAAAAAATGTGATTTAAAAAATTGGGAGCAACTAATACACAACCTAAGAAATCCTGGAGATCCAATAAAAGTTGCCCTTGTAGGCAAATATATTGAACTTGGAGATGCATATTTATCTGTTGTTGAAGCTTTAAGACATGCATGCATTGAACAAAAGGCTTTATTAGATTTACATTGGGTAAGTGCTGAAATGATAGAAAAAAATTCAGCAGAAACTTACTTAAATGAAGTTGATGCAATTGTCGTACCTGGGGGATTTGGCAATAGAGGAGTAAATGGAAAAATTTCGGCTATAAAGTTCGCAAGAGAAAATAAAATTCCCTTTTTAGGTTTGTGCCTTGGTATGCAATGTGCAGTTATAGAATGGGCCAGAAATGTAGCTAATCTTCCAGATGCATCTAGTTCAGAACTAGACCCAAATACTTCAAATCCAGTGATACATTTATTACCAGAACAGGAAGATGTAGTTGATTTAGGTGGGACAATGAGACTTGGAGTTTATCCATGTAGATTGACAAAAAATACAACTGGGAAAAACTTATATGATGAGGATGTTATTTATGAGAGACATCGACATAGATACGAATTTAATAATTACTACAAACAAAGTTTTTTAGATTCTGGATACAAAATTAGTGGTACATCACCAGATGGCAGATTAGTTGAGTTAATTGAGTTAGGAAATCATCCATACTTTTTAGCATGTCAATATCACCCTGAGTTTTTATCACGACCTGGCAAACCTCATCCTTTATTTAAAGGTTTAATAAAAGCCTCTCAAGATAAATTAACTCAATCAAATTAATATTCTTTATTTTTTTGAATGAAAAAATGACAAATTCTTTACCCTTAGTCGAGCAATTTCATTCATTACAAGGTGAAGGTTATCACGCTGGAAAAAGTGCTTTTTTTGTAAGATTAGCTGGATGTAAAGTTGGATGTTCCTGGTGCGATACCAAGAATTCATGGGACGAGAAAAAACACCCTTCTATAGCAATTGAAAAAATAATAGATCACATAAAAATTGCCAGAAAAAAAGGAGCATCTTTTTGCGTTATTACAGGTGGAGAACCTCTACAGCATAACTTGGATAATTTTTGCAAAGCCATAAAAAAAATGACGATGGGAGAAAAACAAAAGCCAATGAAGATTCATATTGAGACAAGTGGAGTTAATTCGATATCAGGAAGCTATGACTGGATTACTTTATCTCCAAAAAGACACTCACCTCCAAAAAATTATTTTTTGAAAAACTGTAATGAAATCAAAATAATCATAAATGAAATAGAAGATATTGAATTTGCGATTCAAATAAAAAAAGAAACTTTAAAACAATATCAACTTTCTAAAAGCGAAAATGGCTTAGAAAAAAAAGATAAAATTTTTTATTTACAGCCAGCATGGAATAATGCGAATGGGTTTTCTCTTGCTATCGATTTCGTAAAAAATAACCCCGATTGGAAATTGAGCCTTCAAACTCACAAATACTTAAAAATTAATTGAAATCATATGACTCTTAAAAATAAATCGATAGTAGTTTTATTATCTGGAGGTTTAGATTCTTCTACAGTTACTGGTATCGCAAAAAAATCCGAAGCTAAAATTTTTGGCCTTTCATTTGACTACGGTCAGCGCCATAAAAAAGAATTAAATTCTGCATCAATAATTGCAAAACATTTTGATATCGAAGAATTTAAAATCATTAAGCTTGACTTGTCTTTATGGGGAGGCTCTTCATTAACAGATAATCAAAAAAAAATTCCGATAGAAGGAGTCCAAAGCAATAAAATTCCTAACACTTATGTTCCTGGGAGAAATACTATATTTATTTCCGTTGCACTAAGTTATGCCGAAGCAATAGATGCTGATTTGATAGGATTAGGAGTTAATGCACTAGATTATTCTGGTTATCCAGATTGCAGGCCAGACTACATTAAAAAATTTCAAGAATTAGCAGATTTAGCCAATAAAAGAGGAAGAGAAAATAATCCAATAAAACTTTGGACACCACTATTAGATTTAAATAAAGAAGAAATTATTAAATTAGCTTTTGATAATCATGTCCCTTTAGATAAAACATGGAGTTGTTATTCTGGTAATTCAAAACCATGCGGCAAGTGTGATAGCTGCAGAATTAGAAATGCCGCTTATGAAAAATGGCTTAATAACAATAATAAAAAATGAAAATAAAAAAAATAATTCTAGAAAAATGGATAGATCCAGCACTGATTACGCATCATCTAACAAAAAAATTCGGAGATAAAGGATTAGCTTGGCTAGACAGTGATGGTAAAGAAAATGGGGAATGGTCAATAATAGGAATTAAACCTAAAAAAATAATTCAATCAAGAGATATCAATAACTTAGACAACACTAATAATCCATTTAAGAATTTAAAAAATATTGAAAAAGGATTTTGGATCGGATGGTTAAGTTATGAAGCTGGAGTTTTCATAGAACCAAAAAATCCATGGCGGCAATCTGATATGGCAACTTTATGGATTGCATCATATGATCCAATCATTAAGTGTAATCTAAACAAAAAAGAAATAATTATAGAAGGCACAAACTCATCTGAACTGATTAATTATAAAAATATAATCAACAATATAAATACTATTGAAGAGGAAAATACTATAAAAACAAATTTGAATTTTGATTTTTCAAAAATCTATTTGGACGAAATGGCTGAAAAATTTCAGAAAAATATTTTAAAGTTGAAAAAATTAATTTCCTTAGGGGATTTATTTCAAGCAAACCTAACAACTAAATGCGAAATTGAATCTGCCAAAAACTATAATCCTCTAGATATTTATTTAAAAATAAGAAGAAAATTAAGGGCGCCTTTTGGAGGAATAATAGTGAATAATAATGATAATTATAAAGAGGCGGTATTATCTACCTCGCCAGAAAGATTTATAAAAATAGATAATAAAAATTTTGTAGAATCAAGACCTATTAAAGGAACTAGATCTAGAGATAAAGATTTAAATCAAGACGCGCTTAATGCTATCGATTTAATAACGAACGAAAAAGATAGAGCAGAAAATATTATGATTGTTGACCTAATAAGAAATGATTTAAGTAAAGTTTGCGAAACGGGAAGCATTATGGTGCCAGAAATATTAAAACTTGAAAGTTTCTTAAAAGTTCATCATTTAACTTCAGTAATCAGAGGCAAATTAAAAAAAGACAAAAACTGGATTGACTTACTAAAAGCTTGTTGGCCTGGGGGCTCTATAACTGGAGCACCTAAATTAAGATCATGCCAGAGACTTTTTGAATTAGAAGAATGTGAACGTGGACCATACTGTGGCTCATTTTTGAAGCTTGACTGGAATGGAGAGTTTGACAGCAATATACTAATAAGATCATTTTTAATTAAAGACAAAAAAATCAATATATATGCTGGTTGCGGAATAGTTATTGACTCAAACCCTGAAGAGGAAACTAATGAACTAAAGTGGAAACTTTTACCGTTAATTGATTCACTCAAATGATTGAAACATTAGGCTGGCACAAGGATCAATGGTTGGATATTGATAGAATATTTATTGCTGCTAATAATAGAGGATTAAAATTTGCTGATGGTATATTTGAGACTATTTTGATAAAAGAAAACAAACCTATTCTTTTTGATGAACATCTCAAAAGGTTAGAAAAAAGTAGCAAAATTTTAAATATTAATCTCAAAATAAATAAATTAACTTTGAGACAACTCATTCACGATGGAATTAAAAAGTTATCGCTTAAAAATGATCAATTTGCTTCAGTAAGAATAAACTATAGTCGAGGAACTAATGAAGGTCGAAAACTAAGAATTGATAGCACTACAGAGACAAAAGATTTGGATAATATATGGCTTGAGTTCTATAGAATCAAACCAAATTTTAATCCAATAAGCGTTTGCATTAGTCAAAGGGAAAAAATAAATGAATTCAGTCTTATAAGTAAATGCAAAACATTTTCATATAATCAGGCAATACAAGTTTTGACAGAAGCTAATGAAAAATCATTTGATGATTCTATCCTGTTGAATACGTCAGGTGAACTTTGTTGTGGAAGTACATTTAATCTTCTAATTAAAAGAAATAATCAATGGATAACTCCTAGAAAAGAGAGCGGCTGTTTAGAGGGGATTATGATTTCTAAAGCTTTAAAATTGAAAATTGTAAAAGAAGAATTAATTTCTCCAGAATTTCAAAATGATGACATAATAGTTGCAATTAATAGCTTATCTTGCAGGCAAATTAATCAAGTTAATGATTTAAAGCTTAAACCTAAATTCGATCCAATTTATTTTTGGGATTTATTGTATAGTTGAACTTTATTAATATCTGGTAAATAAACATCAGATACTTTAGTTATGTTGTTATTAACCTTAAATTCAACAATTTTTCCAATAATGATAATTGATGGAGCTAAAAATTTTTTATCTTTGATTTTATCTGGGAGATTGTCTAAATTCCCTATCAAACATTTTTGATTTTTTAAAGTAGCTTCTTGAATAACAGCGCATTTAGTATTCTTATCTAAACCACCTAGTATTAATTCTTCAACAATAAATTCAATATTTTTTATACCCATAAAAATTACTAAGCTATCTGATGATTTAGCTAAATCTCTCCAATTAACGCTCTTTTTCTCCTTATCAACATGTTCATGACCAGTCACGAAAGTCACGGAACTTGCAGCATCTCTATGGGTTAGTGGAATACCAAAATATGTGGGGGCAGCTATCCCAGAAGTAATACCAGGAACAATTTCAACTGAAATTCCATTTTTTTCTAAAATCGATACCTCTTCACCACCTCTAGAAAAAACGAATGGATCTCCTCCTTTAAGCCTTACAACATTTTTGCCTTCTTTTGCCAATTTCAAAATAAGAGCATTAGTTTCTGCCTGAGGTACAGAACACTTCCCAGCTCTTTTACCAACATGAAAAATTGCTGTATTTTTTCCTGCTTCTTTAGTGATTTCATCTGGGATTAAAGCATCATGTACTAATGCATCACAGTTTTTGATTAGACGTAAAGCTTTCAGAGTTAGGAGCTCAGGGTCACCAGGACCTGCTCCAACTAAATAAACAATGCCAGGCACATTAATATCCATTAACAAGTATGGTAGTAGAAGTTAATCGCAATGAAGGTAAATATTGTGAAAAAAAGTTTATTGAAACCAAATAAAAATTTTACTCTTCTGAGTGCTTTTATCACCCTTCTCAACGATCGGTTAAGTGAAAGTATACTACTACCCATTTTACCCTCCTTTGTTTTACTCTTTGACTCTAAAGCTAGTACATATGGCTTATTATCATGTACTTACCAGTTAGCCCAATTTACAGCTTCTCCTTTTATAGGACTTATGAGTGATAGATACGGTAGAAGACCTGTCACTCTTTTTTGTATTACAGGTTCAGTAATAGGAATATCAATATTATCTTTTACAGTTCTTTTTAATTGGTCAAATTCAATAGCCTCTATCCCGTTATTTTTATTATTTTTAGCGAGACTAATTGACGGTTTGAGTGGGGGGACTGCAGCTACTGCAACAACAATTCTTGCAGATATTTCAAGCCCTGAAAAAAGAGCAAAAACATTTGGGCTTATTGGTGTAGCTTTTGGTTTAAGTTTTTTCTTAGGTAATATTTTTGTTGTAATTTTTGCAAGAAATACAAATAATGATTTTATTATTCCAGTTTTGATAGCCTCAATCATTCCAATAATAAATTTTCTCCTTGTATTTTTTTACTTACCAGAAACCAAGCCTAATAGTGACTCAAGTAAATCAAAAACTATTTTAAAAAACCCTTTAAAAGCTATATTTACAGTTTTCAAAGAAGAAAAGATTCAAAAATTATCATTAGCATTTTTTATTTACTTTATCGCTTTTACTGGATTGACCAATATCCTGATATTTTTCCTTCAAGAGTCTTTAAACTGGACTACCAAAGCATCAAGTGGAACTCTTGTTGTAGTAGGAATCATTGCAATTATCGTTCAGGGAGGATTAATTGGGCCTCTGGTAAAGCAATTTGGAGAAATGCGATTAACACTCGTCGGATCAGGCTTTATTCTTGTGGCATGTGCTCTTTTAATAACTGCTCCAAAAGAAAATGCGACAATCAATATTTATTCAGCTGTTTCATTTTTAGCCGTTGGGGCAGGGTTAATTACACCCACTTTAAGAGCACTAATATCTAAGAAATTAGACATTGATAAACAAGGATCAATTTTAAGTAGCCTTCAGGGTCTACAGAGTCTTGGAGGAGTTTTAGGAATTGCAATGGCTGGAAGGGTTTATGATAGTTTTGGTCCTAAATCTCCTTTTATAGCTGGTTCCGTTATCTTACTTTTCATGATATACCTTATTGCAGAGGGTAAAAATAATAATTCTTTTAAAAATCAAAAATTAAAAGTTTTTCAATGAAAAGCCAGACTGATATTTTTATTAATAGAGAATTAAGTTGGATTGAATTCAATAAAAGAGTACTCCTTACTGGTATGGAAAAGGAGTACAAAATTCTAGATAAAGTGAAATTTTGTTCAATTTTTAGTAATAATCTTGATGAGTTTTTTATGGTAAGAGTAGCTTCATTAAAGGCTCAAGTTGAAGCAGAAATTACTAAAAAAAGTATTGACGGACTTACCCCTAAAGAGCAATTAAAAAAAATCAATAATGAAATAAAAAAGTTAACTATTCTCCAAGAAAACTATGTGAATAATGAATTAAAAAATGAATTAAAAGAAAAAGGTGTAATTTTAAAAAAATATAGGGACCTAAGTGAAAATCAAAGAAATTGGTGTAATAACTTCTTTACAACATCTATTTTCCCTTTATTAACTCCATTAGTTGTTGATCCGGCACATCCATTTCCTTTTATAAGTAATTTAAGTCTAAATTTAGCAGCTTTAATAAAGGATGAGGAGGATTCTAAAAATCAGTTTGTGAGAGTAAAAATACCAACAAAAAATATACCCCGATTTATACGAATTCCCAATGAAATTACTCAACTTAGTGATGAAAATTCTCACTATTTCATAAGTGTTGAAGATTTAATTGGGAATAATATAAATACTTTATTTAATGGAATGGAATGTATAAATTACTCTTTTTTTAGAGTGACAAGAGATGCAGATTTAGAATTAAAAGAACTTGAAGCTGATGATCTACTTTTAGCTGTTGAACAAAGTTTGCAAAAAAGAAGATTAGGTGGAGACGTAGTTAGACTAGAAGTGGAGTCAGATATGCCAGAAAATATTCTAAAGTTACTTATTGAAAGTATCTCAATACAGAAAGAATATATATACTTTTGCAAAAGTTTATTAGGCCTAGACGACTTAAATCAGCTTACAAAAATTGATAGAGATGATTTAAAAGAAAATCTACTAATTGGAAAAACTCACCCAGAATTAAAACATTTAGATTTGCCTTCAAACAAAAACCCTAATTCTATTTTTAATATCCTTAGAAAAAAAAATATTCTGCTTCATCATCCCTATGACTTATTTAAAACTTCAGTTGAAGAATTTATAAACAGAGCAGCTGATGATCCACTTGTAATGGCTATAAAAATTACTTTATATCGAGTTTCCCAAGATTCCCCTATCATTGCAGCTTTAATGAGAGCTGCAGAGAATGGAAAAGAAGTAATGACTCTTGTTGAACTAAAAGCAAGATTTGATGAAGACAATAATATTCAATGGGCAAAACAACTTGAACAAGCTGGAATTCATGTTGTATATGGAATCATCGGATTTAAAACACATACAAAAATAGCCTTAATAGTAAGAAAAGAGAAAGGACGATTAAGGAATTATTTCCATATTGGAACAGGGAATTATAACTCTAATACTGCAAAGTTTTATACAGATTTAGGATTACTTTCAACTGATCCTGATATTGCATCTGATTTACTTGAATTATTTAACTACTTATCTGGTTTTTCTAAACAAAAAAGTTATCAAAAATTATTAGTTTCTCCCTCATCGATGAGAGAGAAA
This sequence comes from Prochlorococcus sp. AG-347-I21, assembly GCA_003279055.1. Classification (GTDB taxonomy): domain Bacteria; phylum Cyanobacteriota; class Cyanobacteriia; order PCC-6307; family Cyanobiaceae; genus Prochlorococcus_A. The sequence continues at coordinate 152,984 of QCBP01000001.1, read as the reverse complement.
TTTATATTTCTGATAAAGAGAGAAATTAAAAATGCAAAGGAAGGCAAAAAAGCCGAAATAATCGCAAAAATGAATTCTTTAGTAGATCCAGAAATAATTAAACTGCTTTATTTAGCTTCAGAGTCAGGCGTAAAAATTAACCTCATCATAAGAGGTATTTGTTGCCTATATCCCCAAAGAAAAAATTTAAGTGAAAATATTAAAGTTATAAGCATTATTGGCCATTTTCTTGAACACTCGAGAATTTTTTGGTTTTTTAATAACGGGGATAATGAGGTTTTTATAGGGAGTGCAGATTGGATGAGAAGAAATCTTGATAGAAGAATAGAAGCTATTACTCCTATAGAGGATTATGAATTGAAATCTAAAATATACACGCTTTTGCAAACTTACATTAAAGATAATTACTTTTCTTGGATAATGAAAGATGATGGTTCATATTCGAAATATGAATTAAATTCATCGCATAATCGTTCGCAAATTGACCTCATAAAAAAATAAAATTAATATTGATTTTTATAACATTTAAAAAAATACTTAATATTTAAAATTTTTTTTATTTTTTATAAAATCGTTTCATATCAATCGATTTCAAGAAATAAGCTTTAAAAAAAATTTTTTTGTCTTTAAAATTTCAACGTAAAAGTAGTTTTTATTTCGATTTCAGTGCTAGCTTTTTAAAAAATCCATTATTTAGGAGGCCAGGGTGATGGGGATCCCTCTGGAATCTGCAAAAAGCTCTTCAGATAATAATTTTGATGAGCCAAGATTACCAAACACTGCGGGCAAGTCTCGCAAATCGAAATCCAGTCTTACGGCAAAACAAAGCCAAAAAAAATCTGGCAGACTCGCTTCAGATTCTATTGGCTATTACTTAAGTAGCATTGGAAGAGTACCTCTTTTGACTCCAGCAGAGGAAATAGAGTTAGCTCATCATGTTCAGAACATGAAAAAGTTGCTACTAATTCCTGAAACTGATAGAACCCAAAGAAATCTTTATCAAATAAAGATTGGCAAAAGAGCAAGAGATAGAATGATGGCAGCTAATCTAAGGCTCGTTGTCTCGGTTGCAAAAAAATACCAAAACCAAGGGCTTGAATTATTAGATCTTGTCCAGGAAGGAGCTATTGGTCTTGAAAGAGCTGTAGATAAATTTGATCCTGCTATGGGATATAAATTCTCAACTTATGCTTACTGGTGGATTAGACAAGGAATGACGAGGGCAATTGATAACAGTGCTAGAACCATCCGTCTGCCTATTCACATAAGTGAAAAACTGTCCAAAATGAGAAGAGTCTCTAGAGAATTATCACATAAATTTGGTAGACAACCTACAAGATTGGAAATGGCAACTGAGATGGGAATTGATCAAAAGGATTTAGAAGATTTAATTTCTCAAAGTGCTCCTTGCGCCTCCCTAGATGCACATGCAAGAGGGGAAGAAGACAGAAGTACTCTTGGTGAACTCATACCTGATCCAAACTGTGAAGAGCCCATGGAGGGTATGGATAGAACTATTCAAAAAGAGCATTTAGGAACTTGGCTTTCTCAATTAAATGAAAGAGAGCAAAAAATCATGAAGCTCAGATTCGGGCTAGATGGTGAAGAACCATTAACACTCGCAGAAATAGGAAGACAAATTAATGTTTCACGAGAAAGAGTAAGGCAACTAGAAGCTAAAGCAATATTAAAGCTTCGAGTAATGACAACTCATCAAAAAGCAGCTTAACCAAATTGATAAAATTTACTGTAATTTTATTGTATTTATTTTCAATATTTTTAATATCAATAGTTTTTAAAAAATATAATGAAGATAGCAGAGAAATCGTTAGAAAAATAATACATATTGGAATAGGACCTTTAATACCAATTGCCCAATTTTTAAAAATTAATCAAAACTCCGCTCTGATTTTTACAGGAATAGTTTCATTAATGGTTTTCATCAATTACACCTATAAATTATTTCCAACAATTGAGGATGTTGAGAGAAAGAGTTATGGAACATTATTTTATTGTCTAAGTTTATTTATTTTGATTTATCTTTTTTGGGATAAAGATCCATATGCATTAATTACTGGATTTTTCATAATGACTTTTGGTGATGGGTTAGCTGGGTTAATAGGAAAAAGTCTTAACTCAAAGAGTTGGATTTTTTTTAATCAAAAAAAATCTTTATTTGGCACCATAACAATGTTTTTAACAAGTTTAATAGTAGTTTGCTCAATAGGATACGCTCAACAAAATAGTTTAAATTTGAATTATTTTACAATAGCTTTTCTTGCGACTTTGCTCGAACAATTTAGTGTTTTAGGAATAGATAATTTTATTGTTCCAATTTTTTCAGCATTATTTTTTAATTTTTTTATAACTAGCTAAATGAATTGTATAAAATAGCGAGTAATTCTTTAGTTGTTTCTATATCTATGCATGCATCTGTAATGCTTCTGCCAAACTGGAGATCCTCTTTTTTTGAAAGTTTTTGATTTCCCTCCTTCAAATGACTTTCAAGCATAACTCCTAAAATATTTTTTTCACCATTGCTAATTTGAGAAGCTATATTTTTTAGCACTTCCGACTGTTTTCGAAAGTCTTTATTGGAATTACCATGACTACAATCAATCATCACTTTATGAGGAAGATTAGATTGCTGCAATTCAAATGAAATTCTTTTAACATGTTCACTTTCAAAATTTGGGCCTTTTGACCCACCCCTTAAAACTATATGACCATCTGGATTTCCAGTAGTATTAACGATAGAAGCCATTCCATTTTCATTTACACCTAAGAAATGATGGGATTTTGAAGCTGACTGCATTGCATTGATTGCAGTTGTAAAAGAACCATCCGTTCCATTTTTAAAGCCAATAGGCATAGATAATCCTGATGCCATTTCCCTATGAGTTTGACTTTCAGTAGTCCGGGCGCCTATAGCTGTCCAACTTATTAAATCGGCGATGTATTGAGGAACAATTGGATCTAGTAATTCTGTAGCAGAAGGTATGCCACGAGTTGCTAAATATGAAAGCAAACTTCTTGCCCTTCTTAAACCAGTATTTATATCATAAGAATCATCAAGATGAGGATCATTTATCAATCCCTTCCATCCAATAGTTGTTCTTGGCTTCTCAAAATATACTCTCATTATTATTTCTAATTTATCTTTATAACTTTCTCGAAAGTTTTGAATATATTTTGAATATTCCTTTGCCGCATCTAGATCATGAATTGAACATGGACCCACAATGACTAAAAGCTTCTGATCATTATGATGCAAAATATTTTGTATCGATCTTCTTGTTTTAGATACTGTATTAGCAGAGTCGTGATCTAAAGGTATATCATTATGTAATCTGCTTGGAGGTATTAATGGACGTGTTTCAAGAACATGTAAATCTGATGTCTTTTCTAAAGCTGAATTATTTGATGATGTCGTCATTGATTAATTAAGAAGTTTGAATATTTAAAAAAGCATTTATGAATACTCTCCTTTTCAATATTAAAAATAACAATAGATTAGGCATTAAACCTTACTAATGAAGAATTTGGAAACATTGCTAAAAGATTATGCAGATCATGTAGCTGAAAGAGCTGCCAAAGGTATACCTCCTTTACCTTTAAATGCTGAACAAACAAATTGTATTACAAAATTATTAGAACAAGATAGTACTTACGATTCATCTTATTTACTTGATTTACTAATAAATAGAGTACCTCCAGGAGTTGATGAGGCTGCTTACGTAAAAGCAAGCTGGCTTACGGCTATTGTTAATTCCGAAAAATATTGCAAATCAATTAATCCCGAAAAAGCAATTGAAATACTTGGAACAATGATAGGCGGATACAATGTAAATTCTTTGGTTGAAATACTTAAAGGAGAAAATAGTTTACTCGCAAAAAAAGCGGCAGAAGTTTTAAAAAATATTATTCTTGTTTACGACTCGGCTAATGAAATATATGAATTATCTCAAAAAAATATTTATGCAAAAGAAGTTGTAAATAGTTGGGCAAATGCAGAATGGTTCATAAATAAAAAAGTTCTGGAGAAAGAGATTACTTGTTTAGTATTTAAAGTTGATGGTGAGACTAACACAGACGACTTATCTCCAGCTGTACATGCAACAACACGCCCGGATATTCCAATGCATGCATTAGCTATGTTGGAATTTAAAAAACCTGATGGACTCAAAATTCTTGATAATTTAAAAAAACAAAATTTACCAATAGCTTATGTTGGAGATGTTGTTGGAACAGGGAGTTCTAGAAAATCTGCTATTAATTCACTCATTTGGCATATAGGAGAAGATATCGCTTTTGTTCCCAACAAAAAAACAGGTGGAATAATAATTGGCAGCAAAATAGCTCCAATTTTCTTCAATACTGCGCAAGATTCAGGAGCTTTACCTATAGAAGCTGACGTATCTCAAATGAAAACAGGAGATGTTATTAAAATATATCCCTATAAAGGCATTATTAAAAAATTTGAAAAAGATTCAAATACTGAAGAATTAATAAGCAAATTCGAGTTGTATCCATCAACTCTTACTGATGAAATTCAAGCTGGCGGAAGAATTAATCTTATGATTGGAAGATCTCTTACGGACAAAATTAGAACCAAATTAGATTATCAACCAAGTGAAGTATTTACTAGACCACAAAATCCAACCGAAAGTAGTGCCGGATTTACTCAAGCTCAAAAAATAGTAGGCAAAGCATGCGGTTTAGATGGAGTTAGGCCAGGAATGACCTGTGAGCCAATTATGACCACAGTTGGTAGTCAAGATACTACTGGGCCAATGACTAGAGATGAATTAAAAGAACTAGCTTGTTTAGGGTTTACTGCAGATTTAGTGATGCAAAGTTTTTGTCATACAGCTGCATATCCTAAACCAGTAGATCTACTTACCCATAAAGAATTACCTGATTTTATATCTCAAAGAGGTGGAGTAGCTCTTAAACCTGGAGACGGCATCATTCACAGCTGGCTTAACAGAATGCTTCTCCCTGATACTGTTGGCACAGGTGGAGATAGTCATACAAGATTTCCTCTAGGCATTTCATTTCCTGGAGGCTCAGGCATTGTTGCATTTGCCGCTGCAATAGGATCAATGCCATTAAATATGCCGGAATCTGTGCTTGTTAAATTTAAGGGAGAATTATTACCAGGAATTACTCTTAGAGATTTAGTTAATGCAATCCCTCTCTTCGCAATTAAAAAAGGACTATTAACTGTTGAGAAAGAAAATAAGAAAAATATATTCAATGGGAAAATTATGGAAATTGAGGGATTGCCAAACCTAAAACTTGAACAAGCTTTTGAACTTACTGATGCTACTGCAGAACGCTCATGTGCTGGTAGCACAATACTTTTATCACAAGAAACTGTTCAAGAATATTTAAAAAGCAATATTTGCCTGCTAGAAAAAATGATCGAGAGCAATTATGAAGATTCAAAATCGATTTCAAGAAGAATAAATGATATGAAAAATTGGTTAAACAAACCATCATTAATTCAACCAGATTCAAACGCTCAGTATGAAGAAATCATTGAAATTGATTTAGCAAAAGTAACACAACCTATAGTTGCTTGCCCTAATGATCCAGATAATGTAAAAGAAATCACTGATGTTGCAAATACAAATATTGACGAGGTTTTTATAGGTTCTTGCATGACAAATATTGGTCATTACAGGGCAGCTGCAAAAGTTCTTGAAGGAGTACAAAATTTAAAAGCTAAATTATGGATTTGTCCACCAACAAAGATGGATGAAGAAACTCTAAAAGCTGAAGGTTACTATAAAATTTTCGAAGATTGTGGTGCAAGGTTAGAATTGCCAGGCTGTTCTTTATGTATGGGAAATCAAGCCAGAGTAGATGAAGGTTCCGTAGTATTTTCTACAAGTACAAGAAATTTTGACAATAGACTTGGCAAGAATGCACAAGTCTTTTTAGGCAGCGCTGAATTAGCAGCAGTTTGCGCACTGCTTGGCAAAATACCTGAAGTTGAAGAATATCAGGATATTACTAAAAATAAAATTAATCCATATTCAGATGAACTTTATCGCTATCTTCAATTTGATGAAATAAAAGATTTCAGCTTGACAAAGTAATTATGGACTATGCCAAACTTTATAAAAGATAATATTCAAAAAACAAGTAATAATTCCTCTCGTAGCATTAAAAAATTATTAAAACAAAGATCTCTAGTTGTTGCACTTTCGCTCTTATTAACAGGTTTAGGAGCCTCAATTACGAGCATATCTTTTAAAACTGGAATCTATTTTATTAATAATTGGAGATTAGCATTATTAGACCAATTCCCATCTATTGCGGTCTTACCTATTTTTGGAGCTCTAGGAGGAGCTACTGCAGGATATTTGATCAAGAATATAGCACCTGCCGCAAAAGGTTCAGGAGTGAGTCAAATCATGGGATTTTTAAGACATAAAAAAGTTCCAATGAATTTAAGAGTAGGATTAGTAAAGCTAATTTCAGGAATTATTGCTATTGGTAGTGGATTCCCTTTGGGGCCAGAAGGTCCATCCGTTCAAATGGGAGGATCAGTAGCTTGGCAAATGGCCAAGTGGCTCAAAGCCCCTACAGCTTTTAGAAGAGTCATAGTAGCAGCAGGGGGTGGTGCTGGAATAGCTGCAGTATTTAGCGCTCCATTAGGAGGGTTTGTCTACGCAATAGAAGAGTTATTAAACTCTGCAAGACCAGTAATTTTGCTATTAGTAGTAATTACAACTTTCATTGCAGATTCATCTGCTGATATTATTCAAGCCTTAGGTTTAGATCCTAAAGCAGGAGGTTTTGATTTTAACCTGGGATTTTTGATTCAAAAAGAATATGACCCATCAGTTTTTTTCTTACCTGTAGATTTTATTTACTTAGTTTTACTAGGAATAATTATTGGAATATTTGCAGAATTGTACAGCAGATATGTTTTGTGGATGCAAAATCTTGGGAAAAAGTGGTATAAAAATAAATTTGTTTTAAAAATGAGTATCTGTGGACTTATTTTAGGAAGTATCTACTCTTGTTTACCCAGTACATTTCATAATTTAGATGAATTACAGAAAATAATAGCTGAACAAAATACAAGTATTGGAATTGCTTTATTAGCAGTTTTAGTATTATTTATCACGACGGGTTTAGCTGCTGCATCTGGAGCACCTGGAGGATTGTTCTATCCAATGCTTACTTTAGGAGGGTCAATCGGACTAATAATGGGGAGCTGGGTGGAAATTGCGACAGGACATGCACCAAGTACATACATTTTTGCAGGAATGGGAGCTTTCGTAGCAGGATGTTCGCGAACACCAATTACAGCAATGTTTTTAGCTTTCGCTTTAACAAAAAATTTATTAATAATGAAACCTGTATTAATCAGCTGCATTGCCAGTTTCTTGATAGCAAGAGCTTTTAATGAAGAATCAATTTATGAAAGACAAATACAAATAGAATTAGAAGACTAAAAAATATTTTCAATCAAAAACAGCAGTTTTGCTGTTATAAACAAATACTTGATGATTCAGATGTAATCTAACTGCTCTTGCTAAAGCTATTCTTTCAATATCTCTTCCTTTTCTAATCAAATCATCAACTTCATCCCTATGGCTTACATTAACTGTGCATTGCTCAATTATCGGGCCTTCATCAAGATCTTCAGTAACATAGTGAGCAGTAGCACCGATTAATTTAACACCTCTCTTCCAAGCTCGATGATATGGTTGCCCGCCCTTAAATGCAGGCAAGAAAGAATGATGAATATTTATTATTGAAGAAAACTTTTTTAAAAAAGAGTCACTCAAAATTTGCATATATTTGGCTAATACAACAAGATCAATTTCATATTCTTTTAGTAAATGTAAAAATTGATCTTCAACAATAGATTTATCAGTTTTAAAGGTATCAATATGAACAAATTTTGCATTAAAGTCATTTGCAATATTTTCAAGATCAGAATGATTTGAAATTATTAACGGGACTTTCATTTTGAGCTCTCCATTTCTTACTCGCCAAAGTAAATCAATCAAACAATGATTTTGTTTACTCACGAAAATAGCAACATTTGGAATTTCATCAGAATAATTTACGTTAAATTCTCCATTTACTTCATTTGCAATTTTTTCAAATTCTTTATAGATTTCATCTCTATTAAAAAAGGGATTATTACTATTCCATTCAATTCGACTAAGAAACAAACCGGCATCTTGATCTGTATGATGATCAGAATGTTTTATGTTTCCACCGTAATTTGAAATCCAACTTGTAAGTAAACTTACAAGGCCAGGACGATCGGGACAAACAATTTTGAATATAATTGAAGGATGTTCCAAAAATCTTTAACTATTAAGTCAAATAAGCAAGTATATCTAATATATCAATGAAAAGCTTAAAAGAAAATTTTCAAAAAGCACACACAGTTATTATTGGATCAGGGATTATTGGAAAATTTAACGCCTTAGAATTATCAGAATTAGGTTTTCAGATAACATTAATAGATCCTGCTGAACAAAAAAATAGTAGCTATGCAGCCTTAGGCTTACTAATGGGTAATATGTATCAAAAAAGGAAAGGTAGAAGCTGGGATCTCAGGAAACAAAGCATTGAATTATGGCCCCAATGGATTACATACCTGCAAAAATTTAATAGTGAATTAAATATCGAAAAACCATTAATACAACTAACTACTAATGAAGAAAAGTTCAAAAAATTAGAAAAATTTATTTATGAAAATAATGATCCAAACTTACAAATTTTAGAAAGAGACTCGATTATTATTGAAAATATAAATAAAGCATTTCAAACACAAAATATAAAAGGAATCATATCTCTCAAAGATGGCAGAATAAATGCTACATCTTTACTAAAGACGTTAGACAAATATCTAAAAAAGAAAAAAATAAACTTTGTTGATGAAGAAATAATAAAAATCAGAAAAACAAGAAATCAATGGTTTGTTACAACAAAAGACAATAGAAATATCAAATCTGACATAGTTATTTTATGTAATTCTCTAAAAGCGATTAATTTAATAGATACCCTAACTCATAACATCAAATTAAAACCTGTTTTAGGTCAAGCTATAGAAATTGCCATAAATGATGAGGAAGTTGATTTAGTAACACTTCCAAAACAATTCAATATAAATGGCAAAAATATAATTCCCATATCAAAAAACAAACTTATTATTGGTTCAACAGACGAATATAGTTCAAAACCAGAAAAAGATGTTTTTGAGAAAGTTACAAATTTTCTAGATAACAAGCCAAATTGGCTTGTAAACGGTCAAATCACAAAAAAGTGGTTTGGAGTAAGGTCTAGACCTGAAGGTGAACCTTCACCAATAATGAAAAATTTGGGAGATGGACTAATTATCTGTACAGGTTTTTATAAAAATGGCATTTTACTTGCGCCGGCTTGTTCTAAATGGGTTGCGAATGAAATTAAAAATTACTTTTCTTAATCTTTTGATTCAGTAAAGTCTGCATCAATTACGTCATCTCCACCTTTATCATTTGATTCAGTCTGATCAGGACCACTCGCTGAACCAGGCGTTGGAGGCTGATTACCTGGTTGCTGATAAACAGAGGAACCGACAGCATATAGTTCTTGTTGAAGCTCTTCAAGGAGTTTTTTCATTGATTCATAGTCTTCTTTTGAGATTGCCTCTTTTAAAGCATTGCTTTTTTCTTCAACCTTAGACTTTGCAGCGGCATCAATTTTATCTCCCAATTCACCAAGTTGCTTTTCTGTCTGATAGACAAGTGTTTCAGCTTGGTTCTTTAAATCAATTTTTTCTCTCTTTTCTTTATCTGCTGATGCATTTGATTCTGCATCTTTAACCATTTTTTCAACCTCATTATCGGACAAAGTAGAAGCACCAGTTATAGAAATACTTTGCTCTTTACCACTTCCTTTATCTTTAGCTGTAACACTAAGAATTCCGTTTGCATCAATATCAAATGTCACTTCAATTTGGGGTACACCTCTTGGGGCTGATGGAATACCATCTAATCTAAAAGTTCCTAAACTTTTATTATCAGATGCCATTTCTCTTTCACCCTGTAATACATGTATTTCTACGTTGGTTTGTCCATCTACAGCAGTTGAATATGTTTCTGATTTCTTCGTAGGAACTGTAGTATTTCTATTTATCATTTTTGTCATAACACCACCTAAAGTTTCTACACCTAGAGAAAGTGGAGTGACATCAAGCAACAATATATCTTTAACTTCACCTGCTAAAACTCCTCCTTGAATAGCTGCTCCAACAGCAACTACCTCATCGGGATTAACAGTTTGATTTGGTTCTTTACCAATTATTTTTTTAACTAAATCTAGAACTGCAGGTATTCTGGATGAACCTCCAACCATCACAACTTCATCAATTTCATTAGTAGAAATTTTTGCATCACTTATAGCTCTCTCAACTGGGGTTTTGCACCTATCAATTAAAGAAGCTGCTAATTCCTCAAATTTTGCTCTAGTTAGGTTCAAATCCAAATGTTTTGGGCCTTCCGGAGTTGCTGTGATAAACGGCAAATTTATTTCACTTTGCGTAGCATTTGAAAGCTCAATTTTTGCTTTTTCTGCTGCTTCAGTAAGTCTTTGTAAAGCTTGCTTATCTTGTCTAAGGTCAATCCCCTCATTTGATTTAAAAGTACTTGCTAAATGATCTACGATACACCTATCAAAATCATCACCACCTAAATGTGTGTCTCCAGATGTAGATAACACTTCAGTTACTCCGTCACCAGCCTCAATAACTGAAACGTCAAAAGTTCCTCCCCCTAGATCGAACACGAGAATTTTTTCATTTTCTTTGTCCAAACCATATGCTAGTGCTGCAGCGGTCGGCTCATTGACAATTCTAAGAACTTCCAAACCTGCAATCTTTCCAGCATCTTTTGTAGCCTGTCTCTGAGAGTCATTAAAATAAGCTGGAACAGTAATTACAGCCTGTGTAACTTTTTCACCAAGATATTTACCCGCGTCATCTGCTAACTTTCTTAAAACTTGAGAACTTACCTCTTCAGGAGAAAACTGCTTATCCAAAATAGGACATTTTAATTTGACACTAGAACCGGATTTTTCAACAGAATAACTAACTTCTTTAGATTCTTCATTTACTTCATCAACTCTTCTACCAACAAAACGCTTTGCGGAGTAAAAAGTGTTTTCAGGGTTCATAACAGCTTGTCTTTTTGCAATTTGTCCAACGAGCTGATCTTGATTTTTGGTATATGCAACAACTGATGGCGTAGTTCTGAAACCCTCAGCATTTGCTATTACAGTAGGTTTACCACCTTCCATTACAGCGACACAACTATTAGTTGTTCCTAAATCGATTCCTACAACCTTACCCATGGGTAAATTCTCATATTTGATATTCTCCATAATCGGTCATCGGCGTCATTATTGTTACTCAAAGACGGGGTGTGGTTCCCGAACAGATCATTATTTTTTTAGAAAAAAATTTTAAACATGATTTCAAGTAAAACATCTTTTATTGCATTAATTGGCAATCCAGTGAGCCATTCCTTATCACCGATTATGCAAAATGCTGCCCTTCAATATTTAGGATTAGATTTAATTTATATTGCTATACCATGCAAAGATAAAGATCTAGAATTAGTTCTGAATTCTTTGAAGAAAATTAATTGCAAAGGGTTAAATATTACAATTCCCCATAAAGAGAAAGTATTTAAACTTTGTAATGAAATTTCGCCTATTGCAAACAAACTGAAAGCAATTAATACTCTAAAATTAAATTCTAAAAAAGAATGGAGCGCAACTAATACAGATGTTGAAGGATTTATTTATCCGTTAAAATCACTAAACCTAACAAAAAAGCAATCGATAGTTCTTGGCTCCGGTGGTGCAGCAAGATCTGTTATTCAAGGATTAATCGATTTAAATCTTTCAGGAATTTCAGTAGTATCACGGAACAAATCATCACTAGATGAATTAATAAAAAATTTTGAAAATCAAATTGAACTTCAGGGTTTGTTAAGTAATGATAATCAAATTCAAAATTTAATAGAAGAAGCAGATTTAGTTGTAAACACAACGCCAGTAGGAATGAAAACAGCTAAAGATGAAATGAATGTTTTACCTTATGGAGAGTCTTTTTGGAGATCTCTTAACTCCAAGTCAATTGTTTATGATTTAATCTACAATCCAGCTCCAACTCATCTATTAAAATTTAGCGCTAAAAAAGGTTGCATGACTATCGATGGTCTGCAAATGCTTATTGCTCAGGGATTGAAATCATTATCATTTTGGACAAATGGCTTAGAAGTACCTTTTCATATTATGAATGACGCACTCAAAAATTATCTTTAAAAATATCATAGTAATTTTGAAGGAACTGCACATCATGATGTATCGTTAAATATGAACAGACGCTCATAACATCAATAATTATGAGCCAAAGACCTTGTCTGAAACTATGAACGATCAACAATCTTATTATGAAACCATGTACATCCTCCGCCCAGATATTGCGGAAGATGAAGTAACTAACCACATTGATAAATACAATAAGCTTTTGGAAGAATTTGGCGGTACCATCCTAGATAGTCAAATGCGGGGAAAAAGAAGATTAGCCTATCAAATAGCAAAACATAGGGAAGGTATTTACGTCCAACTAAGTCATCAGGGTGATGGACAACATATTTTTAAAATTGAAAAGGCGATGAGACTAAGTGAAGATGTTATTAGATATATGACCGTTAAACAAGAAGGGCCTTTGCCAACTCCAAGACCTTCTACTAAAAATTCAACTCAAGCAGAAGATGATAAAGAGAATCCAAAAATTAAAGTTGAATCTCAGGAAAAACAACAAGTTGTAAGTGCTGATACCTCAACTTTAGGAAAAGATGACACAGAAACTAAAGAAAATGCAAAATCATAAATATTAATCATTTGTTTTAGTGTTTAATTCAGCCCATATTTTATTTGACATGCCCCACATATAAATAAAACCCTCAGCTAAAGAATGATTAAAAACATCGTCTTTGCTATAAGTTGCCAAATCTTCCCTATAAAGTGAATTATTTTCCGACATTCTCCCAATTACTATTGCGTTCCCCTTATGAAGTCTCATCTTTACTTTTCCATTAACTGAAGTTTGAGTCGATGAAATAAATGCATCTAAACTATCTTTAAGAGGTCCAAACCAAAAACCTTGATAGACTAATTGGCCCCATTTCTTTTCTACTATTCCTTTAAAGTCGACAACATCTGGATTTAATGTAATACTCTCTAATTCTTTGTGAGCTTTGATTAAAAGTAACAGGCCAGGCGTTTCATAAATCTCTCTACTTTTAATTCCTACTACTCGATCTTCAATCATATCTATTCTTCCAAAACCATGAGCTCCAGCAAGATCATTTGCTTTTTGAATAATCTCCACTGGTGTTAAAAATTCATCATTAATTTTAACTGGAAATCCATTTTTAAAGACTATTTCTATATCTTGAGGGGAATCAGGTGAATTTTCAATTGATGATGTCATCGCAAATATATCTTCAGGTGCTTCTTTCATTGGGTCTTCTAAAATCCCAGCTTCAATACTCCTACCAAGTAAGTTAACGTCTATTGAATATGGCGATTTTTTTGAAACTGGTGCGGGAATACCAAACCTTTCTCCATAAACTATTGCCTCTTCTCTACTCATATTCCACTCCCTGGCAGGAGTAATAATTTTCAAATCAGGACCCAAAGCATTAATTGCTAAATCAAACCGAACTTGGTCGTTCCCTTTGCCAGTGCATCCATGAGCTACCGCATCAGCATTAACCTCTCGAGCAATATTTACGAGATTCTCAGCAATCAAAGGCCTCGCAAGAGCTGTAGATAAAGGATATTTATCTAGATATAACGCGTTTGCCCTAATTGCTGGAAAAGCATATCTCTCAACAAAACTATTAACTAAATTTCCAACTATTGATTGAGATGCACCAGAATTTAAAGCCTTTTGCCTGATAAGTTCTAAATCTTCGCCTTGCCCAAGATCTGCCACAAAAGTAACCACTTCTGAAATTCCATATTCATTTTTTAAATATGGAATACAAACACTCGTATCTACGCCACCAGAATAGGCCAGTACAATTTTTTTTACCTGCTGCATTCAAATTTGCTCCATAAATTTAAATTTTTGACGTAATTAAGAATTTGAAAACTTATTAAAAACTAATATTATTGTAACTAAAAGAGCTGGACCAAAAACTAGTAATAAGACAAGAAAGTTATTAATTATTAAAACATTGGGATTCAAATATCCAATAAGTTTAAATAATCCAGAAATCAACAATGACACTAGCCATATAAAAAAGTATTTTAAATTTCCTTTATCAAACAAAGTTTTTCGTGAGCATCATTATGTATTATCTTATATATAGAACATAATTTAAAATGGACTCAAATAAACTAAAACTTAGATTAGACGATATTTCTGAAATCAACCCTGCTTTAACATGCTATCACAGAGATGATGCAGCTCCTGTTTTGCCATTAAGAGAGGAACCTGATCTACTATCTTGGCTTGAAAATACAGGAAGACTTGTTGCTGAAAAAGAAGGCGATGCACAAGAAATTAGTACTATAGAAGAAGAAGAACTTTCTGCGCTAATGGGAGAAAAAGAAGATTATAAAACTGAAGAAGACTCTTCAGAAGATGATTGGGAAGATTAAACAGTTTAACTTTAAAGCCCTATTAATATTAAATACTTTTGCTTTAATAATTACATCCTATATTTTTAATAATTTTATCTATATAGGAGTCTATATATTATTTTTTTTTACTTCTTTATTTACAACAAAGAATGGTCTAAAAATAATCAGAAAGTTCAATTTTCTTCAAAATATTAGGGCTGAAGGCCCTATGACTCACTTTAAAAAAAGTGATACTCCAACAATGGGTGGTATTTTTATGCTAATCCCTTTTTTAATTTTTCTTTTAATAATAACAATACATTTAAAGTCCCTAAAATTATTTCTTTTATTATTTGCTATTTTTGGTTTTTTTATCACAGGATTCTTAGATGATTATTTAAGCATAAAAAACAAAAAGAACACAGGATTAAAAACAAAAGAAAAATTGACTCTACAAAGTATAATCTCGATAATTTTTGTATTTTTAGCCTATGAAAAAAATTTTATAAATCAAATAATCATAATTTCTGACTCTTGGGAATTAAATATGAGTATTTTCATATTGCCCATTGCTTCTCTAGTACTTGTTGGCATGAGTAATTCAGTAAATTTGACTGACGGACTAGATGGATTAGCAGCTGGTTGCAGTGGGATTGTCTTTTATGGATTAGGAACAGAAATCTTAATGAAAGAACAGCAAGAACTTTTTGTTTTTAGTATCTTATGTTATTCATTATCCGGCATATGCTTAGGATTTCTCAAATATAATGATTATCCTGCAAAAATATTTATGGGTGACACTGGATCTTTAAGTCTCGGTGCAATTCTAGGTTCTATAGCCTTATTAACTAATAGCGTTTTTACATTATCTATTTTGTCAGGAATATTTATTGTTGAATCTTTATCAGTAATACTTCAAGTAGGATTTTTTAAAATTACCAAAAAGTTATTTGACAGAGGTAAACGTATATTTTTAATGGCTCCGTTGCACCATCATTTTGAACTTAAGGGAGTTAAGGAACAAAAAATAGTTGAAACTTTTTGGAAAATCAACATTTTACTTGTAATTTTAGGTATAGTTTTAAAAATTAATCTTTAAAAAATTTGTTATGAGTTTTTTTACATGGAAAGATAATGGATTAACGAGTGACTGCTCAAGTCTTGATGCAATGGCATCAAGATTTGAAGAAACAGCTAAATTAATGAAAAAACTATCCCAAAAAGGCTTTAAACTAAAAAAAACTCATAAAAATCAACTAATTCTTCACCCTGATCCCAAGATATTCAATCAATGGGGTTTTATAAGTGAAGAACTTCCTTTTAAACAACTCTCTTTAATATCAGATGAAGAATAACTATTTGACCTTGAAAAGTTTTCTTTGAGTATTGATAAATAATTTCTTACATGAGTGTTCCAACTATAATGCCTGTTAACACCCTCAATACCATTTCTGCTCCATAGTTTCCACTGATTATTATTAGAAATTCCTTTTTCAAGAATAAGTTTCAACGCATTAATATCAGTAACATCAACTAAAAGTCCATTTTCGCATTTTGAACGAATTTCTTTTGGTCCCCCATCATTTGTTGATATTATTGGCAATCCACAGGAAGAAGCTTCAAGAAGGGTTAAACCAAAAGGCTCTGTTAAAGCTGGATTTACAAATACACCACCTCTACTAGCAGCCCACCTATATAAAGAAGGTATCTGACTTGGAAGATGCTTTTTTGGATAAGCTACCTTTCCATACAAATTATATTTATCAATCATTTCAAAAATATTATGGAATACATCTTTTTGTTGAGGCTCAAGTTTTGAAGTACTTTCTCGGCAACCCAAGATCAAAATTAAATTAGTTTTTCTTTTTAATTTTTCAGATCTTCCGAATGCTTCAATCAAGGAAGGAATATTTTTTCTTCGTACAGCTCTAGAAATTGTTAGTAATGGAGGTTTAGTAGAATCCTTTAGAAAAGGATTCATCATATTGTCAATTTCCGCTGTCTCTGTTGTGGAATGTATATGGTGAAACTTGTTATGATCAACGCCAGGGGGAATCACTTTAGCTTTATGGGGTGAAAAAGAATAATATTGAGAGTATTGATACACTGACTCCTGTTTAGTACTTGTTACAACAATATCTGCGGAATTTAAAGCTTTTTCTTCTGCCGCAATTCTCTTACTCATAAAATAAAGATTTTCTAATTGATTAGTTTTTAAACCAGCATCTAGCAACTTCCTCTTTTTTTCTCTTCCTAAAGAATGACCAGTAAAAATAAGTGGAACATTTAAGTATTTACTTAGTTTAACGCCAACATATCCAGCATCTGCATAATGAGCATGAATAAAATTAGGCTTATTATTATTGTTTTTATAATAAGAAATCAGATTTTCAGTTAAATGATCTAAATAAGGCCAAAGCAATTCCTTCCTTAAATATTTATTAGGTCCAAATTTAAATCTTAAAATTTTAACTCCAGGTTCTACAAATTCTTCTTCTTGAGAATAATCATCATCTACTTTAGAATCTTTTATTAAACGAGTAACTAAATCTACTTGATCAACTTCTGAAATATTAGCCAAACTTTTAACTAATTCTAAAACGTATTGTGTTTGCCCTCCTGTATCTGCATCCCTGCCTAATTCAAGATTATTAGAACGTATAAGACCATGTAAATGTAAATGTAAAAATTTGAATCTCATTCAGCAAATCCTCCGATCAACCGCCTTTAATACAAATAAGCCGAATTTCCAAAGGAAATATTAAGAAAGCATTATGATTTTAAATTTTTCAAATCCAAAATTTTAAAAAAAAGGAGTGATAGACAAATAAAATGCATCTCTTAAGAAACTTTCTTTTTGCTCAGATAATTAATAATACAAAGAAATGCAACAAAGATTTTTTTATTTGAGAACTTTTTTAAGATACTTTGCCGTGTGGCTTGTGGGATGTTTCGCTACATCTTCAGGAATACCTTCTGCAATAATTTCGCCACCTTTATCTCCTCCATCAGGTCCTAAATCAATAATCCAGTCAGAACATCTAATAACATCCAAATTATGTTCTATGACAATTACCGAATTACCTTTATCTACCAAACGTTGAATTACATCCATTAGTTTATGAACATCATAAAAACTTAAACCCGTAGTTGGTTCGTCAATTAAATATAGAGTTTTACCTGTAGCTCTTTTAGATAGTTCTGTGGCCAACTTAACTCTTTGAGCTTCTCCACCAGATAATGTGGGAGCTGGTTGGCCTAATTTTACATATCCTAATCCAACATCTACCAGTGTGGATAATCTGTCTGCAGCTTGAGGTATAGCAGAAAAAGTTTCTGCAGCTTGCTCAACAGTCATCTCTAAAACATCAGATATATTAAAACCTTTGTATTTGACCTGAAGAGTTTCCCTATTAAAACGAGCTCCCTTACATACTTCACATTGAACATAAACATCAGGTAAAAAATTCATTTCAATAACATTAACCCCCTGACCCTTACAAGCTTCGCACCTTCCTCCTTTCACATTAAAACTAAATTGACCAGCTTGATAACCCCTGGCTTTTGCTTCTACTGTGGCAGTAAAAATTTGCCTTATAGGATCAAAAGCACCAGTATAAGTAGCAGGATTTGATCTAGGAGTTCTCCCTATGGGAGATTGATCAATAACAATAACTTTATCAATTGCCTTAATACCCTTTAATTCTTTTACCCCTTGAGGAAAAGGGACTTTTAATCCTAAAGAATGGCTCAAAGCAGGATGAAGCAATTCATTTATCAAGGTGCTTTTACCACTTCCACTTACACCAGTTACAGAAACTAATCGCCCAAGGGGAAATTCTACAGATATATTCTTTAAATTATTTTTAGAGCAATTATTTAAAATTAAACTTTTTTTAACAGATGATCTTCGTTCTTTTGGAGTAGGAATCGACTTTCTTCCACTAAGATAAGCACCAGTTAATGACCTTTCCGATTTCAAGACATCTTGAAATGATCCTTTAGCAATAATTTCCCCTCCATAAATACCTGCCCCCGGTCCAATGTCTACTAAGTAATCTGCTGATTTCATAGTATCTTCGTCATGTTCAACAACAACTAAAGTATTTCCTAAGTCTCTTAAGCTTTTTAGGGTTTCTAATAATCTGTCATTATCTCGCTGGTGTAAACCAATACTTGGCTCATCTAATACATATAAAACGCCAGTAAGACCTGCACCAATTTGCGTAGCTAATCGTATGCGTTGAGCCTCTCCACCAGACAAAGTCATAGCGGGTCTATCTAAAGTCAAATAATCTAAACCAACATTAATTAAAAACTTTAAGCGTAAACGGATCTCTTTCAAAACCAATTCACCTATCTGCTTTTGTTTCTCTGATAAAGATATATTTTGTTCCTTAGTCTTACCTAATCCCATAATTCGCTCGATATGAGTTAAGGTTTCAAAAACACTTATAGACGTTAGATCAGTAATACTATAGGGGCCTAGCTTAACGGCCAAAGCTTCAGGTCTTAATCTTTTTCCAGAGCAAGTCTTACAAGGAACCAACTCTAGATACTTTTCTAACTTTTGCTTAACTGATTCTCCGTTGGCTTCATTTAATTGTCTTTCTAATATTGGTAAAATCCCTTCAAATGGTCTTTCAAAACCACTAGTGGTTTTAAAACGACTATCAGCTTGGATTAATATTGGTTTATCTGATCCTGACAATAAAACTTTTTTTTGCATATCACTTAAATCTTTCCAAGGGGTTTTCAATTCAAAACCATAAGCTTGTCCTACAGAATATAAGAGAGAAAAATAATAAGTATTATCTTTCTCACTCCAAGGTGCTATTGCAGCATAAACAGGTAATGTTTTATCTGGTATAACTCTATCTTCTGTAAATTTTTTTAGATAACCAATCCCATGACAATCTGGACAAGCGCCATATGGGCTATTGAAGGAAAATAATCTAGGAGACAATTCGTCTACGATAGAGCCATGAACAGGGCAAGCATAATTTTCTGAATATAATTTTTCTCGTTCTAAGTTAGAAGGTAAATTTTCTCCTTTTTTTGGAACAACTTCTACTATTGCTAAACCATCGCCTCTTTTTAAACAAGTTTGTAAAGAATCATTCAATCTTTCTTGTATTCCTTCTCTTGCTATCAATCTATCAACTACAACTTCAATATTATGAATTTGATTTTTATCTAATTCTATACTATCGGCAAGTTCCCTTACTTCTCCATTAATTCTTACCCTGGCAAAGCCTTCGGCTGCTAATCCACTAATTAATTTAGCATGTGTTCCTTTTTTACCCCTTACTACAGGCGCTAATAGTTGATACCTCGTACCTTCTGGCAATGAAAGAATATTATCAACCATTTCATCAATTGTTTGGGGTGCAATTGGAATCCCACAGTGATGACAGTGTGGCTCGCCAGCGCGGCCAAACAACAATCTCAGATAATCTTGTATCTCTGTTACGGTTCCAACTGTTGATCGAGGATTATGGCTAGTAGACTTTTGATCGATTGAGATAGCAGGTGACAAGCCTTCGATATTATCAACATCTGGTTTATCTACTTGTCCCAAAAATTGTCTAGCGTACGCTGACAAACTCTCAACATATCTTCTTTGACCTTCAGCAAAAATAGTGTCGAAAGCCAAGGAACTTTTACCACTTCCACTAACACCAGTAAAAACAATAAATTTATTTCTAGGTAACGAAAGATCAATATCTTTTAAGTTATGCTGACGCGCGCCTCTTATGTTGATGGAATTATCTTCTTCAAAACTATTATCGTTTTTAAAAACCATGTTTAAATCTATTTATGATTTAAAAAGGTTATTATAGTGGAATTTTTTTCCTTTTATGCAGCTGCTCGATCAAGAAGTCTTGAAGCGTAATCATTTGCTTCGCCAAATCCTCCCCCAATAAGTTCAATTAATTCGTTTTTTCTATCTTTTTTTGTGGTTAATTTTGATATTGAGGTGTAAGTTTTTCCATCGATTAGATTTTTAGAAACTTTAAAATGAGCTAAACCTCGAGCAGCCAAAAAAGGTTGATGTGTAATACATAAAATCTGTTGATCTTTAGAAATTTCTTTAATTAGCTCAACCAAAGAAAATAACGATTTACCACTCAAACCGCTATCAATTTCATCTAAAAAGAATGTACTTGGTTTTTTAGAAATACTAGATTTAATAGCTAACAAAAATCTGGACATTTCTCCACCTGAAATTACATTTGATAGAGGAGCAAGTTTCTGATCAGGATTAGCAGAAAACAAAAATTTTATATCATCAATTCCATCACTGGATGGATTACACTCAGAAAATTGAATCGAAAAATTTGCATTTTCTAGGCCTAAATTTCTTAAGATAGAGATTACTGAATCCTGCAACTTTTTAGCAATTTTTTTTCTTTCAGATGACTGGGTAATAAAAAGAGAATTTAGATTAATTTGTAAGTTTTTTATTTGAAGTTCCAAATCACGAATCTCATTATTTGTATTGTTATTCAAGAAATATGTTTTTAGTTGATCTCGCTTTTCAATGAGTTGAGGAAGATCCAATGCAAAAGTTCTCTCCAAATTTTTTAAAAAAAATAATCTTTTTTGTATTTCTGGAAGATTAGACTCGTCGTATTCTAAGTCTTGTATGTAAGATTGTAAGCCAAAAATTAAATCCTCCACATCAGCTTGAATATTTAATAACTTCTCTCTAAATTTTTGAATCTTTAAATCGAAATCTGATGTTCTATTTAAGTTTTTTATTGATTGGTTTACCAGAACTGAGACTGATGGTTGTTCGTGACTGAAATTTTTTAAGTTATCTAAAGAGGCCTTGATTGAATTATTTATTTCGAAATTATTTACATGTTTATTTTCCAGTGCTTCTAATTCTAATATTTCTTCTTTGGAGTTCATGTTAGCTTCCTCTAAAATCTTCAACATCTCTTTTATTGCTAAATTATTTTCTTCTTGTTTCCTAGACAATTCTACTTTTTCTTTGATTAATCCTTTTAAAAATTGACTTTCTCCCCAAATGTTTTTAATCTTTGCACTAGTATCTCTTAAATACTGTGAACACAAATCATCAATAATCAATCTTCTTTTTTCAAGAGAATCAAAAATAAAAGTATCTGATTGTCCGGCAAAATCTACTAACATTCTTCCAAGTTCTTCTAATGAATTTTTATTAATCGATAAATTATTTAAGGTATATTTAGATAAAACTTTATTATTTTTTTTATAAGACTTTCTTTTAATTTTTAATTCTGAAGAACTAGAGTCAAAGCCATTACTTACTAACCAGTTTTTAATTAGAAAAGAGCAAGAAAACTTTGCCTCAATAACACAATAATCTTTTCCTAGACGGATTAAGTGCTTTAAAGGTATATTAGACCCGCCAAATAAAACATTTAAAGAATCTAAAATTAGAGATTTACCTGAACCTGAATCTCCAGTAATAATATTCAAACCTTTTTCGAAATTAATTTCTATAATTTCAATTAAGGCAATATTTTCTATTCTTAATTGTATTAACATGATAAATCTTCCATATAAAAAAATTAACCTCTTTTTAAAAAAAATAAAGGTTTTCAATATATAAAGTTATGAAAGAAGATTTTACTGATTTTATAGAGATATCTGGATTATTAGATTATGATCCAGATACAATTTCAAAAATTTATCAAAAAAATCCAAAAAGACTTTTAAAAAGACTTTGGCAAACCTTAGTACCTATTTTTGCATATATATTTTCTATTGGATGGGATAAATTAACTGGTAGATTAAAAAATGAACCACAAGCAAGATTTAGAGCAAAAGAATTAACCAATTTATTAGTTGAACTTGGTCCTGCTTTTGTAAAAGCAGGTCAAGCTTTATCAACAAGACCAGATATTATTCCAGGAATTCTTCTAGAAGAACTCTCTGAGTTACAAGATCAATTACCAGGATTTGATGGGGATAAGGCTATGGAATTGATAGAAGAAGATTTAGGATCCAAAATTGATGAAATTTTTCTAGAAATTGATAAAGAACCAATTTCTGCTGCTTCTTTAGGACAAGTACACAAGGCCAAACTAAAAAATGAAGAATTTGTTGCCGTTAAAGTACAAAGACCAGGTTTAAGAGAACAAATAACTTTGGATCTATATATTGTTAGAAATATTGCTTATTGGCTTAAAAATAATATTGGCTTGATAAGAAGTGACCTCGTTGCTTTGATTGATGAATTAGGCAAAAGAGTTTTTGAAGAGATGGACTATTTAAATGAAGCTGAAAATGCAGAAAAGTTTAGAAAAATGCATAAGCATAATCAAATGATTGCAGTTCCAAAAATTTATAAAGAATTTACTTCTAGAAGAGTTTTAGCTATGGAATGGATCGATGGTACAAAATTAACGAATTTAGAAGATGTAAAAAAATTAGGAATTGACCCCGACAAAATGATTGATATAGGGGTTCAGTGCAGTTTAGAACAACTTTTAGAACATGGTTTTTTTCACGCTGACCCACATCCAGGAAATTTATTAGCTTTAAAAGACGGAAGATTATGTTACTTAGATTTTGGAATGATGAGTGAAGTTTCTAGAGACTCTAGATCAGGTTTAATACAAGCAGTTGTTCATTTGGTAAATAAAAACTTCGATAAATTATCTCAAGATTTCGTAAAATTAGGATTTTTATCAGAGGAAGTTAATCTAGAACCAATTGTTCCGGCCTTTCAAGATGTTTTCATTAACGCCGTTGAACAAGGAGTTTCCAAAATGGATTTCAAGAGCGTCACAGATGACATGTCAGGTGTTATGTATAAATTCCCTTTCAGACTACCTCCATATTATGCGCTTATAATAAGGTCATTACTTACTTTAGAAGGAATTGCTTTAAGCGTAGACCCAAACTTCAAAATATTAGGCGCAGCTTATCCATATTTTGCAAGAAGATTAATGGAAGATCCTGATCCACAATTAAGAGAAAGCCTTAAGGAAATGCTTTTCGACAATAAAAATTTTAAATGGGATCGTTTAGAAGATCTACTATCTAACGCTGCAAAACAAACAAATCTCGATTTAGAAAAACTTTTAGACGAAGTTATAAATCTTCTCTTTTCTCCAAAAGGAGGATTTCTTAGGAATGAGATAATTGAAGGTTTAACTAATCAGATAGATTTACTTAGTCTAAAAATATTGAAAAATTTGAATAACTATCTTCCAGAATCAATAAAATTAAATACGATAAACGAAAATAACAGCTTGAATGACCTTGTTATGTATGTAGAGCCATTAAGAAACTTTTTAGAAGTTTTACAGAAAGTGCCAGGCTATTCAATTGATATTTTTCTAAAAAGAGTTCCAAGACTTATAAATGAACCCTATACAAAAGAGATGGGTATAAAAATTGCAAAAAAAGTAACAGAAAAAGGAATGGTTAGGCTTGTTAAAATTGCAGCTGGTGCAAATATATAAATGAAGTTTAGTAAATTTTTAATATTTAAAAGCTTTTTTATTTTAATAAGTTCTCCATTATTTTTTAATTTTCCAAAAGTTAATGCTGCTGAAGAAATCAAAATCACCTACAGCATATTTTCTAGAACAATCAAAGTAAATTCTTTGAAAAATTTTGCTAAAGAAGGTAAATCAACAAGAAATTTAAAAAGAATTTTGAAAGCAACCGGATCCACAGATAAAGAAATTAGAGCAGTTTTAAATAAAAATTTTGAAATTCCTATTACGATTGCAAGTAAATTAGTATATTCTGAAATAGGAAATGTTTTTTTAACAAGACTTTCATCTATTATCCATCCGCCCAGAGCAAATGATGAAAGAACAGGTATGTTAGCTCTTAGGGCAAGTGTAATTCAAGGAATTAATAAAGGGAATGGAAAGATAAATCTGATAAATTTTTTTGAAGGATATCCAACTAAAACTGTAATTTTAGATGTCAGCGCTTTGAGCAAAGTTATGAATAAAGTAGAATCAATTTCAGAATTATTAACCTTTTTCACGAATTCTCCTTTAGAAAAAATCAAAACAAATTAAACAACTATGACGTTATTAAATAAAATCAAAAATAAACTAGGTATTAATTACAGAAAAAAAAGATGGCCAGGTCTAATAGAGGCTTATAAACAATATCTACCAGTTACAAAGAACACTCCTGTTATTTCCTTGAATGAAGGAAATACACCATTAATTCTAAGCGAGTCAATTAGCAATTTAATTGGAAATGGAACAAAAGTTTTTTTAAAATATGATGGCCTTAATCCAACAGGATCTTTTAAAGATCGTGGTATGACTATGGCGATTAGCAAAGCAAAAGAAGAAGGCCGTGAAGCAGTAATTTGTGCAAGTACTGGTAACACTTCTGCTGCTGCTGCTGCATATGCTTCTAGAGGAGGATTAAAACCTTATGTTTTAATCCCTGAAGGATTTGTTGCACAAGGAAAGCTTGCTCAAGCTTTAATGTATGGCGCCGAAATAATATCTATTAATGGAAACTTTGATAAGGCTCTTGAAATTGTTAGAGATTTATCCTCAGAACATCCTATAGAACTTGTTAATTCTGTTAATCCATATCGAATACAAGGACAAAAGACAGCAGCTTTTGAAATAGTTGATGATTTAGGTTTTGCTCCTGATTGGCTTTGTATTCCGATGGGAAATGCAGGAAATATAACTGCTTATTGGATGGGTTTTAAAGAATATTCAAAAATAAAAAGAAATTTGAAATTACCAATAATGATGGGTTTTCAATCCGAAGGCTCTGCTCCATTAGTAAAAAATATAATAGTTAAAGATCCAGAAACAATTGCAACTGCAATTAGAATTGGGAATCCTGTAAATAGAGAAAAAGCAAAAAAAGTAAGAAAAGAAAGTAAAGGAGACTTTCAATCAGTTACAGATGAAGAAATAATCAATTCTTATAAAATCCTTGCGCAAGAGGGAATCTTTTGTGAACCTGCCAGTGCAGCATCAGTTGCTGGACTTATTAAAAATAAAAATAGAATTCAAAAAGAATCGACTATTGTATGTGTTCTTACTGGAAATGGATTAAAAGATCCTGATTGTGCAATAAAAAATAATGATGCTATTTTCAGGAAAAATATTGAACCTTCATTAAAAAATATTACTAAAATCC
The DNA here is from genome assembly GCA_003279055.1 of Prochlorococcus sp. AG-347-I21. GTDB lineage: Bacteria > Cyanobacteriota > Cyanobacteriia > PCC-6307 > Cyanobiaceae > Prochlorococcus_A. The sequence goes on along the minus strand of QCBP01000001.1, from coordinate 127,184 downwards.
TAGGATACTAAAATCAAAAAAAAAAGTGTCTGTGGAATTCAATTAAAAACAAACATAAGCTGTTGAAAACTGCATAATAAGTAATTCTGTTTGTTGAATAAATTTAAATTTATTGGACAAAAAAACAACTATTCAACAAATTTAAAAAATTATCCACATCTTTTTGTGTGCGTAAACTTGTATGACAAGCTATTTAATTTGAGAATTCCACAGTTCCCACAAGAACTACTACTACTAAAATTTTTATTTTATTATTTATTTTTATATTAGAAAGAAGTAAAAAATTATTTTATTGAATTTAATTTACGAAAAAAGTATATTGTATTTGTAAAAAGTTCCAAATACCGATGGAAATTATTTGTAATCAAAGTGAATTAAATAATGCTATTCAACTAGTAAGCAAAGCTGTCGCTTCAAGACCAACTCATCCAATTCTCGCAAATATACTTTTAACAGCTGATGAAGGAACCAATAAAATTAGTGTGACAGGATTTGACCTTAATTTAGGAATTCAAACTTCTTTTGATGGAACTGTTAAAAAGAGTGGAGCTATTACTATACCTTCAAAACTTTTATCCGAAATAGTAAACAAATTACCTAATGAAACCCCTGTTTCCTTAGAAGTTAAAGAGAATTCAGACAATATTTTAATAAAAAGTGACAGAGGTTCTTTTAATATCAAAGGGATTCCATCTGATGAATATCCTAATTTGCCATTTGTTGAAAGTGGTACTTCTTTGAATATTGAACCTAGTTCTTTTTTAAAAGCTTTGAAATCTACTATTTTTGCTAGTAGTAATGATGACTCAAAGCAGTTACTTACAGGTGTTAACTTTACCTTTAAACCAAATTATTTAGAGTCTGCTTCTACAGATGGTCATAGATTGGCAGTTGCTTTAATTGGTAATGAAGAACATATAAAACATAAAGAAAATTTATCTTCAAATGATGGTGATTTGTCCGTAACTATTCCAACTAGATCATTAAGGGAAATTGAAAAATTAGTATCTTTGAGAAGCTCAGAAAATTCAATAAAACTTTTTTACGACAAAGGTCAAGTAGTATTTATTTCTTCTAGTCAAATAATTACGACAAGGACTCTTGAAGGTACTTATCCTAATTATTCACAATTAATTCCTGATACTTTTTCTAAAATCCTGAATTTTAATACAAAAAAATTAATTGATGCACTTGAAAGAATTGCTGTTTTAGCTGATCAGCAAAGTAATGTTGTAAAGATTAAATTAGACAATACAGATTTAGCTTATATCAGTGCAGATGCTCAAGATATTGGAAACGCAAATGAATCAATACCGGTTTCTTATAATGGTGAAACTTTTGATATAGCATTTAACGTTAGATATCTTTTAGAAGGTTTAAAAGTTATTGCTTCTGAAAATGTACTTTTAAAGTGTAATATTGCAACTACTCCAGCTGTTTTTGTACCAGAAGATAACCTCAATTCTTTTACTTATTTAGTTATGCCTGTGCAGGTTCGTTCTTAACTTGAAATTACCTAAAGAAATTTTATTAAGTGAGTTACTAAATTATTGTGTTAAGGGGAATATGGTCCTTAATTACGGGAATGGTGAAAATGTTTGGATGCATCCTCCAGTTCATCGAATTTTAGGATGGTACTCTCGCCCTTCAAATTTTGATTTAAAAAGAAATGTTTGGCGTTTAAATCAAATTTCTCAAATTATAGATAATGAAATATATGTCAAAGGCGATCCAGCTATTTCTGATCTAGCAACCTTAAATAGGTTTCCAACTTTAATAGAAGCTAATCTTGTAAATGTAAACGGATCAAAAATTGGAGTTATTGCTGATTTTTTATTTGAAATGAAAACGGGTAAGATTTTATATTACTTGGTTTCTAGATCTAGTCCTAAGATTCCAGGTTCTAGTAGATGGAAATTAAATATTGAAAGTATTAATGATCAACAACCTGGATTAGTATTTTGTGAAATTAATTCTTTAGATGATTTACCTCTAATAAAATCAAGTATTAAGAATGAATTTATACAAAAAGGAAAAAAAATTATTGATAGGTTTGATGATATGAAAAATATTGCTTCTAATAAATTAGAGGATTGGCTTGAAGAAGATGAAGATATTAGCCAAAACTTAGATTTTAAACAAAAAAGTTTTTATAATAAAAATACAACATCCATGCCGTTTAGTGAAAAAAAAGAAGATGACCCTTGGATATAAATAATGATAAATCAAGAAAATCAAGATCTGTATGATCTTAATGAAGCACTGAAAGTTGAAAATTTAACACTTAATGATTATGAAGAAATTTGCAAACGATTAAAGAGAAAGCCTAATAGAACGGAATTAGGCATGTTTGGTGTTATGTGGTCTGAACATTGTTGTTATAGAAATTCAAAACCTTTACTATCTAAATTTCCCACTAAAGGCAAAAATGTTTTAGTTGGACCTGGAGAAAATGCCGGAGTTATTGATGTTGGAAATAATCAAAAACTTGTTTTTAAAATAGAAAGTCATAATCATCCTTCTGCTATTGAACCCTTTCAAGGCGCTGCAACAGGTGTAGGAGGGATTTTAAGAGATATATTTACAATGGGTGCAAGGCCAATTGCTGTATTGAATTCATTGAGATTCGGAAACCTTGATAAATCATCAAATGTTGATTTGCTGCGAGGAGTTGTATCCGGTATTGCCCATTATGGGAATTGTGTTGGTGTACCGACTGTTGGAGGTGAAATTGATTTCGATGATAGTTATTCTGGAAATCCTTTAGTGAATGTTATGGCTTTAGGACTTTTAGAGACTAATGAAATCGTCTGTTCTGGAGCTAAAAATATAGGATCACCAGTATTATATGTTGGTAATACTACTGGCAGAGATGGAGTTGGTGGTGCTAGTTTTGCTAGCTCAGAATTAACTACAACCTCATTAGATGATAGACCAGCGGTTCAAGTAGGTGATCCATTTATTGAGAAAAGTCTTATTGAAGCCTGTTTGGATGCTTTCAAAACAGGAGATGTAATTGCAGCTCAAGATATGGGTGCTGCAGGTTTAACATGCAGTAGTGCGGAAATGGCCGCCAATGGAAAGTTAGGCATATCTATTGATTTAGATTTGGTTCCTTCTAGAGAAGATGATATGTCTCCATATCAATATTTATTATCTGAATCGCAAGAGAGAATGTTGTTTGTCGTTAAAGAAGAAAAAATTAATGATCTTATTGAAAAATTTAATAAGTGGGGATTATATGCCAATGTCATTGGTCAAGTTATAGAAAATAATGAGGTAATTATTTCTCGTAAAGGTAAAATTGTCGCCCAAATACCTACTTCTGCTTTATCCGATGATACCCCTGTCAACTTTCATAATGTGATTAATAATCCACCTGATTATCTTTTAAAGAAATGGGAATGGAAAGAAAATGATTTGCCACAAATTTATGAGCAAAAAATATTTTCATTGAAGGAAAATGAGAATTTTTCTTATTCAGAGATTATTTTAAAATTACTCTCTAATCCTTCAATAGCTTCTAAACGATGGATATATAAACAATATGACTCTCAAGTGCAGGCAAATACAGTTTTTAAACCTGGAAAATCAGATGCAGCTGTAATAAGACTAAGGGAACAAAATAAAAAAAATAAAAGTAAAGTATTTTCTGGTGTTGCTGCATCAGTTGATTGTAATAGTAGATGGGTTGCTCTTGATCCTTTTAGAGGAACTATCGCTGCTGTTGCAGAATCTGCTAGAAATGTTAGTTGTGTTGGGGCTGAACCAGTAGCAATTACAAATAATTTAAATTTTTCTTCTCCGGAAAATGAAATAGGATATTGGCAACTCTCATCTTCTTGTACTGCAATTGCTGAAGCCTGTAAAGCATTGGAAACTCCTGTAACAGGAGGTAATGTTTCTTTATACAATGAATCTAAAAATAAAGATAATGTAATAACTCCTATTAATCCTACTCCAGTTATTGGAATGGTTGGAAAGATCGATAATGTAGAAAAAGCCACAAGTAGTGAATGGAAAAATATTGATGATCAAATTTGGTTAATTGGTTCTTATAAATCAGATACGACAATTGCAGCTAGTTCTTATTTGGAATATTTTCATGGAAAAATCACAGGTCGGCCTCCTAAAATAGATTTGCTGGATGAAAAGTTTTGCCAGAGTTTTTTAAGAAATGCTATTTTAAAAAGTTTTGTAGTTTCTTCTCACGATATCAGCGATGGCGGTTTAGCTATAGCTTTAGCAGAGTCTTGTATTTTGTCTGGAAAAGGTGCAACGATAGAATTAGAGAAAGATTTAAATAGAGATGATAATTTATTGTTTGCAGAAGGAGGTTCTAGAATAATTTTTTCAATTAGCAAAATGAAACAAAATGAATGGCTTAATTATTTAAAACAAAATCAAATAAATTGTCCATCAAGTGTTTATGTAAAAAAAATAGGATATGTATCTAGTGAAACGCTTAAGATAAAAATTCAAGATAAAAATATCTGCAATATAAGGGTTGAGGAATTATCCGAAAAATTTCATAATAGTATTTCAGGGTACTTGTAAATATGAAAAACATTTCACAACTATTAATCTTTTTAAGATATTAAGTTATGTGCGGAATAGTTGGAATCGTTTCTTCAGATGACGTAAATCAACAAATTTACGATAGTCTTTTGCTTTTGCAGCATAGAGGTCAAGACTCAACAGGCATAGCCACAATGGAAAATACTGTTTTTCATATACATAAGGCTAAAGGTCAAGTTAATACTGCTTATAGAACGAGAGATATGAGGAATTTAATTGGCAAAATTGGATTGGGTCATGTTAGGTATGCAACAAAGGGATCAGCAGAAAGTGTTGAAGAAGCACAGCCTTTTTACGTTAATGCTCCTTATGGAATTGTTTTGATACATAATGGAAATTTGACAAATACCAGAGATTTAGAAAAACAATTATTTAATGTTGATAAGCGTCATACAAATTCTTCAAGTGATACTGAAATGTTGTTAAATGTATTTGCTACAGAATTACAAGAACAAATTAATAATCAAGAATTAGAACCTGATATTATTTTTAATGCCGTTAAATCTTTACATAATAGAATTCAGGGATCATATGCTTCAATTGCATTAATTTCAGGACATGGTTTATTAGCATTTAGAGATCCTTTCGGTATTAGGCCTTTAGTTATAGGAAAAAGACTTTCATTAACCACAAAAAAAGAAGAGTGGATGGTTGCTAGTGAATCTCTAGTGCTTGAAAATAATGATTATCAAGTAGTAAGAGATGTTGATCCTGGAGAAGCTGTTTTTATAAACCTTAATGGGGAGTTTTTTTCTAAGCAATGTTCTGAAAATCCAATGTTATTTCCCTGTGCTTTTGAATATGTTTATTTGGCTAGGCCAGATTCAATTATGAATGGAATTTCAGTTTACAAAGCTCGTTTAAAGATGGGAGATTATCTTGCAGAGACAATAAAAGAGACAATTAATTCTGGAGATGTTGATGTGGTTATGCCTATTCCTGATTCTTCTCGACCTGCGGCAATGCAAGTTGCAAGACAGTTAGGGATAGAATATAGGGAAGGCTTTTTTAAAAACAGATATGTTGGCCGAACATTCATAATGCCTGGTCAACAGAAACGTAAGAAATCTGTACGGCAAAAATTAAATGCTATGAGTGCAGAGTTTAAAAATAAAAATGTATTAATTGTTGATGACTCGATCGTAAGAGGTACTACTTCAAAAGAAATTGTACAAATGGCTAAAGATGCAGGTGCAAATAAAGTTTTTTTTACATCAGCAGCTCCTCCAGTTCGTTATCCTCATGTTTATGGAATTAATATGCCTAATAGAGATGAATTAATAGCTCACGATAGAACAATAAGTGAAATTGCTGATCATCTTAAAATTGATAACCTTGTTTATCAAAGTGTTGAAAGTTTGCGAAAATCTATAATAAGTGATTCTCCTGTTAAAGATTTGGAGATGAGTTGCTTTACTGGTTCTTATGTAACAGGAACGGTCAATCAAGAGTATCTAAATTGGGTTGAAAATGAATATAAATCTTAATTCAGAAAGTTTTTAAGTCGGAAACAATTTTCAAGGTATTCATCTTTATCTAATTTTAAAAAATCAATCAAAAAATTTGATTTATTTGATTTGAAATTTAATTTATTAAGGTCTAATCTTGCAGATTTATTTTTATTAGTTTCAATATCAAGGTAATGGTTATTAGTTATTATATTAAGGAAGTAATCGTTTTTAAGTTGAGTTTTTTCATTTAAATATCCCAAACTGTATTCATTTGAGTAATAAATTTCATTACTATTTATACAAAAGATTTTTCCTTTTTTGGATATTAAAAAAATATTTTCCCCATTAACAATCGTACAACAGGAAACAATTTTTTCAGTTGGTAAAAGTTTTACAAGTATTAATCCTTGTGATTGTTTAGAAGTTGGCGTTAAAAATTTATTTGATAAATTAAATTTAAAAATTCTTCCTATCGAGGTTAATATTATTAAATTTTTGTTTTCATCAGAAATAAATGAATCGATTGTCTTTAGATTATTTTTTAATTTTGTAATTGTGAAAGTTCTATTAGTTTTGATCATATCTTCATCAAATAAAACTTTTTTAAATCTTCCATCTGAATTTAATATGCATAAATAATTTCTAAGTTCTTTTTTTAAAGAATGAAAATTTATTATTTCACTAGGATGAATATTTCCAAGGATTTTATTATCTAATTTATAGTCTTTATTAAGACTTGATTCCCAATCAATGTTAAATACTTTTCCTGTATTTGTGATTCCAATTAATTTTATATTTTTTTCAATATTAAATATAAATTTTTGAACATTTTTATTGTCTATAATTTTATTTGTAAGTTCAAATGATTTTTTATAATTACTTGAATTCATCTTTTTTAAATACAGTCTATTATCTACATATAATTTAGTTTTTTTATTTATGAATTCTTCTAATATTTGAATATTAAGCGTCTCTAACTCCTCATTTTGATTTATATTTTTTATTACTTTTGTTTTTCTTATAACATTATATTTTTTCTTTAATATTAAAAATTCTTCAATAAGTAATTCAATTAATAATTCTCTTTCCTTCAGCAATTTTTGAAAATAATTCTTTTCTTCTTTTAAACTTTCTATTTGATTATCAATTTGATTCTTTTCTAGATTGGTTAATTTTCTTAGTGGCATATCCAAAACTGAATTTGCCTGTTTATCACTCAAGAAAAAATTTTCAATTAATTTTGATTTAGCTTCCGCAGAATTTTCTGATTCTTCAATAATTTCAATAACCTTTTTTATGTTTTTTGTGGCTTTAGATAAACCTTCTGATATTTCAAGTTTCTCAAGAGTGTTTTTTAGAAAATAATAAGTTCTTTTTCTAATTGTTTCTTCTCTAAATTCAAGAAAATAGTTGAGATATTTTTTTAGGTTTAATTGTACAGGTTTACCTTTAATTATAGCTAAAAATATTGCGCCAAAGTTTGTTTGGAGAGTTGTTCTTTTATACAAATTAGAAATTACAAGTTCAGAATTAGCATCTTTTTTTAGTTCTATTACAATTCTCATTCCATCTCTGTCGCTCTCATCCCTAATATCTGAAATCCCATTAATCTTCCCTGAATTAACAAGTTCTGCGAGTTTTTCAATCCAACTTGCTTTATTAATTTGATAAGGAAGTTCCGTAATTATTAGTGCATTCTTTTTATGTTTCCCTTTTCCTAAATTTACTTCTTCTGTATTTATAACTCCTCTTATCGTTATAGATCCTTTTCCAGTTTCATAAAGTTCTTCAATTGCCTGACTATAAATTAACTCCCCGCCTGTAGGAAAATCTGGTCCTTTGATAATGTTAGAAAGTTTTTTATCACTTATATCTTTATTTTTAAGTAATGCAATTAAACCATCTACAATTTCGCCAAGGTTATGAGGCGGAATATTTGTCGCCATGCCAACAGCAATACCTGATGAGCCGTTCAAAAGTAAAAATGGAAGTTGGGCCGGAAGAACATCTGGTTCTTTTTGAGAACCGTCAAAGTTATTTGAAAAGGTTACTGTTTCTGATCCAATTTCTTCAAGAAATCCTTGATGAGCTATTGGAGCTAATCTGGTTTCAGTATATCTCATTGCTGCCGGCGGATCATTATCTACAGATCCAAAATTTCCATGGCCGTCAAGAGTAGGATATTTAGTTGAGAAATTTTGCACTAGTTTTACTAATGCATCATATACTGCTTGATCTCCATGAGGATGGTACTTTCCAAGTACATCTCCAACAACTCTTGCACACTTTCTAAATGGTTTGTCAGGTGTTAAACCTAATTCGTACATCGCAAATATAATTCTTCTTTGTACAGGCTTAAGACCGTCTCTTGCATCAGGTAAAGCACGTCCAACTATTACGCTCATTGCATACTCCAAATAAGAACGTTGCATTTCTTCTTGAAGTGAGATGGAAGTGAATTTTTTCTTATCCATTAGAGCGCAAAATTGAGAAATTATTAACTAACTAAATTAAGACTAATAGGTAAAACAATATTTACCACTATTGAACATTAAGATGATTCATTTATTTTGGATTTTGCTAGTTTTACATCTTCTTTAAGTTGTTCATTTTGTAAAAGAATTTCTGTAGAGGCTTGTAATTTTTCACCCCATAACTGTTCTTTTCTATAATTATAATTGACGTAATTGGGATCTTTAGCTAAAGCTTTTTTTGCTAGCTGAATTGCTAATTTAGTATCGTGGATATTTTTACATGAGGCCAAGCCTAGTAATGGTTCAGCATTTTCCTCAATCGAGATTGCATCTTGAAAAAGTTTGACTGAAAGATTTACATTGTTTCTCTCGAAATAAGCTAAACCTTGATTATTAATTGCTTGCCAGAAATCAGGCTTAATTTTTATAGATTTATCAAACAATGTAATAGCGCCCAAATAATTTTTTTCCATTAATAAAATATTTCCTAATTGAAAAATAGCTTTGTGGTTATTAGGCTCAATCTTTATTCCTTTTTCTAAAGCACTTTTTGCTTTTGTTTGTTGGGAAATTTTTAAGTAAACATTACTTTTAGCAAAATATATTTCGCTAACATTTGAATTTATCTGTTCTGCCTTGTTTAGAGAATTTAATGCTTTTTTGTATTGTTTGTTAGCTATTTGTGCTTCAGCCAAAATCAACCATAGCTTTTCATCTTTCGCATTTATTTTTACAGCTAATTTGGCTAAGTTAAGACTGTCTCCAAATTGACCAAATAAAAGTAATTGATATGCATTTTTACCAATATATAAACTTTGTTTTTGTATATTTTTTATTGTTGGGAAATAATAATAGGGAACTATTGCTCGAACTATTTCTATTTGAAAAAAGTAAAAACAGATCAAGGTGATCCAGATTGTTTTTTTAAAAAACTTTTTCATTTTTTAATTTTTCTATTCTTTATATTTGCTTGTATGTTTCTTTTCCACATCCATGGTTTAATTCTTTTTAAAGTAGTTCCTTTAAGATTTTCTTGCCACGTTTTATCGTCCCAATTGAGGGACTCAATATTAAGATTTTTAATCCATTCTTTCGGGGTAGTTTCAAAATTATTGTTGTATGTCACTGATTTATTCCATGGACAAACATCTTGACAAATATCACATCCTGCAACCCATCCACCTAAATTTTTTTCTATTTTCTTTGGAATAGTTTTATCTCTGCTCTCTATTGTGTGATACGCAATGCATAGATCTGATTGTATTACAAAGGGTTCTACGATTGCCTTGGTAGGACAATGTTCAATGCAAATATCACATTTTCCACAAAGTGATTGATGAGGTTTATCTGGCGTTAAATCTTTTGTGAGAATCATAAAACCCAAAGTAAACCAAGAACCATTTTTTTTGCTGATTAAATTACTATTTTTACCTATCCAACCAATACCTGCCTCTTCTGCCCATGCTTTTTCAAGAAGTGGAGAGGTGTCAACACATATTTTCCATTTGCAATCAGGTATTTCTAAATTGATCCATTTACCAATATTCTTTAATTTTTTGTGAATCACTTTATGATAATCCTCACCTTGGCTAAATTTAGCTACCTTGAGGAAATTATTGTTGTTGTTTTGTGAATTAATGTAAGTAAAGCCAACACTTAAAATACTTTTTGCATCTTCAAAAAGTGAGTTAATATTTTTTCTTTTCTCAGCTTCCATCCATTTCATTTCAGCATGATAGTTATTTGATAACCATCTTTCTAATGCATTAGTTCTTAATTTTACGCGCGAACTACCTGGTATTGAGGCTATTCCTGCAACTGCAAAACCCTCAAAAAAAGCTCTTTCTTTTAATTTTTTACTTATTTCTTGTTTGTCTTGAATCGTATTAATCATTTCTTTTTTCTTTATAGCATTTCTTTTGAAAGTTATTTTTGGAGAATAAACTTATAAATAAAATAGATATATTTAAGAAAAATATATCCTAACCTAGTAAAAACAGTTAAATTATTAGTAAAGTTAATATAGTTAAAACGTTATTTTGGTTGAATCTAATCAAAATCAAGATTCTAATTTAGGATCTAGGCTTCAACAAGATCTTAAAAATGATCTTATTGCAGGGTTATTAGTTGTAATACCCTTAGCAACAACTATTTGGCTGTCATCATTAGTTAGTAAATTTGTTTTAACGTTAGTCACTTCAGTCCCAAAGCAACTAAATCCTTTTATTACTTTAAATCCTTTATTACAAGATTTAATTAATCTCACCCTAGGTTTAACAGTTCCTTTATTAGCAATTTTGCTTATAGGTTTAATGGCGAGAAATTTTGTAGGAAGATGGTTATTAGAATTTGGAGAGGGTACTTTATCAAAAATTCCAGTAGCTGGAGCGGTTTATAAAACCCTTAAACAATTACTAGAAACTTTCTTAAGTAATAAATCTAATAGATTTAGACGAGTTGTTTTAGTTGAATATCCTCGCGAGGGATTATATAGTGTAGGCTTTGTAACAGGAGATGTAGGTCCTTCTTTACAACCAGAATTGGAAGAAAAGTTACTTAGTGTTTTCATCCCCACTGCACCAAATCCAACTACTGGATGGTATACACTTGTTCCTGAGTCTTCTGTTAAGGATTTGGATATTTCTGTTGAAGATGCTTTTAAAACAATAATTTCTGTTGGGATAGTTAATCCAGATGAGAAAAATAACACCACAAATCCAACATTTTCAAAATTGTTTTCTCAATTGCGAGCTTCCACTAATACTTCTTCTTAATTGATGCATAATAGATCCCTTTCTAGAGAATTGTCATTAATTTCTCTTGGCCTTATAAAAGATAAAGGTGATTTTAAATTAAATAAATTTCAGATTGAAGAAATTTTTGAATCTGCTTTGGATTCTCTAATAAACCATTGCAGAGATGAATTAGATAATTGCGAGTCAGATTTGGAAAATGCTTCACAAAAAATATTAGATAGTGAGTTGCAAGAAGGTCTTGATTCCTCTTATTCAAATGTTCGAGATGAGTTAAAAAAATCTCTGACAAAAATTGAAACTGTAATGAATACACTTTCTGTTACTTTAGACTTTCCAAAATTAATTGTTTCTAGCGGTCAAATAGATATTAGAGAGGATGTAAATCAAAGGATTTGCAATATAATTAATAATCTTAAAATTATTGATTCTGATATCGATCAAGTAATGGATGGATGGAGATTAAAAAGATTACCAAGAATTGATAGGGATATTCTGCGTCTAGCTTACGTGGATATAAATTTTTTGAATACACCGGTCGCTGTCGCTTGTGATGAGGCTGTTAATTTAGCTAATAAATATAGTGATTTGCAAGGAAGAAAATTTATTAACGGAGTTTTAAGGAGATTACAATCAATTTAATTGTCATAATTATTTGATATAAATAAATAGTATTTAGAAAATTTCAATTACGAACTATAAATAATAATGACTAATACTGATTCTGATAATTCTCGTGAATGGGCTGCACAAGCTTATGCACTTTTAAAAAAACGTCAAGAAGAGCAAAAGCAAGAATTACAGAAACAGGAGGAGCAAAAGCAAGAATTAGAGAAACAGGAGGAGCAAAAGCAAGAATTAGAGACACAGGAGGAGCAAAAGCAAGAATTGATTCATACTTCTAATAAAGAAAATATTACCGAACAGTCAAAAAATATTGCTGAACCTGAATTAGGAGAATTTGATGACAATTTTACTTGGTCTGCAATGGTATTAGCTGCTCAAGGAAAAAATATAAATCAAATATCGATTGATGAAATTGATTGGTTAACTAAATTACGTAGAGGTTTAGAAGAAACTCGAAAAGGATTTGTTACCGAATTATTGGATAAATTGGGAGATGATCCTCTTACTCCTGAATCTCTCGATGATTTAGAGACTTTATTAATAAGAGCTGATGTAGGGATTGATTCAACTGATAAAGTTATCAGTTCTCTTAGAACAAAATTAAATGAGGAAGTCGTGGGTGCAGAAGCAGGAATAAAATTCTTGAAGAGGGAATTAAAATTAATTATCGATAAACCAATAAAAAGTTCGGGGTCTGATATTTTAGTTCCCCAAAAGGGTAAGTTAAATGTCTGGTTATTAGTAGGAGTTAATGGTGTTGGTAAAACTACTACATTGGGAAAATTAGCATATCTGTCATCAAGAAGTAATTATAAAACTTTGATTGCTGCTGCTGATACTTTTAGAGCGGCTGCAGTAGAACAACTTAAGGTGTGGGGAGATAGAAGTAATGTTGATGTTATATCTAATCAATCAAAAAATGCTGATCCAGCTGCTGTAGTTTTTGATGCAATTAATTCCGCAAAAAAAAGAAATGTTGATTTATTACTTGTTGATACGGCAGGTAGATTGCAAACAAAAAATAATTTGATGGATGAATTAGCAAAAATAAAAAAAATTATTGATAAAAAAGTTCCTGATGCAATTGTTGAATCATTATTAGTTTTAGATGCAAGTCAGGGACAAAATGGGTTAAAACAAGCAAAAAGTTTTGCTAAATCAGCAGATTTAAGTGGAGCAATTATTACTAAATTAGATGGCACTTCTAGAGGAGGTGTCTCTTTAGCTGTATCTGAAGAAGTAAATTTGCCTATAAGGTTTATTGGGGCTGGAGAAGGTATAAAAGATTTGAGACCATTTAATAGTTATGAATTTGTAGAGGCTATGCTTGCAGATAAATAAATATTTAATTAATTTTTTTTAAAAATTTCAATTTAATGTTAAAACATATTTATCTATAAGATTTGTTTTGACAAATAATCAAAAAGAAAAAATATTTTCAAATAAATTTATCCAAAAATTTTTAGAGAATGATTCTAAAGTAACTCTAAAAAATAAAAATAAATTTGCTGAAATTGCATCCTCTTTAGCATATTATTTAAAATCATTTTCCAACATTAATAAATTACTGGATTATGTATGCTTAATCTTTAAATATATTTTTTCTGACAATATAATTTTAATTATTCCTTTAAATTACGAAGGGGAGATATGGAATGAAAATATAAAAATTTCTGTTAATCAAGATTACTTAACAATTCAAGAAGAAATTAATAGTTTTTTGAATAAATTTCATTTTTCAAAAAATTTTAAAATAAAAGAAATTTTAACTTTTGAAAATGCATTAAAAAATAATTTCCAAGAATACAGAATAGAGGCAGATAAAATATTATCTAGAGGAAAATGTCGAGGATTCATTTATATTTTTAGTAAAAAAATATCCTGCGAGGCAATTATTGATGATCCGAATTTTAAATTTATTCAAAATTGTCTTGCTATTGGATTAGAAAATTATTTCTTAATAAAGACAATGAAAAAGCATGAGAATGTAGATAGAGAAATTTCAACTGGTGCTGAAATACAATCTCAACTGCTTCCAGATTATTGTCCAACTATTGATGGCGTAGATCTAGCTGCGCATTGTAGACCTGCACTCCAGTTGGGTGGAGACTATTACGATTTTATGTGTTTAAAAACGAATATTTCAGAAAAAAGAAAGGAAAAAGCAAGATGGGCTTTAGTAATTGGGGATGTTATGGGTAAGGGGATTCCTGCTGGACTTTTAATGACTATGCTAAGAGGAATGTTACGTGCAGAGGTTCTTACAGGCTTACCTCCAGATAGAATATTGCATGATCTTAATCAACTAGCAATAGATGATTTAGATCAATCGCATAGATTCATGACATTATTCTATTCTGATTATGATCCTAGAACTAGGAAATTAAGATTTGCTAATGCAGCTCACAATCCTCCCTTGCTTTGGAAAAGCTCAGATCAGAAAATTATAAAATTAGATGCAGAAGGATTTGTACTTGGATTACAAAAAGATGCTGAATATCATTCTAGTGAAATCAAGCTTAATGAAAATGATTTAGTTCTTTATTATACCGATGGAGTTATAGATACTTCAAATTCTCTTGGTGAAAGATTTGATGAGAATAGATTAATAAAAATACTTACAAAATTATGTAAGCAATCTTATAGTTCTCAAGAAATTTTAAATAAAATATTTAAAAAATTAGATGACTTCACAGGGCAAAATCGACATTTGGAAGATGACGCGTCTATGATTATTTTTCAACTAAGATAAAATTTTTTGTCACCTATTTAAAAAAATGCTTTATTAGAGATATCTAAAGTTATTAATGGATATGTCAAAAGTTTGGAGTAAGAGATTTGATAATACACTTAATCCTTTTATTGAAAAGTTTAATGCCTCTATATGTTTTGATAGAAAGCTTATTTTAGAAGATTTAGATTGCTCGATTGCTCATGCAAAAATGCTTGGTAAAACAAAAGTTTTATCCTCTTCTGAAACTTTGCAAATTATAAATGGTCTAGAAAAAATAAAAGTTGAGTATTTGGAGGGTAAATTTTTTCCAAGTCCCCCTTCTGAAGATATTCATTATTGTATTGAAGAAAAACTAATTAGCTTAATTGGAGAAACTGGAAAAAAATTACATACCGGTAGAAGCAGAAATGATCAAGTTGGGACAGATATAAGATTATGGCTAAGAAAAGAGATTGATAATCTTGAAATTTTAATAACTGATTTACAAAAATCCTTTTTAAAACTTGCGAAATCCAATATTTATACTCTTATTCCTGGTTATACGCACATGCAAAGAGCTCAACCACTATCTTTAGCTCATCATTTATTGGCTTATTTAGAAATGCTTCAAAGAGATCGAGAAAGGTTTAAAGAAGTTAGATCAAGAGTTAATATATCCCCGTTGGGGGCTGCAGCACTAGCTGGCACAAAAATAAAAATAGATAGGAACTTTACAGCCACAGAATTGGGTTTTGAAAAGATTTATAAAAATAGTATTGATGCAGTAAGCGATAGAGATTTTTGTATAGAGTTTGTTTCGGCATCTGCTTTGGTAATGTCTCATTTAAGTAAAATTTCGGAGGAAATAATTTTATGGGTAACTGATGAGTTTTCTTTTGCACAATTAACAGACAAATGTGCCACTGGTAGCAGCTTAATGCCTCAGAAAAAAAATCCAGATGTTCCAGAATTGATAAGAGGTAAAACCGGAAGAGTTTATGGACATCTTCAAGCATTATTAACAATGGTCAAAGGGGTTCCACTTGCATATAATAAAGACTTTCAAGAGGATAAAGAGCCATTATTTGATACTGCACAGACTATATCTTCTTGCATAAAAGCAATGACTATTTTAATTAATGAGGGCATAGAATTTAATATTGATAATTTATCTGATTCGGTTGAAAATGACTTTTCTAATGCTACTGATTTGGCAGATTATTTAGTTGGCAAAGAGGTTCCCTTTAGGACCGCATATCAAGTAGTGGGTGAAATTGTTAAATATTGCTTAGAGAGAAAAAAGTTGTTTAAAAATCTTAAAATTGATGAATTTAAAAAATTTCATCCCCAATTTGAAGATGATGTTTTTTCGGAACTTGAACCTTTTAATGTCGTAAAGTCAAGAACTAGTGAAGGTGGGACAGCTTTTACCCAAGTAGAAAAGGAGGTAGATAATTGGCAAAAAAAATTATTACATTGAATTCTGAATTGTTTTCTACAACAAAGGTATACTTTGAAGTAGAATAATCGTGTAAAGTTATAAAACTGCTTTTGTAGTTTTTTTAATTAGGTTTCTTTGTTGAATTTAAAGTGAGTATTTTTGTTGGCAATTTGCCTTTCCGCGCAGAGCGTGAAGATGTTTTACAGTTGTTTGCACCTTTTGGTGAAGTTTTAAATTGTTCTCTTCCCCTTGAGAGAGATACTGGTAGAAAAAGAGGGTTTGCATTCGTTGAGATGGCAGATGAAGGAATTGAGTCAACAGCTATTGATGGTTTACAAGGAACAGAACTTATGGGTAGACCATTAAGAATTAACAAGGCAGAGCCAAGAGGATCAGGAGGTTCACGTAGAGGAGGAAGAGGCGGTTACGGCGGCGGCTATAGCGGTAATAATAAAGGAGGCGGTTACAGCGGCCGCGGCTATAGCGGTAATCCTGAATCTAATACTTCTTATACAAATCAATCTTCCGGTGCCGAGGGTTGGGAAGATAGAAGTTATGGCAACTCACCTGAAAATTCAGAATACGAAAGTGGTAGAAGCAGGAGAAAAAGAGGAGTTTCAAAAGAGGATAATTTATCTAGTGAATAGAATTAATAACCCATCTCTTCAAGTCTAGAAGTTAATTCTAGGAGATCCTCAATTTTTAGTTCTTTTTTTATAGATTTAGTTGAAATTTGATTCCTCCAAATTTTTGCTTTTGGAATTCCTTCTACTAAATTTATAAGATGTTTACAAATATCCCAAGATTTTCCGCCAGTACTTAAATGCTTTTCTATGTATGGAATTAAAGAGAAGATAATATCTGATGCAGATTTAGGTTTTTTATTTAGTCCGTATACTTTTTGGTCAATTTTAGACCACCTTAAGGGATGTTTATACACTGATCGTCCAATCATTACACCATCAAAATAATTTAGGGCTTTTAATGATTCATCAATATTAGTGAAACCTCCATTGATTTCAATTAGTAATTCAGGATTTAATTTTTTTAATTTTTTTACTATTTCGTATTTTAGAGGGGGTATAGTTCTGTTTTGTTTTGGATTAAGACCTTTTAAGATTGCTTTTCTCGCATGAACTGTAAATCTATCTGCACCAGCATTTGCAATATGTTTCACAAAATTATTCAGGTCTCTGAAACTATCATTATCGTCTACACCAATTCTATGTTTAATTGTAACTGGTAAGCTGCAGCTATTTTTTAAAGATTCTATGCATTTTGCTACTCTATCAGGATCTTTCATAAGTGAGGCGCCAAAGTTCCCGGAGCAGACTCTTGGACTTGGACAACCAACATTAAAGTTTATTTCGTCATAACCCCAATCTTCTGCCATTTTAGCTGTCTCTTTTAGGATTTCAGGATCGTCTCCACCAAATTGAATTGATATTGGGTGTTCTTCATTATTAAAATCTAAAAATTTTTCTTTTTTATCCGTATGAAATAAACTTTGAGCCACAATCATTTCCGTATACAAGAGAGCTTTAGAACTTATTTTTCTCATTATCATTCTGAAATGTTTATCAGTACAATCCATCATTGGAGCAATACTTAATTTATGAATATTTTTAATAGAATCAGGATGTATGGAACTCATTATTTTTTATGTGAGTAAATATATGAATCAATTTTTATCAAGAAGAACTTTTATTCTAATTCTTACTATGTCAATACTAAAAACATTTTTTAAGCCTATGCAAGTTTTAGCTTCTTCGATTGCCTCTAAAGAGGAGTGGAATTTATCAAAAGAAGAATGGAAATCCAGGCTAAGTCCAGAATCCTATTATATTTTGAGGGAGGAAGGAACTGAAAGAGCTTTCAGTAGCGAATTAAATAATGAGAAAAGAAAAGGGGTTTTTCACTGCGCAGGATGTGATTTACCACTTTTTACCTCAGATAAAAAGTTTGATAGTGGCACTGGATGGCCAAGTTTTTGGGATCCAATTCAAGGATCAGTTGCAACAAAAGTTGATTTTAAGTTGATTGTTCCAAGAACCGAATATCACTGCTCTAGATGCGGAGGTCACCAAGGACATGTTTTTAATGATGGGCCACTTCCTACAGGCAAAAGATACTGTAATAACGGATTAGCATTAAGGTTTGTTCCTGAGTAAAAATTTGTGCGGCCTTCCGCAACTTGTTTTGTGCATCACTTTATTGGAAAATAGTTTTATTAAATTTTTAGAAAAATGATTGAAAATCAATCAGACAATATTGATATTAAAGAAAATGATGTTTCTAATCAGGATAATGCCCCTGAGGATACTTCATCTGCTGAAGATAAAATAATCGAAAATGATGAATTATCTTCAGAAAAAAAAGAAGAATTAAATACCGAAGAATTAAAAAATACTATCTCCAATAATGATGCAAGGTTAGAACAGCTTGAAAAAGAGCATGAAACATTAAAAAATCAATATGTAAGAATTTCAGCAGATTTTGATAATTTTAGAAAAAGGCAGTCTAGAGATCAGGATGATTTAAAAGTTCAACTTGTTTCTAAAACTTTAATTGCAATACTCCCAATCGTTGATAATTTTGAAAGAGCAAGACAACAACTAAAACCAGAAAGTGAAGAAGCTCAAGCCCTTCATAGAAGTTATCAAGGATTGTATAAACAATTGGTAGAAGTTTTAAAACAACAAGGAGTTGCCCCTATGAGAGTTGTTGGCCAGCAATTTGATCCAAATTTGCATGAAGCTGTATTAAGAGAGCCGAGTGAAGAGTTTAAAGAAGATTTTATTGTAGAAGAATTACAGCGAGGATATCATTTAGAGGGAAAGGTTTTGAGACATGCTTTGGTTAAAGTTTCCATGGGGCCAGGCAAACAAAATTCACAAGAGGAAGTAGAAAAGGATACAGTTGAAGAGAGTATTGATTCAGAGGAAAATTCTTCTGAAGATGTATAAATTCCAAATTTTTACTTGAGCGTTGTTTAATGGCTGATTTTTATCAAATACTTGGAGTTTCAAGAGATGCTGATGCTGATACCTTAAAAAGGGCTTATAGAAAATTAGCAAGACAATATCATCCTGACGTTAATAAAGAACCTGGTGCTGAAGATAAATTTAAAGAAATTGGTAAGGCTTATGAAGCACTAGCTGATCCTGAAACTAGAGCTAGATATGATCAGTTTGGAGAGGCTGGTCTTGGAGGTGCAGCTGGAATGCCTGATATGGGCGATATGGGTGGGTTTGCAGATTTATTTGAAACTTTTTTTAATGGCTTTGGAGGGCAAACTCCACAGGGAGGAAGAACTCAAAGAAGAGGTCCTCAACAAGGAGATGATTTAAGATATGACCTTAATGTTGATTTTAAAGATGCAATATTTGGCCAACAAAGAGAAATTACAATTCCTCATCTTGAGACATGTGAAGTCTGTAGGGGAACAGGTGCCAAACCAGGAACCGGACCAAAAACTTGCACAACTTGTGGAGGAAGTGGACAAGTTAGAAGAGCAACGAGAACACCTTTTGGGAATTTCACACAAGTAGCTGAATGTCCTTCATGTAATGGAACTGGTCAAATAATCTCTGATCCATGTACAAGTTGCGGTGGTAATGGAGTAAAGCAAGTCAGGAAAAAATTACGAATTAATATTCCTGCAGGAGTTGATACTGGTACTAAATTAAGAGTTTCCGGAGAGGGAAATGTTGGTTTGAAAGGAGGCCCACCAGGGGATCTTTATGTTTTTATCAAGGTGAAGAATGATTCGAAATTAAAAAGAGATGGTGTGACTATTTACTCAGAAATAGTTGTGAGTTATTTACAGGCAATTTTAGGAGATACTGTTGAAATTACTACAGTTGATGGCAAAGTTAATTTAAAAATTCCAAGCGGTACGCAACCAAATACAACTCTTTCACTCGAGAATAAAGGGGTACCTAGACTTGGTAATCCAGTTGCCAGAGGAAATCATGAAGTTCTAGTAAAGGTAAAATTGCCAACTCGTATAACTGATGAAGAGCGAAATCTTTTAGAGAATTTAGCTTCTCAATATTCAGATAAGAATATCAATTCCAAAAGTGGACTGTTTAGTAAATTATTTGGTAAAGATTCGTAATGACTTCTTTAAAGCATTTGGATCTTAAATCTGTTCCATGTCCTTTAAATGTCGTCAAAATTAAATTGGCTTTAGAAAAATTATCCAAAAATGAACAACTTATTGTTGAATTAGATAAAGGTGAACCAGAAGAAATGGTATTGAAAAATTTAAAAGATATAGGATGTTTTTTTAAACAAATTCAAGAAAATGAAAATTTTATAAAAATTAAAATAATGAATGAAAAATAATAATAAATATCTAGGTTTAGTTACAAAAAAATTTAATGAATTTTTTTTGGTTGACATAAAAAATCAAGAAAACTCTAATATGAGATTTTTATGTAAGGTGAGAAAGTCTATAAATTTTAAAGATCAATTAATTTACGTTGGAGATGAAGTAGTAATTGATAATATTGATTTAAAAAGTAAACGAGCAGTAATAACAAGTCTAAAAAAAAGAAAAAATTTATTGACTAGACCTTCAGTCGCAAATATTTCTGACATATATATTACTTTTTCCGTTGAAGAGCCAGAGTTAAATTTCTCTCAAGTGAATAGGTTTTTGATAGCAGCAGAATCGATGGGAGTTGAAGTGTCATTAGTTTTGACAAAGTGTGATTTAATTTCCGACAAAAGGAGATCTTTTTTAATTGATAAATTCGGTAAATGGGGTTATCAAGTAATAACTTTAAATTTGCAAAAATCTGATTATTTTAAAAATTTCTTAGCTGAGTTAAAGCAAAAAGAGTGTTCAATTTTTATGGGCCCATCCGGTGTTGGCAAAACTACTTTGCTTAATATGATAATTCCAGGACTTCAAAATAGTACTGCTCCAGTTTCTAATAAAATTAAGAGAGGTAAAAATACTACTCGAAATGTCGAGTTATTTTCTATCTCAAATCAAAGTTATATTGTCGATACTCCTGGTTTTAATATGCAAAATCTAGAAGTTGATATTAGCTTGTTACCAAATCTTTATTCAGAAATATATAAACAAGTAATCAATGAAGGAATTAAGTGTAAATATCGAAATTGCTTACATTTGAATGACGAAGGCTGTAATTTAAATAAATCCTTCGAAAGATATTCTTTCTATAAAGAAATGATCGAGTCTTCTAAGAGTCACTATTATCAAAACCAGGAAGATTAAGATTTAATCCACCGGTCAAATCACTCATTCTTTCTTTCATTGTTGTTGTTGATAATTCATGAGCTTTTTGAATAGCTTGTAAAATATTTTGCTCTATTTTTTCTTTATCTGAATTCAAAATATCTTCTTGTACTTCTACTTTTAAAGGAAGTTGATTGCCACTTATCCAGACTTTTACCATTTCATCATCACTTTTTCCTTCAATCTCCATATTTTCAAGTTCATCCTGTAATTTTTGAGCATCTTGCTGAATTTGTTTAGCTTTTTTAAAAGCCTCTGTAAGTTGTCCAAAGTTAGGAAGTCCAAAACCCGCCATTTTTTAAAAAGTTTCTTTAATTAGGATAGTCAAAACCAATCATTCTTACTTCAGGTTGCAAGTAAATTCCTTTGTTTTGTAGTACTTTTTGTTGAATTACTGTTATTAACTCATAAATATCTTTTGCACTTGCTGAGGAATTATTGATTATAAAATTTGAATGCATTTTTGAAATTTCTGCATCGCCAATTTTATATCCCTTCAAATCCATATCATCAATTAATTTTGCTGCATAACCATTTTTAGGATTTTTAAAAACACTTCCAAAACTTGGTAGATGATATGGCTGCTTTTCTGTTTTTGACTTCAGATTATTTTTGGTTGTTTGAATTAATTTTTTGATTTTTCCATTAGGTTCAAAATGCAGTTTTGCACTAATAATTGCTAGGTCATTATTTTGAAAGGAGCTAAATCTATACTCAAAATTGATATCTTTTTTTTCAATTTCTAGTTTTTCGTGAGTTTTATTATTAATAACTTTCACAGAAATAAGATTTTTTGCCAGCGATAAATTGCCTGTGCCAGCATTCATATAAATTGCTCCACCTAAAGTTCCTGGAATGCCAACAGCCCATTCTCCACCTTGTAATCCATTTTTAGATAGGGAATTAGATAATGTTGGCAGCATTACACCTGCTTCCGCTTCAACAACTCCGGAATTAGAATCTATAATTAATGACTTCATTTTTTTTGTACATATAACTAAACCTTTTATGAAAATATTATTTATTAAAAGATTTGAACCTGCACCAATTATTTGGAATCTTTGATTATTTAAATTACACCACTCAATTAGATAATAAAATTCATCTATACATCTTGGCTCAGCAAAATATTCAGCGACTCCTCCAACTTTTATAGTTGTATAACTACTTAGATTGCGGTTCTTAGAAATAATTTTCTTATACATCAAGTGAATTTTTTTCTCTATTTAAAATTGACCAGAAATTATGACAATCACCAGCTCCCATATTCAAAATTAAATCCCCTTTTTGAGTTAATTCGTAAAAGTTTTTTGTAATTTCATGATAATTGTTTATGTAACTAACATTTTTATTTTGTTTAGAAATCAGATTAGTGATAATTTTTGAACTAATTTTATCTATATTTTTTTCTCCTGCTCCATAAATACTAGTGACGTAAATAACGTCTGCTTTTGATAATTCTGAAGCAAATTCTCTCGCAAATTGCTTTACTCTAGAGTATCTATGAGGTTGAAATATAGCTACTAATCTACTTTCTTGAGATTCATTATTATATTTTTGCTTAGTCAATAATCTTCCTAATTTAATCGTCTCTTTTATTGCGTTTGGGTGATGTGCATAGTCATCATATAAATTTCTTTCATTTATTTGACCTCTGAATTCAAATCTCTTTTTTGGCAATTTAAGGTATTTAATATTTTTCTTGATTTTCATGAAATCTATTCCTATCATTCTTGAGGCTGCTACTGCAGCGGTGATATTAGATAAGTTGTGTAGGCCTGGAATTGGAATATTTAAAGTACTAATTAAATTGCCGTTTTCATAATATTTCCCAATTGTATGTTTTGCATTAATTTCAATTGGGATTATGGCATAAGCTACGCCTTCTGCTGTAGTGTTTGACCATTGACTATCAGAAGAAAAATTATTTCTCGTGTTTTGACAATCAAAATTAAGTAATAATTGTTTGGAATTTGCAGCGAAATCTTTAAAGGTAGATATTACCTCACTCAAATTAGAAAAATGATCGCAATGATCAAAATCAATGTTATTAATTATTCCAATATCAGAATTATATTTATTAATTGTCCCATCAGATTCATCAACTTCAGCTACTAAGAATTTTGTATTTTCTAAATGACAATTAGAATTGTAGATGGGAATTATTCCTCCAGTTATTGAAGAAGAATTTTGTGTACATAATTCAAGAAGTGTAGAGAGAAATGTACTGGTTGATGTTTTTCCATGGCTACCAGCTACGGTCAATGCAGTGTAAGTTTGCATTAACATTGCAAGAATCTCTGAACGATGTTTAATGGTTAAATTTTTTTTTCTGCAGTAAGAAAATTCTTCATTTTCTTCCTTGATTGCAGAGCTTACAACAAAATTAATTAATTTGTTGTTAAATTTTGAAGTTACAAATTCAATATTTTGTTGAATTTGAGAAGTAAAGATTACTGCGCCTAATTGCTCTAATTTATTAGTTTCATTGTTTTTAACTAAATCAGAGCCAGAAACTGAATAACCTTTTTTCATCAAACCCATTGCAACTGCTGACATTCCAATGCCTCCAATTCCAATAAAATGAAAGTGACTTTTCAACAGTAATTCTTTATCCAATTTTTATCTTTACACTTAATCAAAATAACTTCTAAGCAAAATTTTGGTATTTTTTCTTAAAAAAAAATGTTATTTTTTCTGGAATTAATACAAAACTATACTGATTTGCTTAACAAATCAAAAAAACCTTACGTTATTGCACAAAATTCAGTATGATCGGCAACTTAGGCTAAACATTTTGAAATTTTAAGTTATGACTTTGCGTGTTGCAATTAACGGCTTTGGCAGGATTGGTAGAAACTTTATGCGTTGCTGGCTTAGTAGAGGTGCTTATACCAATATTGAAGTTGTTGGTATAAACGTTACTTCAGATCCGAAGACTAACGCTCATCTTTTAAAATATGATTCTGTTCTTGGACAATTAGATGGTGTTGATATTCAATATACTGATGACACTTTTGTAATTAACAACAAAACAATTAAGTGTTTTTCTGATAGAAACCCATTGAATCTTCCGTGGAAAGACTGGGGAGTAGATTTAGTAATTGAATCAACTGGAGTTTTTAATACAGATGTTGGGGCTAGTAAGCACTTGGAAGTAGGGGCAAAAAAGGTTATCTTAACTGCGCCAGGCAAAGGTGATGGAGTTGGTACCTATGTAGTTGGAGTTAACGCTGATCAATATAATCACAAAGATTACGATATTTTGAGTAACGCTAGTTGTACTACAAACTGCTTAGCTCCAGTAGTAAAAGTTTTAGATCAAACTTTTGGGATTAATAAGGGTTTGATGACTACAATTCATAGTTATACAGGGGATCAAAGAATTTTAGATAATAGTCATAGAGATTTAAGAAGGGCTAGGGCAGCAGCCACCAATATTGTTCCAACTTCTACAGGAGCTGCGAAAGCTGTAGCGCTAGTTTATCCAGAAATGAAAGGCAAATTGACAGGGATTGCGATGAGAGTTCCTACCCCTAATGTTTCAGCTGTGGATTTCGTTTTCGAATCTTCTAAATCTGTTACCAGCGAAGAAGTAAATAATGCACTTAAGGAAGCATCTTTAGGTTCAATGAAGGGCATTATTAAGTATGGTGATGAACCATTAGTTTCAAGTGATTACGCAGGTACTAATGAATCATCAATTGTGGATAGTGACTTAACTATGTGTATTGGAGATAATCTTGTTAAGGTCCTTGCTTGGTATGACAATGAGTGGGGTTACAGCCAAAGGGTTGTAGATTTAGCAGAGATTGTTGCTAAAAATTGGGAATAATTAAAAGTGTTTGAAAGGTGTGTTCTTCAATAATTTATTTTTATTATTATCACTAAATTCTATTGACGCTTCACCTTTTGCGAAATAACCAATTTCATTAATACTTTTATCAATTTTACATAATTTTTTTGCCCATTTTTTTGGCAATGAGAACACTAATTCGTAATCTTCTCCTCCAAAAAAATAATATTCATCCCATTTATCTCCTTTAGGCCAATCTTTATCTTTTGGTACTTTTTCGTAATTGATAATTGCTTTACAGTTACTAGCTATTGCTAAATCTTGTAAGGCTTGAAATAAACCATCACTGCTATCAGTACAACCTATTCTCCTTATTTTTTTATTGGAGCAAGTTTTTAGGAGATTTTTTAGAAAATTTGGGTAAACCTTAGGGCGACAAAAATGTTCAATGGACTTGCTTTTTAAGTTTTCACTTAAAGAAACATCATTATCTAAATTTAATTTACTTTGTAACATAAATCCTAATTTGCTAAGACCATGAATTCCCGTAGTCAAAATAATGTCACCTGGTTTACATGCATTTCTTTGTAATTCAAGTTCTCCTTGAATGCCAAGTGCTGTTATTGAGATAATTTTTTCTTTCCCTGATGAGCAATCTCCTCCAAGAATTATCCCACCATATTTTTTTAAAGCTTTATTTATTCCTTTATATAACTCTTCAACCCATATCCATTCAGTTTTAGTAGGTAGAATTAAACTTATTGTGATTCCAATAGTTTTCTTGCTACCACTAGATAATAAGTCCGATATGTTGCTTATAACTGCTTTCCATCCAAGGTCCTGAGCGCAAATAGTACTTTCATTAAAATGTACATTTTCTACCAATGAATCATTATTAACAAGTAAGTTTTCATCTTTAGTTTTAATTAAAGCGCAATCATCTGAAGTTTGATTTTTAGGCATAAATTTTCCAAGCCTAAATATTAATTCTTTTTCGCCTATGTCTTCTAATCGTTCTTTACGCATTTAATTTGAGATTTTCAATCCCTTCTAAAACATCAATTGAGATAATTGTGTCATCTTTTGTTAGTTTTTCTAATACATCAAAACCATCTACAACATAGCCGAAGGCAGCATTTCTTCCATCAATTAAATTGCGACCTGCTGGATTCAATTCAGCTTCATATAAAAAGAAGAAAAATTGCGACGAGCCATCATCAACAGCCTCATTGGAGTGGGACCAACCTAGTGTTCCAAGCGTTGCGAATGGCAATGTGGGTGTCTCTGTGTAAAATCCTAAATCTTCAAAAGTTTCGTTGTAAAAAGTATCTTCCTCATCAGGAATTCTTATTTCAAGGGGAACGTGACGTTCTTCATTTGTTTCAGGGTCTATATAACCAATTGCTTCTCCAATTGGATCTCCTGTTTGTAGAACAAAAAATTCTTCTGCTCTGTTAATAGGTAAATCTTTATAGAAATTTTTTGAAGATAAATCTATAAATGCTCCTGCCGTCAGTGGAGCGTTAAATCCATCTACAACAGCTTTCATTTCTCCTTCGGAAGTCTTTATATTAACTGTTGCTCTGCCTAGTAATCTTGGCAGATTATCAAACTCCTTTGGGATAGAATAAGGAAATTGATTTGGTAGAAAATATTCTTCTAATCCGCCTATTTTATCTAAAGCCTCTTTTCGAGTAGCAACAAATGAGTATTTATCTTTTGATTTAGCATGATCTTGAAGGCTCTCAAAATTTTCTTTTAGCTCTAAAAATGTTTTTTCAGCAATTTTTTGCTTATCACGTGGTAATTCTTGGATAATTCGACCTTGATATTTTTTTAGTAAAGATTGACATTTTGTAACAGTTTTCGTAAGAGCTGGCCATCTACCGCCTCTTACAAGGTCAGAAGTATCTTCTAATTTGTGTTGAATTTCTTGTAACTCAACTTGCTTGATGGGGAGTGCGTTTCTGAGGATTGCATTAGGATCTTTTACTGCATTCCCAGTCGGTAAATCAGCAAGAACTTGCCCAGGTTTGTAGAGAAAAACCTGAAAAATTATGATAAGTAGAATCAGGAAAAGTTTGTTCTGATTTGATAAGAATTTTCGCATAGCACTCTTGCAGGTTTATGATCCTTGGGGATGTAATACAGGAATGATTTCCAGTAACGATTTTCGCACAGGTACCACCATCGAGCTAGATGGACAAGTTTGGCGTGTTGTAGAATTTCTACATGTCAAGCCTGGTAAGGGTTCTGCCTTTGTGCGAACAAAATTAAAATCAGTTCAAAGCGGCAACGTGGTTGAAAAAACTTTTCGTGCCGGAGAATCAGTACAGCAGGCTATCCTTGAGAAGTCTAACCTGCAACACACTTATGTGGAGTCTGGGGATTATGTTTTTATGGATATGACAAGTTTTGAGGAGACAAGACTTTCCTCAGAACAAATCGGTAAGGGTGCTAAGTATTTGAAAGAGGGTATGGAGGTTAATGTAATTTTCCATAATGGTAAAGTTTTAGAAGTAGAACTTCCAATATCTATCACTTTGAAAGTTACAGAGACTGATCCTGGAGTTAAAGGTGATACTGCTAGTGGGGGCACTAAACCAGCTATTCTAGAAACAGGTGCTCAAGTTATGGTTCCTTTATTTATTTCTGTTGGAGAAATGATTAAAGTTGATACTCGTAACGATAGTTATCTTGGACGTGAAAATTAATGGCTATGAAATTAGATCATGATGACTTAAATCGCTTAATAGAGAAAATCTCTACAAGCGATATTCAAGAATTCTCACTAGAGGGAGAAGATTTTAAACTCGAAATAAAAAGGAACTTATTTGATCAAAATCAAGTTGTTAATAATTTAGTATCTAATACTTCATTTGATAGGCAAACAATTGCTAATGAAAAGACTTTCAACAATAACATCCCAGTTGTTAATGAGCCAGAAGCTCCTCAGGTAGCGCCTCCTGGGCGCTCTGACCTCACTGAAATAACCTCACCTATGGTAGGAACCTTTTATAGAGCTTCCGCCCCTGATGAGGAGCCATTCGTAGAAGTAGGAAACAATGTTAAGGTCGGGCAAACTATTTGTATTTTGGAAGCTATGAAGTTAATGAATGAAATTGAATCTGAATTTAACGCTGAAATAGTAGAGATTCTCGTTGAAAATGGGACACCAGTTGAATTTGGTCAAGTTTTAATGCGTGTTAAGCAGTCTTGAATTATTGGTCATTTCTATAGCAGCTTTTATAGCCTCAATCATGCTGTGAGATTCAGCTACTCCCTTTCCAGCAATATCAAATCCCGTCCCATGATCTGGAGATGTTCTTATAAACGGTAAACCTATTGTGGTATTTACTGAGTAATTAAGAGCTATTATTTTCATTGGAATTAAACCTTGATCATGATACATGGCGAGAATACCATCATGCTTTTCCGCATCTTTGTAATTCCATGCTTTTACGGAAGAATTCCAGCAACTATCTGGTGATAAAGGGCCTAATAATTTAATACCTCTATTTTTTTCATTCCAAGCAATCAATGCATCATTGAGCCAATCTTTTTCTTCACTACCTAAAATTCCCTCTTCACCAGCATGAGGGTTTAATCCAGCTACTTTTAAAGTAGGTTTATCAACATAGGTATTACAAAAATCTTTGAAAAGGTCTAGTTTTGAATGGATTAATTCTGTAGTTAATTGATTGGGAACCTCACAGAGAGCTATGTGAGTTGTGGCTAGTAGCGTATTGAATCTCCATCCTGTTATTGGTGATTTTGCTGTGAATAACATTCCAACATTTTTAACTCCACACGATTTTGCTAATACTTCAGTTTGACCAGAGAAGTAATGACCTGATAGTGACCATGATTTCTTGCAGATTGGTCCAGTTACAAGTGCTGAATTAGGATGTTGTTTTACAAGTTCAATTGCTTTTGTTAAGTAATAGAAACTTGAATTACCATAACTTGATTTAGAATCATTATCTGCTGAAGAAATTTCGAGATCATGTATCTTTAAATCTTTAGGATTTGCAACGTTTTCTAATCCTAGGGATCTAAGATGTTTGTATGTATTTTGTAAATTTCTTTTTGATCCAACCAATATAAAGTCAATATTGTGCGATATCTCATTAGAACAAAGTGCTTTTAAAATTATTTCGGGTCCAATACCTGACTCATCTCCCACGCTTATTACTACCTTCAAATCCTTTTTTATATCGTGAAAATTCATAAAGAGTTTTTAAATTTATTTTTTAACTATTCAAATAGCAATTTTTTAAACCTATTTTATAGTTTTTATAAATTAGTTTATATCCGAGTGTTTTGCATAAAAGTTTATTAGAAACTCTTCTATTTTCCATCCAAAAAGATTGAGCGATAGGTGATAATTCTTTTTTTGCATCTTCAAATAACACTGGCCTTGGCATTGTTAAGCCAAGTAAATCGTAGCAATATTGAATAACTTCTATCTGAGAACAGGGTTGATCATCTGCAATATTAATAATCTGATAAAACTTTAAGGAATTTTTATTTTGTAATAGATAGATAATTGCATTAGTAATATCAGCAACATGAATTCTTGAAAATACCTGATTTTTTTTTGAAATAATACGAACTTTTTTATTTTTGATTGCTTCAAAAGTGGATCGTCCAGGTCCGTAAATACCAGGTAACCTAAAAATTTGTACAGGTAATCCGGATTCAAGCCATTCTTTTTCACAATTTAATCTCTTATGACTTCTTTCCTGAAAAGGGTTTGGATTATCAATTTCAGAAACCCAATCACCTTTTGTGTTCCCGTAAACTCCTGTTGTAGATAAATAGCCAACCCATTCAGGGGATAAACTTTTTAACTGATCTTTAAGACTGCTTAATACTGGATCTTTTCCATTCTTGTCGGGAGGTATGCAACTAAGAATATGTGTGACTCCATCAAAAGTTTTTTTAGTAGGAATAATATCGATTTCACTGTTGAATAGGAAACTATCTGGATCTTTTTTTTCAGATCTCGAACTTGTTAAAGCGGTATAACCTAATTGCCTAATTTTTTTTGCAAAGAAACTACCGCTGAAACCACATCCCAAGATTAAAAATTTTTTTTTACTATTTAGTGAACTTGCGGGATTTTTCATGTGACGCTAAAGTAGTACATATGTATTATTAATGATGAAGACAGTTCTTAAGCCTGAATTAAAATTAAAAACTTATTGCATTAGCAAAAGTTATAGTCGTCTTAAAGAAAAAGAAATCAGTTTTATTAACTTTAAAGTCTATCAAAAACTATTTGTACTTCTCATTTCATTTTCGACAATTTTAATATTCCCAGAATCGCCAAGAGACTTGGAAAATATATGTGAGAGTTATAACGCTAGAAAAATATGTAATGTTTGGTAATCAAGCTGGTCTGTATTCTGATCCATCTTTTTTGTTATTTTTTTTAACCTGAAAATTAGGATTAGCCCATTGCAGTAATCTTAAAGCTAGTCTTAAATCTCCATCTAACCAAGCTCTTATAGCCATTGCTCTTCGAGGATCATAAAATTTTTGTCTTCTATACCAATACAAAGCATTTTCATCTGATTTATCACCATTACAGGAAAGGCATGCTGGGACACAGTTTTCTGTTGTACTTAAGCCTCCTTGGCTTCTTGGTATTACATGGTCAATAGATTCGGAAGTTTTTCCGCAATATATACAACTCTTTCCTGTAAACTTATGAATAGATTTTCGCCATTGTCTGAATCTGAACTTAGGACATAAATCCTCTAAAAACACCGCATCATTAATATGCATTCAGAATATTTAGTTAAATAAATAATGGCTTGAATATGTTAAAAGTCAATAA
The DNA here is from genome assembly GCA_003279055.1 of Prochlorococcus sp. AG-347-I21. Lineage (GTDB taxonomy): Bacteria > Cyanobacteriota > Cyanobacteriia > PCC-6307 > Cyanobiaceae > Prochlorococcus_A. Next base: position 96,234 of record QCBP01000001.1, on the reverse strand, counting down.
TTATTTATGCTTTTTACCCTATATAGGCCAGTAAAAATATTTTTTAGTGTGTTTAGATACAAAATAGTATTTAGTAAATTTAGAAAAAATTATTATTTTTATAAAAAATTTATTAATAACTATATCTATCAAGTGTTTCATAAGTAAACTCTTCAGAAATTTCTTTATTAGTTTCTTCTAATTCTTTTTCTAATTTTATTCTTTTGTTCTCTCTATCTTGTGCTTCTTTTTCTTTTCTTTTTTCTTCTTTTTCTAAATCTCGTATTAGTTTTCTATTTGGATGAAGATTATCTAAGTATTGAACACAATACCTAAATTTTTCATTTTCTCTAATTACTGTTTCAGTAATTTGTGATGCTGCTTGTTTAGGCGAGACTTTAAAAATTCCACCTTTTTGTTTTTTTATATAAGTATATGCTGCTTCCCAACTACTTTCATGATCATTTCCTCCTTCTCGCATGGTACAGAAAATCTCTGCCCCAAATGAACTGGCATTTACTTTTGATGTTGTAAATGTTAAAGGAGTTAAAATTCCTAAAAATAATAATATTAGTTTTTCTTTCTTGAATCTTTGCATTAAACTTTATTTCTTCTATTTAAAAATATCTATTATTGGCAATATGTCTATAGAAATTTAAGATTTTATTATTCCAAATAAGTTCAAGCATTTTACAATTAAAGGAAGGATTAGAAGTACAGTAATAAGCCTTACCGCGTGCAGAGTAGCGACTGCAGCGCCTACTCCATATTCTGAACCTACAAGACTCATACCGCTTATACCTCCAGGAGCAGCTCCTAAAATTGTTGTTATAACATCAATTTTAAGTAATCTACTAGTCCATAATCCAATTGCTAATCCTGTAATAACTAAAGTAAAAGTTATTAAGATAGCCGGCCTCCATAAGCTTTGAAGATCAACTAATGAGTCTTTAGTTAATGATGTACCAATAACTGTTCCAATTCCAATTTCTAATATTGTTCTTGTGCCATTTGGCCACTCTGCTATATCAACCTTGTCGCTTATGCTGAGTATGCTTGCGCCTATTAAAGCTCCTGCAAGAGGTGCTGCAGGAATACCAGTTTTAAGAGCTAAAGCTCCAAAAAGTCCGCCAGCAATTAAGTAATAGATTAGATTTATGTTTGCCATAAATTTAGAAAGGTTTACAAATAATTTTAGAAAATTTTTTTTACTTGGGTTTAATTCTCAAATTATATTTTTGTTTTCCCCTCATAATGTCCCCTTTTATTGGCATAATATTAAACAAAGCATGAATTTTATGTCTTCACAAATTTCATACAAACCGAAGAAGAGCCGAATAAAGAAAAAATTGTCTTTTTTTGAGGGTGACCACCAGCTTGAAAAATTAGAATTTGCTCTTGCAATAGCTCAAACCAGAGGGGATGAGAAAAAATCGATTGTTCTTAGAAAAAAGATCGTTGAGCTAGGTGGAAATGTGGAAGAGCCTGGTACATAAATTAATTTTCCTTAAGAAATTTAGATGTTACAACTAACGCCTCACCAGCTTGTTGGGCTGTTATTTTACCAAGTTCAAGAAGTGTATTACTGATTGCAGAAACTACTGTAACTATATCCCTATCGTTTATATAACCTAAGTGACCTACTCTAAATATTTTCCCCTTTAAATGATCTTGACCACCAGCAAGTAAAATATCAAACTTATTTTTTATTGTTTTTCTAAAGTTTTCTGCATCTATATCTCCAGTTTTTATTGCAGTTATTGAAGGGCTTAAATATTTTTCATCAGCAAATAAATTTAGATTTAAAGCCTTTGCAGCATTGCTCATCGCTAATTTATGTTTGTTGTGTCTGAGAAAAATGTTATCTAATCCTTCTTCTTTCATCATTTTTAATGCTTCATCTAGAGCAAAAACCAAATTAACTGCTGGAGTATATGGATTACTATTACTTAGAAGACTCTTTCTGTAAGATTTTAAATTTAAATAAAATTTTGGTAGGTTTGATTTTTCTGCAGCTTTCCATGCTTTTTGGCTCATCGCTATAAAACTTAAGCCTGGGGGTATCATATATCCTTTTTGTGATCCTGAAGCAACGACATCTAATTGCCATTCATCTACAGGAACATTGCAAGCTCCAAGACTTGTCACGCAGTCAACAATTGATAAAGCTGTGTTGTGTTCGCGTATATATGAACTTATGGTTTCTAGATCATTAATTACACCTGTCGAAGTCTCAGAATGAGTCAAGATAACTGCTTTTATTTCTTTTTGTTTATCTTCCTCTAATACCTTTTTGAATTCTTCTGGATCAAGCGGAGTGCCCCATTCTGAATCAATTTTTATAACTTCTAAATCAAATTCTTTAGCAACTTTTACCCATCTTTCACCAAATTTTCCATTCTCTCCACAAATTACTTTATCTCCTCTACTTAAGGTATTTATTATTCCAGCTTCCATTGCGGCAGTCCCACTACCAGTAATTGTTAGAACATCATTTTGAGTTTGATGAAGCCATTGTAAGTTTTTGGTAGTGCTTTCAACGAGATCTTGGAATTCTTTACTGCGATGTCCTATTGGATGCTTACTTAATGCTTGTAAAACTTTTTCTGGAACTGGTGTGGGTCCAGGAATCATCAATGATAATTTTTGTTGTATGGCCACTTTTTGTGAAATAGGTCATTCTTAGATTAGTTCTCATTATATATTTTTCAATTACTTGATTTGAAAAAAGGATTTTCTTTACCTTTGTGGGTTGCTGGAGCTGCTAGGTCGGCATTAAAAAAACTAGTAGGGTTACCATTTGATAATTATGAACTAATAAAAATTCCTAACGAAAAAAAAGAAATAAAAATCGAGATTCATTCTGTTGGTTTACTTCAAGATAACTCGCATGCGTTAGGAATTACCTTCGCAAAGTCCGGCTTAGATCTTGATATTACACAAAACTTAGAAATATGGACAATAGCCTCTTTAGAAAAAATTTCTTTTAATAATTCTGTTCAAACAATTCCAATAAATATTATTGCAGGATCTGGGGTTGGTATAAAAAAAGAAACATCAGAGATATGTATTTCTGCTTTCGCAAAAGAAGTTATAAATAAAAATTTATTAGATATTGTGCCAGAAGGCTTTAATTTGAAATTAGAAATTATTTTTCCAAATGGAGAGTTTTTAGCTGAGAGAACAAGTAATAAATCATTTGGTATCGTTGACGGATTATCTATTATTGGAACTTCTGCTGAGACTTATTCGAGTGCTTCACCTGATCAATTGGAAGAGGCTAAAGCTAATCTAGCAAAATTAATTCAAAATGATTTTAAAGGTGCAGTTGTTTTTGTTATTGGTGAAAATGGGTTGAATTTGACTAAAACTTGTAATGTCAATTTGCCAATTATCAAAATTGGAAATTGGATAGGACCATTATTAGTTGATGCTGCAATAAAAAAAGTTAAAACTGTAATTCTTTTTGGTTATCACGGGAAATTAATTAAATTAGCAGGTGGTATTTTTCATACGCATAATCATTTAGCTGATGCAAGAATTGAGATTCTTGTTTATCTAGCTGTTCAAGAAAAGATTCCGCTTGAAATCATAGTTGAATTATCTCAGTTAGATAATCTTGAGGATGCATTACTCTTGCTTGAAAGATTTAATAAATCTTGGGCTGATAAATTATTCAAGAAATTATCAAATACGGTTGAAAAACGTTCTTTTACTTATGTAAATAGGTACGTAAAAACTGATATGGAAATCGGAGCAATAATTTTTGATAGAAAAAGGAATATAAGGTGGGCTGGAATTTCTGGTAAGAAGTACATTTCTTATTTTCATTGAGATTACTTTGTAATTCATTATGCTTTTGTAAATAAATTGAGCTAACTTTTATACATGAGTCAAACATCTTTAAAACAAGAACGGGATCCTTCAATATTAATTTTAGATTTCGGATCTCAATATTCTGAATTGATTGCAAGAAGAATTAGAGAAACTAATGTTTTTTCTCTTGTAGTAAGTAATTACATTTCAATTGAGGAAATTAAAAATATTAACCCTAAAGGGATTATTTTGAGTGGAGGCCCAAATTCTGTATATGAACAAAATGCGCCTAAATGTGATGAAAAAATTTTTAATTTAGGAATTCCTGTTCTTGGCATATGCTATGGAATGCAATTAATTGTCAAAGAACTTGGAGGATCTGTTATTCCAGCAACCAAAAAAGCTGAATATGGTAGAGCTCCAATAAATATAGACCAAGAATCAGACCTCCTGTCTGATGTAGAAGATAAATCTATTATGTGGATGAGTCATGGCGATTCTATTAATTGTTTGCCTAATGGATTTAATAAAATTGCTCATACCGAGAACACAGACCATGCAGCAATTGCAAATGATTTTAAAAAATTATTTGGCGTACAATTTCATCCTGAAGTTATTCATTCAGAGTTTGGGATGACGGTTATTAAAAATTTTGTTCATAAAATTGCTTGTTGTGCGGCTGATTGGACAACCGAAACCTATATAGAGGAAACTATTCCCAGGATAAGAGAGCAAGTTGGCAATAAAAAAGTTTTGCTTGCCTTATCTGGAGGAGTTGATTCCTCAACTCTTGCTTTTCTCCTCAATAAAGCTATAGGAAATCAGCTTACATGCATGTTTATAGACCAAGGTTTTATGAGAAAAGGTGAACCAGAATTTTTAATGAATTTTTTTGATAAGAAATTCCACATAAAAGTTGAATACATTAATGCAAGGGAAAGGTTTATTTCCAAATTAAAAGGTATTTCTGATCCAGAACAAAAAAGAAAAATTATAGGTAAAGAATTTATTAGAGTGTTTGAGGAAGAAAGCAATAGATTGGGACCTTTTCAGTATTTAGCCCAAGGTACTCTTTATCCTGATGTTATTGAAAGTGCTGGAACTAATATTGATCCTAAAACAGGAGAAAGAATAGCTGTAAAAATAAAGAGTCATCATAATGTTGGTGGATTGCCAAAAGATTTACAATTTAAATTAGTTGAGCCATTAAGAAAACTTTTTAAAGATGAAGTCCGAAAAGTTGGCGCTGCTTTAGGTTTGCCGGATGAAATTATAAAAAGGCATCCATTCCCAGGACCAGGATTAGCTATAAGAATTTTGGGAGAGGTGAATAATGAAAAACTTGATTGTTTAAGAGATGCAGACTGGATAGTAAGAGATGAAATTAAAAAAGCAGGACTTTACAATGATATTTGGCAAGCTTTCGCAGTATTGCTACCCGTAAAAACAGTAGGAGTTATGGGTGATAAAAGGACTTATGCATGGCCAATAGTTTTACGTTGTGTATCTAGTGAAGATGGTATGACTGCCGATTGGTCAAAAATTCCTCTTCATATTTTGGAGAGGATTTCAAATAGAATTGTAAATGAAGTAGTTTCTGTAAATAGGGTTGTTTATGATATTACAAGCAAACCTCCCGGTACTATCGAGTGGGAATAAAGCGATTTTAAGAACCCAGTTATAACTTGCATTAATCGGTTTTACGTGAGACATAGTCAAAATGATGGTTATGTTATAGCAGTGGATTTGAACGATAAAAAATCTGGTGGTTTTACGTGGGTTTTACGTAGCACTTTTTCTCTGTCTCTGTAGAGAAATCGTATAAAGTCTATTTTCTCTACACTTGTAATATTTAAAAAATTTAGAAGTTTTTCTTGAGTTGATTATTTTTAAAAATAAGAATTGAAATATTGCTACAATAATTTTGCGATTATTGTCTTCAAACTATGCCATGGAGGAGACTTGGGATTTTTTACTTTATGAATTTCGTAGACTTGGTGGAATAGCAGATAATGTAATTCAAAAAGATGGTGAATGCGGTAGAGGTATCTTTTCTGTTGATCCGAGTGTGAAATCAAGAATTTTTACTCCAACTAAATTACTAGTCAAAAAAGATGATATTTTCTTGGAAAATAATAAATTAAGAATAAAAAAAGATAAGAAATATGGTCAAGACGTCCGAAATTTTTTTAATTTTTACCAAGATAATTTTTCATGGGGATCTGGCGGAAAAGAAACAACAGAATTATTTGAGAAAGGGTTAAGTTTATTTAATCCAAATTTAAAGGAATTAATTAAAAAATATGCTTTAGTGGATCTTGAAAAAAGGCACAAAGGAACATGGGAAAATGTCGTTAAGAATCAATTCTTAAATGCTAGGGTAGTTAAGTTTAAAAATATTAGTGTGATTGCCCCTATTTGGGAACTTGTAAATCATAAAGTAAAATCTTTCAATTTTATACTTAGTGATCAAGGAATAAGTATCCCAAATTATCCTCCTTTAAACTCTGAGATAACATTTACATATAGCGAAATGAGTCCATTAAGTTGTTTTTTTGATTATGGTTTTTTTTCTGAAGAAACCATGGTATTTTCAATTCCTTTTTCAGTTTATTTACAAAATATTGGCATTAAAATTTCTTGCAAAGGAAAAAGTCTTCAAGACGACTCTATGAAAATAGAAAGATCTGGTAATCATTTTATTTTAGAGGGGTTGCCTATTGCTAATGTCAATTACCCTAAATTACCCTTTCACTATTTCAATGAAATTCTTAGAAAAATAGGTAATATCAATATTCCGCAAGATCTTTTATTGAAAATATTTAATTTAAATATTTCAATGAGAAATAAAATTTTGGATGAGTCTAATTTAATAGATAATGAAGTTTCTAAGATATTGACTAAACTTATGCATTATGAAATTAATCTAATTTCATCTCAAGATTAGAAACATACGCACCCATAATTGACCATGACCTTATAGACATAATTTTTTCTGAACATAATCTTACTTCTCTTGATTTTCCAAGATTACTTAATATACTTCCAAGATTGTAGTATGCATCTACATTGTCAGGTTTTAATTTAATTGCTTTGCGAAAAGATATTTCTGCTTCTTGTATTTTTCCAAGATCTTTTTGTATAGTTCCCATATTATTATGTCCTACGGACCAATTTGGATTCAATTCAATTGTTTTTTTGAGTAATAATTCTGCTTCCCTTAATTTCCCTTGGTTTTTTAAAATGAGACCATAGTTTGAAAAAATTCTATAGTCATTTATTTTTTGCTCAATACAGTATCTATAATATCTTTCTGCTTCTAAAATATTTCCTTTTGAATGTAATAAAAATGCTTTACTAATTATCTGTGCCTTTATCGTTTCAGTTTTTGCATCTTTTTTAATCTTTTTTAGATTTTTTTTGTTCCCAAAACCTGTCATAAAAATTCCTTTGCAATTATTATATCTTCTTTTTGTGTTTCAAAAATATATAATATTCAGATTGCTTGTTATTACGAACGAATTCTCTACAATTAGTTCATATAATTACAACGCAAAGTATAAAGAATGGAGTTAATCGGTTTTGCCTGACAATAGTGCCATCACTCAAGTCAATGATACTAACGATTTTGAAGTATTAAAATTGGGTGGAACCATTGAGTGGGAGTGAAGGGTAAGGTATAAACCTAGATATAGTTTTAAAAAACTGGTTTTCCTTGGGGTTCTTTTGGAAATCATTTAGTCTATTAGCAATTGTTATTACCATGTAGGTTTCTCTCAGACCAAAAATCTTATCTCTATAGAGAAATCGTATGACAATAAATTTCTCTACGCTTTTATTCTGTAGGAATTGTTGATTATCAATTTACTAAATTAAGTTTTTATATCTTTCAATTTGAGTAATAATTTCAATTGCAGGTTGAAGCATCTTCTTATAGTTTTTCCATCCGCCTATCGATTTTGAATTGATTGGATAACGAACTTGAATAGCGCTTGCTGTAGAAACAGAGCGCGGGTTTAGATGTGGTGACAAATATTTTTCATCCCATTTCCAACCTAACCAGGAGATTAAAGATTTAATTTCTTTATTGGGATTTCTAACTAATGAGTCATAATTTAAGTCATATATTTTTTCTTTAAATCTCATTTTATATTCAGTCATTACTTCTTCATGATCTAAATATACTTTTGCTGAGTCAACTAAGGAGGAGGAATATTCATATCCCACAGCAAAATGTGCACGATAAATTGAAAGAATATTATCTAATGGATTCCTAAAACAATGAATTATTTTAGCATTCGGGATATGACTTGCAATAATACCTGCATATTGATAGTTGTGTAACCATTTGTTAGTTGTAGTTCTTAACTCCTTAGAGTAAATTTTTGTTTTCTGTAAATATAAATCAGCAAGAGTTGATTTTTGTGAAGGATTTTTCCATGTTAAAAATGATTCCTCAAAAATATTTTTTTCACCTAAATCCTTAACATTATTATTCATACTGAGAATTGATTCTATTAATGTAGAACCACTTCTTGGCATTCCTATAATAAAGATATTGTCAATAAAGTTTGTATTTTCGTTCTTGATTATAAGTTCTCTATTTGATTCGAAGAGTAAATTTCTTGATTTATTGAGTAGATCTTCAACATTATTTCTATTTAGTTTTTCTTTGAGATTATTTGCTAATTGTAAGTACTTAGAACTTTCTTTGAATCTTGACTCTTTATGAAGAATATTTGCTCTGGCGAAGTAAATATTAACTTGATCTTTTTCTAATTGATTATTTAAAAGATTTTTAGAGAAGAGTTGATCTTGCCATATTGTTTTATCATTGGATGGTTTAAGAGTAGATAAAGAATAAAATGCTATTGATAAATCAGGTTTAAGTTTAATTGCTTTGTTGTAAGAGATTTCTGCCTCTTCTAATTTGCCAAGTATTTTCAGTATGCTTCCAAGATTAGAATATGCCTCTGCAAAATTTGAATTTAATTCAATTGCTTTGTTGTAAGAGATTTCTGCCTCTTTTAATTTGCCAAGAGCTTTTAATACGTTTCCAAGATTGGAATATGCCTCTTCGAAATTAGGATTAAGTTCAATTGCTTTTCGTATATAAATTTCTGCCTCTTCTAATTTGCCAAGATCTCTCAATACGTTTCCAAGATTTGAATAAGCATTAGCAAAATCAGGATTAAGTTCAATTGCTTTTCGTATATATATTTCTGCCTCTTCTAATTTGCCAAGATCTCTCAATACGTTTCCAAGATTTGAATAAGCATTAGCAAAATCAGGATTAAGTTCAATTGCTTTTCGATATAGCTGTGCTGCCTCATCTAATTTCCCCAGACTCTGTAAAATTGCTCCATAATTAGAAAAAACTGAAGAATCATTAAAACCTTTAATAATGCAAAACTTATAATATTTTGTTGCTTCTGCAATATCTCCTTCTAGATGAAATTTTATTGCTTGATTGATTATTTGTTGTTGAGAAGGATAATTATTCATAATTAATTTTCCATTTACAGATATTGTGGTGGATAAAAGCTTCCATTTTTCTTAAATAATTTGCAAGTTATTTCTGATTATCAATTTACTAAATTAAGTTTTTATATCTTTCAATTTGAGTAATAATTTCAATTGCAGGTTGAAGCATCTTCTTATAGTTTTTCCATCCTCCTATCAATTTTGAATTGATTGGATAACAAACTTGAATAGCGCTTGCTGTAGAAACAGAGCGCGGGTTTAGATGTGGTGACAAATATTTTTCGTCCCATTTCCAACCTAACCAGGACATTAAAGATTTAATTTCTTTATAAGGATCTCCAAAACCTTTCATTATTAAAAATATCAATAAAACATTTTTTTATAGTAATACAATATTTCAAACGAAAGGCAAAATAGGATTGATTTTTGAGGATTGAGAAATTGAACAATAGGAGATTTTTGTTTATTAAATACTAATCATAAATTTAATGATGAAATCTATTAAAAACGATAGTAGAATAATTAACTAAAGGTTATGAGTCGAAAAGATACATTATTTTTTGCATTTAAATTGTTAAAGGTTTATCTTGGAACTACCTCATTGAAAGGGTCTTAATTATTCCAGTCTTTATTGATAGAGTTAAAAAGCCTTTGCTAATAAAGGTTAAGTTAAAAAAAATTTTTCTAGAAAATTTAATTTTTTAATTTTTTAAGAAATTTTGATTAATGAGATTAAAATGCAATGACAGAGATTATTAAATTAAGTCGATCTACCGTTGAAAGATATCTTAATTGTCCTAGATGTTGTGTACTTGATAAAAAATATCAAATAAAACCGCCATCATTACCATTTACTTTAAATATAGCAGTTGATAATTTATGTAAAAATGAATTTGATCACTACAGGAGAATTCAAGAACCTCATCCTCTATTTGTTGAACATGGTATCGATGCTATTCCTTTTAAACATAAAGATTTAGATCGTTGGAGAAGTAATTTTCAAGGGATAAGATATAAGTCAATTGAGCACAATTATGATTTCGGTGGAGCTGTGGATGATATTTGGAAGAAAAAAAATGGTGATCTTATTATTGTTGATGTAAAAGCAACATCTAGAAATAATTTCGATTGGTCTGAGACTTTTAATAAATACGAATATGCAAAAGCTTATAAGAGACAATTAGAAATGTATCAGTGGTTATTTAAAAAAAACGGTTTTCAAGTAGCTAAAGAAGCTTATCTTTTATATTTTAATGGAAAGAAAAATGAAGAGTTATTTAATAACCAATTAAATTTTGATGTACATCTAATTAAATTAGATTGTTCTACTGCATGGGTTGAAAATAAGATAATTGATACGGTTAATTTATTACGTTCGGATGTTTTTCCAAAACCTTCCTTAAATTGCGAATACTGTAATTATTTAAAGAAGCGTTGGCAGTTATCTATAACTTAATATTCATAAAGTAATTTTTTCATTTTTCTGGAAAAAAGGTGAATTAAAGATAATCTTTAATTAGATTATTAATTTAGACTTTTGATAAAATCGAAAAATTCTGCAAGAAAGATTACTAATCATCTTCAACAAGATGTAGTCAAAATATCTGGTAAAACAATTTTTATTAATCCTTTTCTATATTGGCGGCGATTTGACGAAAATACTAATAGATGGCTTAGAGAACCAGGTCAAATGTCAGAGGATCAAATTGCACCTAATAGGAACCGTTTTTACCCAGAAATAGAGTGGGCTGATTTAAGTCATGAGCAAAAGCTCATAAAAGATGCAACTGTTGAGATGTTTTTAAAAACTCTCGAATTGATAAGTACATTTCATCCTTCTCTTAGTTCGGGACAATTATTAGAAGTGGAGAGAAAAATGGCGATAATAAAAAAGATTCCTTTCGAAAAGTGGGTAACAAAGTCTTTTGCCAAAAAAGCGAGATTGCTAGAAAATGAAAAAAGAAAATTTCAAAGAGAAAGATTTTATAGTAGCTGGAGGGAATGGTTCAGTCTTGTAAATACTCAACAAGCCATTTTACCGTTAATCGTCACGATATTTATTTCTTCATTTATTGGATGGTCTTTAGGGATATCAAAGAATAGTTGTAATCCTTATTTTGAACAAAATATAGAACAATTAAATTAATTTCTTTTTGATCTTTTTAGTATCTAAGTTAATAAAATTTTGAAAAAATAAATTTATTATTTAGAATTCTATTAATTGAAATAATTGCCTAAACAGTATAAGTTTTATGAATGAAAATTTAAATTCAAATAATATTGAAAATGATGATTTTAATCTCATCAATGAAGACATTGACTATAAAGATTTAATCGTAAAACTTAAAGAAATAAAATCAACTATTTCTTTATTAGAAAAAACAATATTTAAATAAATTTATATTTTTGATAAAAACAAGTCCTAATAAAAACCTTATTCCATTCAAAAGACAACCTTTAGTCTTACTTATTTTTTCTTCTATATCATTTTTATTGATTCTATGTAGGTTAATTTTTTTACAACTTTTAAATTATGAATCTTTTAAGAAGATGTCAGATGAGAATAGGATCAGACTTATTGCTGCACAGCCAATACGCGGAAGAATACTAGATAAAAATGGTTATGTTTTAGCAGATAGTAGAGTTAAATATTCTTTAATAATCAAGCCCCAATCTATCAATAAAAGTAATTGGGAAAAACATAAATCAAGTATTTCTAGCTTGTTAAATATTGATAGTAATGTAATTCAAAAAAAATACTCTGATGGTCTAAAAAATCAGAAATTTTCAGTAAATATTCTTGATGATTTAAATGTAGATCAATTGATAAAATTTAAGGAAAATGAAGGTAATTTAACTAGTTTTCAAATTTCTACCAAATTAATTAGAAATTATCCTTATAAATCTCTTGCTGCCCATGTAATTGGTTATACTCAGCCAATTACTGAATCAGAATATAAATTCTTATCTAAGCAGGGTTATAAATTAAATGACTTAATAGGAAGAACAGGAATTGAATATGTTTACGAAGATTTTATAAGAGGCGAATGGGGTGGAGAAATGGTTGAAGTAAATTCGTCAGGGAGATTTCAAAGATCATTGGGTATAAGACCTCCAGTACAAGGTAATGATATTGAACTAACAATCGACCTTGATTTGCAATTAGTTGCTGAGGAAGTTCTTAAAGATAAAAAAGCTGGAGCAATAATAGTAATGGATCCAAGAAATGGTGCAATAAGAGCAATGACAAGTAAACCTACATTTGATTTGAATTTTTTCTCAAAGGATTTTAAACCTGAGAAAGAATATAATCAACTTTTTAATTCTCCTGAAAAACCTTTATTTAATAGAGCATTAAATGCCTATGATCCAGGAAGCGTTTGGAAAATTGTAACGGCTTTAGCTGGCCTGGAAAGTGGGAAATTCCCTAGAGAAACAATGTTAGATACGAAACCATGTATAACTTATGGAAGTCAATGTTTTAGAGAGCATAATGATTTAGGCTTTGGGGTAATAGGCTATGAAGATGCTTTAAGAGTTTCTAGTAATACATTTTTTTATCAAGTAGGTTATGGAGTAGGAGTTGATGAAATTCATAAGGTCTCACTAAAGCTTGGTTTTAATTCTTTATCTGGAATTGAAATTTCTGAACAAGAAAATATAGGATTAGTAGCCAGTAGTGAATGGGCTAAAGAAGGCAGAGGATGGGGCCAACCAGGAAGAACCCCCTGGGTTCCAGAAGATATTGCGAGTATGTCAATAGGGCAATTTGTTGTACAAGTTACCCCTATTCAAATAGCTAGAGCATATGCTGCAATTGCTAATGGAGGTTATCTTGTTACTCCCTATTTAGTTAAAAAAGATGAAGAAAATTTTCCAGATAAAAATAGTATTAGAATCGATATCGCTTCAAAGAATATTCAGTTGATAAAAAGTGGTCTCAGGAAAGTAGTTGAGTCTGGCACAGGAGTATCAATTAATTATGGAGTTTCAAATTTACCTCCAGTTTCAGGCAAAACTGGAACTGCCGAAGATGGTGAAGGTGGATTAGATCACGCTTGGTTTGTTTGCTTTACTCCCTCTGAAAAAAGCGAATTACTTGTAGTTGCTTTTGCACAAAATACTCCTGGTGGGGGATCAGTTCATGCACTGCCTATGGCTAGAGAAATTTTGAAAGTTTGGAATGAAAAAAAATAAAATTTATTTGGTTTTTAATTTTTTCATTTGTAAAAGTCTTTGAATAATATCTTCTATAGTTTTTGTATCTATAGGTTTACTATATGAGGATAAAAGTTGTCTCCCTAATACTTGACTACCTAAATGCACTAATTGAATGCGTAATGAGGTCAGAAGTTCTAACCCTATACCTCCAGAAAATGTTGCTATTGCAATCGGTTGACCATTAAATAAATTCCTAAAGTCATCCCCCGAAATAGAAAGCCATGCTATGAAGTTTGAGAGAATGGGAGGTATAGATCCATTATATTCAGGTGCACAAATCACCCACCTTTCAATCTTGAAAAGCTTTTTTTTTAATTCTTCTATTTCTTTTGGAATATTTTCTTTGCTGTGAATTCTTGGATTAAATAATGGAATATCAAGAGTGGTAAGATCTAAAATTTCAGAACTTACGTTAAGTTCATTACTTTTTTCAAGGAATTTTTCAGAAAGTTCTAGATTTTTACCGCAACTAGCCGTAATGATTATTAGATCTTTTGTTTCAGTCATAAATTAGATAAATAAATTTAATAGTTAGCACCTGTTTTGCGGTGATGAACTGCCGTGAGACTATCGGATTTTAGTATATTGCCGTGTAGTACTTCGGCGTAAATTACCCAATGATCTCCACATTCCATTCTTTCTTTTACAGAAGCATCTAACCATGCCAGCGATTCAGGAATAATTATCTGTTCATTAGGAGTTAATTCAATATTTATTCCTTCAAATCTGTCTTCTCCGGGTGCAAAGGCCTTTGTGAATCTTTTCAAAGGTTCTTTAAAATCTTTTTCACTTAAAATATTTAAAGCAAATGAATCTCCTATTTGCAGAAGAGACTCTACCGATCTATCTTTTGCGACTGCAATACTTAAACCGGGGGGAGAAAAACTTGCTTGACTAACCCAAGATGCAAGCATAGCTCCTTTAATATTATTCTCATCTTTGCCTTTGGAGGCTGTCAGGACACAAAGTGAACCAATTACTCTTCCAAGAGCTTGTAGCTTTGGATCCGTTTTGCTTGTAATCATTCCAGTATCTGATTTTCTGGGTTTTTTCTTTGCTTTTTTTATAATTTTTCTTCCAAAGTGAGTTCCTATTTCTTCTAACTCTTTAATCTTCGGTTTATTTGGACTGAATTTAATCCTTATAGGGTCAAAACTAAACTTAAAACCACCGTCTTTTAATTTTGTTTCAAGTAAATCAATCGCTTCGCCGCTCCAGCCAAAACTGCCAAAAATTCCCACTGGCTTATCTCTATTACCCTCTGATAACAATGTTCCGAGTGCGCTAACTATCGGAGTTGGGGCGTGACCACCCAATGTGGGTGAGCCTATTAAGTATCCATCAGCATTTTGGATAGATTTTACAAGTTCATCATTTGGTGTAAATTCACAATTAATGCTTTCAACTTCTACAGAGGTTCTATTTATTCCTTTAGCCAATGCATCACCTATTGAGGCTGTATTGCCATATGCACTTGCATATATCAGAGCGATCTTAGGATTATTTGTTGAGAGAATTTCTCCCCATCTAATATAGTCATTTAAAAAGCTTTTTAAGCTATATTCGATCGCGGGACCATGTAATGGTGCAATAGTTTTAATCTCATAATCTGCAATCTTTTCAGTTATTGATACTACTTGATTAGACATTGGTGCCATTAAGCAATCATAAAAATGTTTCCTATCAATTTCTGTACTAGCTCGATTTGATTCAGACCAATATTTAGATGCAATGTGTGCAGAGAAAATTTTTTCACTAAGAAGTATTTCTTGATTACGTTCATAAATTATCAGTCCACCAGGCCAACGTGCTGTTGGAATAGGAATTAATTCTAGTGAAATGTTATCTAATTCTAAATTCAGTTCTTTTTTAATTATATTTATTTCAGGTAATTTAATTTCAATAAAGTTTTCTAAGTTAGGATTTCTTTGATGCCAAAGTTCGCTAATAAGTTTATAACCCGGATTAGAGCAAGTAATGGTTGTGCTTTGAAATTGGGTACTTATATTTTTTATAGTTTCAATAATTTGGGGATTAATATGACCAGAAATGAAGTTGATTTTATCTAATATAAATTGATCGCAAAACCTAGAAATTACTTGATTAAATGAATTTAAATATTGTTTCTCAGGTGGATGAATAATAAAAAGTTCTTCACTACTTCTTATAAAAAAAGTATTAAAGGAGGTTCCTTTTTCAAGGTTAAATTCAAGTTCAAATCTTTCCTTATTTTGATCTAAGAATCTTACACAAGAAAAGTTTTCGGTAATTTCAAATTCTGAAAAGTTTTGATTTTCTGCAAGTAAGCCTATATTAATATCTGACATTTTAAAGACTTATTTTTTAATAGTGATTGGTGACTTTCCTGACGACCACAGGTGTCATATAAACTTTCAACTCATTTTCAACTCTGTGCATAAACTTTCAGCAGTCTAAAAACTCGTCTTGTGGCACTAGTATAACGCACTGAAATACATGGTGTAACCTATGTTCTTGACTATCTTGTGCGGTTTCCTTCTAGTAAGGTTGCGTTGATAACAGATGAACTTTCAACTGAGGTTTGGTTGGGTTAGATATGGCTACGTGTGGATTTGAATCAGGCAATGCCTCAACCTATTCATATTTCACGAAAATTAAATTGGTTTCCATGATCTTCATTGTGAAACGTTTTTGAAATGAGGTGTTAATGATGTAGGACTGCATAGAGGGTCTAAGTTCATTGATAATCTTGTCATGCAGTGTCAGTCCAATCTTTCGTCCAATCATCTCAATATCAGTGTCCATTGTCATTAGTCCTTTGTTACCTCTTCTCTGACTTCCAACTTTCATGATTATTGGTTTGATTACACCTTCCTCATAATTAGATGTCTTGATAAGTCGTTTCATATTCTTCATCATCACCTCAACCCTTTCATAGAAACCATCTAAGTCTTTTATGTTGCATAGGTCTCTTGGGTCATCAGTATATTTTTCAGCAGACAGTATGTAAGGGATGTCGTTAATGAATAGGTCAATCATGTTACTAGCTTCTTTAAACTTGACCATCTCTACACCACAATCATGGATGAGTTCATAGTTGACGTTTTCACTTGAGGTTGGTTGAGTTTGTACTGGCTCAATGTAGTTGTCCAGTGCCTCCTTGATGCAGTCCAAGTTGTTTTTGTTCAGATCAAATCCTATGACCTTTCGTTTCTCATAAGCACCTGCAATGATATTGGTTCCACGTCCGCACGTGTTATCACAAATCAAATCACCTTCGTTGCTGAAATACTTTATGAACCAACGACTATGTTCTGGAAGCATTGTGTAATTACTAACGACATTGGTTCCAAACAGTGCTTTCTTCTTGGGTCGTCTTAATTCTTCATTGTGTGAAACTGTCCTACAGATGTCATTGAGTTTGTCCTTCTTGCGATCAAACTTCATGATGGATTTTGGTAACTGTATCTCCTCTCTTAACTTCCTGTTCTCCTCACTCCAAGCATCAGGTATCAATCTCAATTTTGCTGTGATGAATGCTTGTTTAAAGGTTGTGGTTGGACTAGCTACTAGAATCTGAGCGACTGCCTTCTGGACTGCAACAGTTTGCTTGGATAACTTCACCATGTCCATCATGCTGTTAGCAAACTTTGTCTCGCCTAACATTGCCTGCACCTTTGGATTGATGTTTGCTACTTGCTTCTTATATTGATAAACACGACGACTAATCCCTAGTTGATTACTAAGTTCAGCGTTAGTGATTTTGCCTTCTGTGTATTGGTTACTTCCTACTACTGCCTTCCTTCCTAATTTAATTAATATCTGCTCTCTCATTACAATGGCATTGCTTTCTTCTATAGCGTTCAATCTGTTTGAACATAAGTTTTCAGACACCTCCACTAGTTGATTGATGAGTGGGTTATTCTCACGAACAACACATGGGATGGTTGGTCTCTCTAGAAGCTTGAATGCAGATAACCTATGCTCGCCTGAGAGTAGGACATAGTGATCGTCTTTCTCTGCAACTGCAATAGGATGCAGTAAATTTATATCTCTTATGCTCTCTGCTAATTCTCCAATCTTATGAGGATCAGTTTTCCTAAGTCTGTTTAATACCTTGATGTCTGCAACTGGGATATCTACTAATTCCATAGGTTGCGTGGGTATGTACATGAATCACACTCATTGTATGAGCATGTGTAAAAATTGCACAACCTTGCTTGAGTTCATACCAGCTGAAAATTTTTTAAAAACAACTGTAATTGAAAGTGCGTTTTCAAATGCGAGGTGTCCATGAAACCTTTGTAGGTTTATAGTATCTTTCGTTTTTAATATGACTAAACTCTTTGCTTAAGATCCCGTGACTTGTAGAGTTCCTCCAGATGCTTATCAATTGCAGTGTTGATAAAGTCTTTCTCGCTTTGCTTGTAAGGTAATTGTTTCAACGCCTTTGCAATTCTTTGCTTAGTGTTGTGATCAAGTGATGATGACATTGCTTAAGTGTGTGTGTGAATCACGTGAGTGGTATAACCAAGTGCTTTGGTATTCAGTTGACCTTGAGGTTGGTTGAGTTGGTACTGGCTCAATTGCCTAAACCTAGTTCTTGCATCTCTCTTAATCTCTCTTTATTCTTCAAGACTGTGTAGTTACGAACCACATAACTTAGAGTGTCTGCCTTAGTGAGATTAAGTGTCTCTGCTAAGTCATCTACTAACTCAAAAGCATCTGCATTCCTTCTTGACTTTGACCAACAAAAACTTCTAGTTGATGTCTTCATGTGTTCTACTCCTTAGTCTGTTTTTTTAAATCTGAGCGATCCCAATCAATCACATTGTTCAAGTCATCCTCTTGTTTTACTTGCTTTAGTCCATAGTGCAAAGTCCTCAACTCTTCAGCAGAGTTGATGATTTGAATGTCTAGTGAAGAGGGATATAATCCTATCCACTTGGACTGTCTAAGGCATGTATCTAATAGGAGTAACTTGAGATTGTCGCCATTTGTCCTATTGCTATTTATTGTCGCTCCAAAGTAATCCCTCTTGAAATACAGTGCCTTCAAATAATTGGTTGGGTGATCAATAGCTAGTTCATCTATCTCTCCAAGATAGAGGTGACTATGAAATGCACCTTTCATGTCACCCCACAGTGGATGATGCCTATCTTCATGTCTCTCTATAGTCCAAAACATAGGCACTTGACCAAAGCATTTATGGATGTGTCCTCGTATGAATCCATGAGTGTTCTTAACCTGTCCTCTATCAAATCTTTTTCTGTAAGCATCAGGTGTTAGGTAACCTCCATCTGTACTGCGTCCATAGAAGCAAGTGACAAAATACTTTGGTTTCCAACTCAATGCACGACTTGTAATAAGACGTTTCATTGTATTGATGTGACTATTCTCTTCTACTGTTTTTAAGTAGGCATCACTATCGGTTAGATACATATATCTGGTTCTGTAAGTTGTAGCTGTGTGGTTTATTTTGAGTTGATATCAATGCGGAAGTCCTGCGGACTTCGTGCGGATGCTCCGCACATATCTGATTGAGATAAGTTTTATTTTTACCTACAGCAATCCCCTACTACCTATGAGATGAACCCTTCTAGATGTCACCACACGGTCACCGTAATTCACTCAATCTTCAATAGCAAAAGTTATTTATATTGTTTGTATTTACATTTATGCTTCTGTGTAGTTTTGCTAATGCACTGCACCCTTAGATGGTGACAGCAACCCCTTTAAATAGACATTATTTAAGTCGTAGCAATGAATATCACTTTGTGTATTGGTAGTGTGTTGCATAGCTTGTGGTTACTCATCCAACTGATTCTTGCAAGCACTCATCCTCAAGTCAGGTTAAGTAGATCAGTACATAAAACCATGAACATGGATGAGTTCATAGTTGACGTTCTTAAGGTTCAATTAAATCTAGTAGTCTTCCACTGCTGTCAATTAGGCGGTGTCGTTTCTTTGTTCTAACTGCTCTACCCTTTGCTGTTCTATAGGCATCTGCTTCATTATGTTTGATCTGATAATGCAACCAACGTTGTTGATCATTCATGTATTGAATAGAGATCTTGATCATTGGTTGGGTGACTTTAGGCTGTGTGTGGATTTGAATCAGGCAACTACTTAACCAAGTGCTTGTGTAGTTTGTAGCTACTCAGTGATTGGTTCATATAGTCTATGAACACCTAATCCTTTAGTGATGTCCTTAGACCTCATCTGAACAGTTACATGAGAGTAGGTCTTTTGAATGTAGTTGATATCGGTTCCACAGTTTAGTGAAATGTCATAGATATCAACTCCTCTCATGATTGCTTCAGTTATATGGTGGTGTCTTGCTGAATAGTTTGTGATGACACGTCCATTGAGTTCTATGAAACCGTCTTTATCTGCACCTTCTATCACCTTCTTAAGTCTCTTGCTCCATGCAACATCTGACGTTGGTATGTTTTTATTAAGACTTGATAGTGTCAGTCTTGGAAATACAAATTGGTCACTCTTTTCGTTTACTTCAAACCCTAATTTTCTATACCACTTCACTAGTCTTGCTAACTGTGGTGCAATCGGTGAAATGATGTCTCTACTGCGTCCAGTCTTTGAGTTCTCTGCAGGTATATGGATAAGACGATTGACCTCCTTACCTCTCTTGTCGTCATTACGGTTGATGCTGATGTCACTCCACTTCATTGCCAACATTTCTTTAGGACGACAACCCATGTAATGATGCATGGTAAAGACAAGTCCATAGACCCTACGCTTGATTAACTCATTCTCATCAATACCTTTCTCATTGCAGTAGTGGTATTGGATCCACTTGGAAACTGCAGTGAATTCATCTCTTGTTAAAACGTCTCTTGATGGTTTGTTCTCACGATTAACTTTCAGATACTTGAAGTTAGGCAACTCTGCCAGTGTGATGTAGTTCTGGTCTATGCCAACTGTCCTATACATCTTCTTAACTGCAGCAATAGTCTGGTTAATGGTGTAGTTGTTTCTAGCTTGTTTATCCTTACCGTTTGCCTTCTTCTGTTCTTTAATCCATAGTCCAAACTGCTGACCTAGTTCTCTTGGGATGTCTTCCAAATTAGTGTTGGTGTAACCTTTCGCACTGATGTATTTCTCCCAATGCTTGATGTCACTGCATAACTTGTCTAGCGACTTAGGTGTGATGCCTTGATGTGGAATGTTAGTCAATTCCTTACGACGTTCCTGTTGGTATAACTTCACTAAATCCTTTGCTGTGATTGACACTGGACGAACACCTATTGCCATCCGTCCTTTACGTTCTGCATAGATCTGTTCTGCCAAAGTCATTGCTTGCAGACGGTTAGTTGTCTTTAGCGACTTAGACCAGTGTGACCTCTTCTTAGCGTCATAGATCCTGATGTAGTATCCCTTCTTCTTAGTTCTATTGTCTCTGTAGATATAGACATCTTCTCTTGTTTCATAGACGAACTCTTTGTCTAGAAATATCTTGTTCTCTTGCTTTGCCTCTTCTTCTTCCTTCTTCTTGTTGTTTCTCTTAATGGCATTGAGTGCATGTAATACCGCAACCAAGTCTTCTGGATCATATCCATCTTTATCTACCAACTTGGTAATTGCTTCAATGTCTTTGATGTCAGGTGGTGTCATTTCTAGAATCAGGCAACTACTTAACCAAGTGCTTGGGTATGCAGTTAACCATCAGGATGCGTGTGCTTGTACTGGTTATGGTTGGACTAGCTACGTGAATCTCAACCAGTGCATAGATGAGGGGATCGGAATTCAACTAATTTTCAACTGAAAACAAAAAATAACCCTCTGGTTATGACCAGTATAACATTTTTTCAACTCATTTTCAACTATGATTATGACTTATGTTATCGTTGCTATAACTACGTTTTTACAGTGTAGTCGTCAAAAGTAAGATCTAATAGTGATTAGCAACTTTTCTGTGATGAACTGCTGTCTTACATGATAAATCAGAAACATTACCATTTTCAACAATTCCATAAATTATCCAATGGTCTGGAGTCTCTAGTCTGGAACTAACTTTACAATCTAAGAAGGCGAGTGAATCTGAGAGAACTGGTCCTCCTTCAGCGATGTTGCTAATTACATCAACATCTGCAAATCTATCAGCTCCAGGAGCAAATCTCTTTAAAAAATGTCTGAACATTTTTTGATAGTTATCTTCTCTCAAGATATTCACAACAAAACCTTCCCCAACTTGCATATATGATTCAATGGCTCTATCTTTTGCAACTGCAACTGTAATACCTGGTGGAGAAAAGCTTGCTTGACTAACCCAACTTGCAACCATTGCACTTTGTCTAAATGTCGAACCTTCCCCTTGGCTAGCTGTAACTACATATAATCCTCCACTTAATCTTCCTAAAGCTTTATCTAAATTTGAATCAAGGCTCTTCATAGAGGCAATATTCTTCTTTTTATTGATCAATTGACCCAAGTCAGTTCCAGCTTCTTCGAATTGTTGATAAACAATGGGATCTGGAATTTTTTTAACTCTTAAAGGAGAGAAAGCTTCTTTTTGACCAAGTTCTCTTAACTTATTTGCTAAAGAATCTATTGGTTCATCATTCCCACCAAATGCATCATAGACAGCTGTAAATTGTTTTGATTTTAGTGCTGCAAATAAAGTACCAAGAGATTCTTTTAATTCATTATCTGAATCTACTGGCCATGTGGGGATGACTACTGCTTTTGACTCTGAAATTAAACTTGTTAATTCTTGGGGGTCAGAAGATCTTAAATCAATTAACTGAACCTGAGCATCTGCTTTGCTTATTCCATGAGATATCGCTTGACTTAGTCGATCACAATAACCATAGTCGCTGATATAGCAGACTGCTACAAAATCATTACCTTTGCTTTTATTGCTACTCCATTCTTGATATTTTCCTTTCCAAAAATTAACTTGATTATGAAGCAAAGGCCCATGACCTACAGCTATTGTTTTTAATTCAGGTAGCTTATCTATTCTTTTAATTGCCTGCAGAACGCTTCTAGCGTTTGGACCCATTAGGCAATCGTAATAAAAACGAAAATCATCATATATTTCTTTTTGATCAGTGTCATAAAATTCATCAGAACAATAATGGAGTCCAAATGCATCGCATGTGTAGAGAACATGAGTGCTGTGGTCATATGAAAAAATTGTATCTGGCCAATGTAAATTTGGTGCGCTTATAAATTCAATATTATGTTCTAAACCGCTACTAGGATTAATTCCGAGATTTAAAAACTCTCCACTTTTAACTTCTAGTCGCTTAAAGGGAACATGTATTTGGTCTTCAATAAACTTAAGGGCTAATTTTGATCCTACTACTGTGATATTTTTGTTTAATTCTAGAAGATTACCTATTAAACCAGAATGATCAGGCTCTGTATGGCTTGTAATTAGATAATCCACTTCTTGTGGATTTACCTCTTTTAATAATTCTTCAAACCATAATTCTTCGAATTTTGCGTGACTAGTATCAATTATTGCTAGTTTTTCTCCTTTAACAATAAAACTATTGTAAGTAGTCCCATTTCTTAAACCAAATTCAATATCAAATCTACTGCGATCCCAATCCAGAGATCTTATGGCGCAAGAATCATCGGCGAAGTATTGAGATTGAACTGTTAACTTGTTGTTTATTTGTGCCAATTTAGAATTACTTGTCTGGGCAGAGGCTAGCATAGGACAAATCGCGTTATAAAATAACTTTAGTTATGTAGAATATAAATCCGCGTGATTATTTTTGCGAAATAACCGAAATTACGCTTTTCTTTAATTTTTAATCTTCTTATTCTGGATAAATGACATCTCAACTAATTAAAAAAATAGTTACTGGAGATGAGATAAGAAATGCTTTTTTAAAATTTTACAGTGAAAAATTACATAAAATCATTCCAAGTGCATCTTTAATTCCAGATGACCCTACGGTTATGCTCACAATTGCTGGAATGCTACCTTTTAAACCAGTTTTTTTAGGTTTAAAAGAAAGACCCTCAAAAAGGGCTACATCTAGCCAAAAGTGCATCAGAACAAATGATATAGAAAACGTTGGAGTCACAGCTAGACACCATACTTTTTTTGAAATGCTTGGTAATTTTTCTTTCGGAGATTATTTTAAACGAGAGGCTATTCAGTGGGCTTGGGAATTAGTTACTAATATTTATCAACTTTCTTCTGAAAATATAATTGTGAGTGTCTTTCACGAAGATGGAGAGTCTGCAAATATTTGGAGAGATGAAATTGGTATTCACCCAGATAGGATAGTTAAATTAGGTGAAAAAGATAATTTTTGGTCTTCTGGAAAAACAGGTCCATGCGGACCTTGTTCAGAACTTTATTATGATTTTTATCCTGAAAAAGGTCTGCAGGATATTGATTTAGAAGATGGAGATCGTTTTATTGAATTTTATAATCTTGTTTTTATGCAATATAATCGAGACTCTAATGGAAAATTGACAGATTTAAAATTTAAAAATATTGATACAGGAATGGGCCTTGAAAGGATGGCTCAAATACTGCAAAAAAAGCAAAATAATTATGAGACAGATTTAATTTTTCCTATCATTCAAAAAACTTGTGAGATTGCAAATATTGATTATTTTTCTTCAAATGATAAAAACAAAATTTCTTTAAAAATTATTGGAGATCATACAAGAGCTGTTATTCATTTAATTTCTGATGGAGTAGCAGCAAGTAATCTCGGCAGGGGCTATATATTAAGAAGGCTTATTAGAAGAATGGTCAGACATGGGAGATTATTAGGCATAACAAATGAATTTTTACCTCATATTGCTACTGTCGGTATCAATTTAATGCAAAAAAATTATCCTGATCTAAAAAATAATAATGATTTAATTTTGAATGAGATAAAAATTGAAGAAGTAAGGTTTAGGGAAACTCTTGAAAGGGGAGAGAAATTGCTAGATGAGTTAATTTCTTCAGGCCAGAAATTAATTTCTGGTTTTAAAGCTTTTGAACTTTATGATACTTATGGATTTCCTTTAGAACTTACTGTAGAAATTGCTGAAGAGAATAGTATCAGTGTAGATGTAAAGGGTTTTGAAGAAGAAATGAATGCACAAAAAGAGAGAGCGAAAGCTGCTTCAAGTAATATTGATTTGACATTAGAGGGATCATTAGAGCGAGAAATAGATCTTTTTAACAAAACTGTTTTTAATGGTTATGATTCTCTTGTTTCGGAAGCTGAAATAAAGGGAATATTCTTGGATTCAAAATTAGTGAAGCAAGCAAGTGAAGGTCAGAAAGTTTTAATTGTTCTTGATCAGACAACTTTTTATGCAGAATCTGGCGGTCAAGTTGGTGATGTTGGTACGATATTTTCAAAAAATGTAGAGGTTTTAGTTGATAATGTTATTCGCAAGAAAAATGTCTTTTTACATTATGGAATGATCAAAAACGGAATATTAACTATTGGACAAAAAGTTCAGACTGATGTTAAATCTTCTAATAGAGCTAAGGCTGCTGCAAATCATACAGCTACCCATTTATTGCAATCTGCACTCAAATCAATTGTTGATGAAAGTGTTGGACAAAAAGGTTCATTAGTAGCATTTAATAAATTAAGATTTGACTTTAATTCTTCTAATCCTATTTCTAAAGATCAAATTTCTAAGATTGAGATGCTAGTTAACTCTTGGATTATGGAAAATCATATCTTAGAAATAAAAAATATGTCTAAGAGTGAGGCTCTTGCAAAGGGAGCAGTGGCTATGTTTGGAGAAAAATATGATGATGAAGTGCGCGTTGTTAATGTACCAGGAGTTTCTATGGAACTTTGTGGTGGCACGCATGTTAAAACTACATCCGAATTAGGTTCTTTCAAAATAATCAGTGAGGAAGGAATATCAGCCGGAGTAAGAAGAATAGAAGCATTATCTGGCCAATCAGCATTCGACTATTTTAGTGATAGAAATGCTTTAGTAAATCAACTAAGTGATTTGTTAAAAGCAAATCCTAATCAACTTTTTGAAAGGGTTAATCATTTGCAAGCAGAACTTATCAATAAGAATAAAGAAATACAAAAAATGAAAGATGAAATTGCATATTTTAAATACTCTTCTTTAAAATCATCCGCAGAAATAGTGAATTCTTTTTCAATTTTAGTAAATCAGATTGATGGCTTAGATGGAAATTCTTTGCAATCTGCAGCACTTAATTTAACTTCTCATTTAGGAAATAAAGCAATAGTGATTCTTGGGGGAATACCAAATCCAGAAAACAAAAAGTTGTTATTTGTAGTTTCTTTAGGTGATGATTCGGTAAAGATAGGATTGCATGCAGGTAAATTAATTAATGAGATTGCAAGAATTTGTTCGGGTGGAGGAGGAGGGAAGCCTAACTTTGCTCAAGCAGGTGCTAAAGATATTGATAAGTTAAGCTTTGCTTTGGATTATGCTAAAAATAATTTGCAAAAAACATTAGAAAGTTATTCTGATAAATAACTACTTTTTCTGAGACTCATCTCGATTTGATCAATTAATTTCCTTGCCTCTGCAATAGTTAATTTTTTTTGATCAATTGCTGATTCAGTATTAATCCTTATAGATTCAACCAAAGCAGCTGGACTATAATCCAATAATTGTAAAATTTCAGATTTACTGTTCTCTTTAATAATATTTTTGATTTTATATGTATTATCTTGATTTATATCTATATGAACAACATTTGTATTCCCAAATAAATTGTGCAAGTTTCCTAATGCTTCTTGATAGGCTCCAGTCATAAAAATTCCAATTAGATAATCTTTATCTTTTTCTGGCTTATGTAAATTTAGTAATGATTTAATTTTTCCATTATCAATAAAATTGTTTAGTTTCCCATCTGAATCACAAGTTAAATCTGCAAAGTTGCCTTTGCAGAAAGGCTCTTCTAAATGCCTATGTATTGGTACTATTGGAAAAATCTGATTGATTGCCCAGCTATCAGGAATAGATTTAAAGATAGATATATTTGCATAATAAGTTGAAGCAAGAGTTTCTGTAATTTCAGATAAATCAGGGTGATTGATTTCATCATTATTCAGGTTATTAGAAATTTCTTTTGCGCAAGCCCAGGTAAGTTCTTCTGCATAAGCTCGTTCTGCTAAAGTTAAAAATCCTAATCTAAAGGCAACTAAGCAATCTTCTTTAAACTTTTTTGCATCATTCCATAGTTCAATTATTTGAGATAAATTTATTTTTTTATTTTTAAGTTTTTTTAATTCATAGAAAGTTTCAAGTAAATTTGAAATGATTAATTGTTGATCTTTGTTATCAAAACTTTTTAGTTTGGAACTGACTTGGCTAGTTCCTAAGACATTAAAAATTAAAACTGAACAATGACTAATTATTGCTCTTCCACTTTCTGAGATTACGGTTGGATGCTTGATATTATTTAATTCACATGAATCTTTAATGGTTGCAATTACATCGTTAGCGTAATTTTGAAGAGAATAATTAGTAGAGGTGTTTGAGGAGGTTTTAGTTCCATCAAAATCAATTCCTAATCCTCCCCCTACGTCGATATATTGCATTGGGGCACCTAGTTTACAAAGCTCAACATATATTTGACTCGCTTCTTGTAATGCGTCTTTGATCACAGCAATATCACTTATTTGACTTCCTATATGAAAATGGAGCAATTTCATTTCGTTGATAAGATTTGCATCTTTAAGTTCTTTTATTGTTGACATAATTTCTGGGATTGATAATCCAAATTTGGAATTATCTCCAATAGATTTACCCCACCTACCACTACTTTTACTTGATAACTTTGCTCTAATTCCTATCAATGGAGTCGCGTTAAGTTCTTGAACTGTTTGAATAATTCTTTTTACCTCATCACGTTGTTCAATAACTACTATTGGATTTTTGCCGAGTTTTCTGGCCAAAGTTGCAATCTCAATATATTTTTTATCTTTATATCCGTTGCATATTAATAATGAATTTTGGTTTTCAAGAAGTGCAAGGCCAATTAATAGTTCTGATTTACTTCCTACTTCTAAACCAAAATTCCATTGACTTCCAAACTCTATTATCTTTTCTAATACATTTTTTTGTTGATTACATTTGACAGGAAAAACGCCTTGATAGATATTCTCATATTTGTAGGTTTTTATTGCTTTTGAAAAAGCATCATGTATTGCATTTATTCGATCTTTTAAGATATCGTTAAATCTTATGATTAATGGAGGATTGATTTCTCTACTTTTAAGTTCTTTGACAAGCTTGAAAAGATCAATTCTATTTTCAGATTTTATATCTTTAGTTACTGATATATTTCCTTTGGAATTTATAGAAAAATATTTATCTCCCCATTTGTCTATATTGTAAGTCGAAATACTTTTTTCAATAGTCCAAATATTTTTTAATTTTTTCGGCTCAAAATTGGTCAATTTATCTCTTAGTGATTAATAAATGTTTTTGAAAATAAATCAAAACAATATCTTTTATTTTAATGATTACTTGCCAAGTTACCACCCAAAAGTTGAATATACATAGAGTGATTATTAACTAAATGACCAAAGAGAGAACCTTTATTGCAATTAAACCAGATGGCGTTCAAAGAGGATATGTTGCTGAGATTATTGGCAGATTTGAAAAAAAAGGATTTAAATTGGTTGGATTAAAGCAATTAATCCCCTCAAAAGATCTTGCTCAAAATCATTATGGAGTACATAGAGAAAGACCCTTTTTTGGGGATTTAGTAGACTTTATTTCAAGTGGTCCTGTTGTAGCGATGGTTTGGGAAGGAGAAGGAGTTATTTTGAGTGCTAGAAAACTAATAGGTACAACAAAACCCCTTGAAGCAGAGCCTGGAACAATTAGAGGTGATTTAGCTATTGATATTGGGAGGAATATTATTCATGGTTCTGATGGAGAAGACACTGCAAAATTTGAAATTAATCTATGGTTTAACGATGAGGAATTATGTGAGTGGGAAACTTCTGATTCGAAATGGCGATCTGAAAATTAAAATTTAAATCTCAAATCTATCTAAACTAAATTTTTCTAAAAAGCTTTTTTCTATTCCTTTGAGACTTTTATTTTGCACTATTTTCAAAACAAGATCACTTGTTATTGCAGAAAATAAAACTCCATTTCTGTAATGTCCTGTAGCTATAAAAACGTTTTCAATTTTTGATTTTCCAATTATTGGTTTAAAGTCTGGTGTGCAAGGTCTAAACCCCCACCAATGTTCCATTTGTGGCCAATTAATAGCTTCTGGTAATAAGGAGCAAATACCTTCTTGCAGTTCTTTAATTCCATTAGGCGTATTACCCTGATTAAATTTTGAATCTTTTTCAACTGTTGCTCCAACGACAATAAGTCCATCATCACGAGGCACTAGATAAGTTTTTGGACCAAAAATAACTCTTTTCAAGAAATTTGTTGGACCTTGTATTGATAGCATTTGTCCCTTGACAGGAAAGACAGGAATCTGATTAAAAATTTTTTTACTCCAAGCACCACTGCATATAATTGCTTTTTCGCAGGTAATTTTTTTTAGTTCCCCAGTAGCAGATAAAACTTTTGCACCAGTAAGTTTGTTTTTTTCTAATATCAAATCTTTTAATTCTGATCCTTCTTGAAATTCAACTCCATGCAAGGAGCATGCTCTCTCAAGAGCACGCATCAGTCTTCTTCGGTTATCAATTTGTCCATCTTGTTCAAAAAGTAAACCATGCTTCCAAATAGAATGCACTCCATTAATTTCTGTTTGAAGATCTTTGTGATTTAAATATTTTCCGTATTTATAAGTGGGAAAATCTTCAAGATCTTCTTTATTTTTAAAAGGAACTACTATGCCACATTTTCTTAATCCGCATTTAATATTACTATCTTGTTCAATATTTTTTATCCACTTTGGAATTAGACTTTGACTTTTCTGGCCAAATTTTAGTAATTCATCTTCAAGCCCTTCCGCATGAGTAGCTAACATTCCTGCGGCAACAAACCCAGCTGATTCATTTCTGTTTTTGCTTAAAACTAAAACTTTGAAGTTATTTCTAGAAAATGCATAAGCAACAGATAGACCTATAAGTCCACCGCCAATTATTAATATTGAATTTTTTGATTCTTGTGTCATTTAAAAATTAATATTTTTATTTGTGTTTTGGTCCTCTTTTCCTTTATATCCAATAAAATTAATAAAGAGACTTTTAAAAATGAACAATTTGGAATCTTGGGAAGCTGTTATTGGTTTGGAAACTCATGTACAGCTTAATACGAAAAGTAAAATATTCACATCTGCTTCAACAGCTTTTGGTGATGCACCTAATACGCATATAGATCCTATAGTTTGTGGTTTACCAGGAACTCTTCCAGTTTTGAATGAGACTGTTCTTGAGTATGCTGTAAAAACTTCTTTAGCATTAAATTTAAATGTTGCAGAACATTGTAAATTTGATAGAAAACAATATTTTTATCCTGATCTGCCTAAAAATTATCAGATTTCACAATTTGACGAGCCACTAGCTGAAAATGGCTGGTTAGAGGTTGAAATAATTGAAAAGAACAAAGAACCTTATATCAAAAAAATTGGTATAGAAAGGTTACATATGGAAGAAGATGCAGGAAAACTAGTCCATTCAGGTAGTGATAGATTAGCTGGTTCTAAATATTCTTTAGTTGATTACAATCGTGCGGGAATAGCACTTTGCGAGATTGTAAGTAAACCAGATATAAGATCAGGTAAAGAGGCATCTGAATATGCTTCAGAGATCAGAAGAACAGTTAGATATTTAGGCGTATCAGATGGAAATATGCAAGAGGGCTCATTGAGATGTGATGTCAATATTTCAGTTAGAAAAGGACCTAATGCTCCTTTTGGTACCAAAGTGGAAATAAAAAATATGAATTCATTTTCTGCAATTCAAAAGGCTTGTGATTATGAAATAGCAAGACAAATAGAAGTTTATGAAAATGGAGGAAAAATTTTCCAAGAAACAAGGTTATGGGATGAAGCTAAGCAACTAACAAAAAGCATGAGAATGAAAGAAGGCAGCAGTGACTATAGATATTTTCCTGATCCTGATTTAGGACCAATTGAAATAACAAAAGCCCAAAAAGAAATATGGTTAAAAGAACTTCCAGAATTACCTTCAAAGAAAAGAAATAAATACGTAAGTGAATTTGGGTTATCTGCATATGATGCAAGGGTAATTTCTGATGAAATTAATATGGCTAACTTTTTTGAAGAAACAGTAGCTAATGGTGCTGAGGTCAAACTAGCTTCAAATTGGGTAACAAGTGAAATTATGGGTTATTTAAAAGCAAATAAACTTAGTTTTAGTGACTTAAAACTTAGTCCTGAAAATCTTGCTGAAATGATTAATATGATCTCAAATAAAACTATAAGTGGAAAAATTGCAAAGGAAATTTTACCTGAACTAATTCAAAAAAATATTTCTCCGAAAAAATTAGTTGAAGAAAAAGGATTAGCCATGATATCTGATTCTTCAAGTATTTTGCCAATAATTGATGAACTTATAACTGAACATCCAGATGAAGTTCAAGCATTTAGAAATGGTAAAACTAAATTACTTGGTTTTTTTGTTGGTCAACTAATGAAAAGAACAAAAGGTAAAGCTGACCCTAAACTTGCGAATAAACTTCTTGCAGAAAAATTGACTAGCTAAAGCTTCAAAGAAGCTCTTTTATTGTCTTGATCCATTTATTTTGATCATCTGAATTATCTAAAATAATGTCTGAAAATTTTCTTCTTTCTTCAAAACTTAATTGAAGGTTTATTGATTCATATGCTTCTTTTGCGCTTATTTTATCTCGTTTCATAAGTCTTTTTTTTTGTGTTTCTCTAGGACATTTAACTAACCATATTTCAGTGCAAATATCTTCAAATTTTGCTTCAAATAATAACGGAATAACCAATACTAAAGTTTGCGTATTTTTGTAATGTCTGCATTCTTCTATCATTTTTTCTTTAATTAATGGGTGAAGTAGTTTTTCAATCCATTCTTTACTTTCTGAATGTTCAAAAATAATTTTTCTTAAAAGTTTTCTGTTTATTGCCCTTTCTGAATTGTTTTTATTATCAATAATTTTATTTCCAAAATAATCTAAAATTTTCTTATATCCATATGTGTTTGGTTTTATTAATTCTCTTGATAAATCATCTGCATCTAAAATTGGAATGTTTTTATGTTTTTTAATGTAATTAGTGATGGTTGTTTTTCCACTGGCAATACCTCCTGTTAAACCAATTCTTCTTTGGTTGTTTTTTGATTTTTGAAGAATATCCATATAATTAATAATAATCTAATTACCTGTTTCTTTAGTATTAAAGAGTAGTTAGTATGAATTAAAATACCAAAAAGTGTGAGCCAGTTAGATTCCAATTGGTCGTTTGTTGATGACAGTAAGGTAACACCCAAGGGGTTTCTTTTTGCCGGGATATCTGCTGGATTAAAAGCTTCTAATAAAAAAGATTTAGCACTAATACTCGCTCCAAAAGGCAGTATTTTTAGTGGGATGTTTACCCAATCAATAGTTCGTGCTTCATGTGTTGATATTTGTGAGGAAAGAATTAAAAGAGCTTCGGGTTTTGTAAGAGCAATACTAATTAATTCTGGTCAAGCAAATGCATGCACAGGAAAACTTGGACTGCAACATTTTCAAATTGCTACAGCAAAGATTGCCGAACTTTTAGGAATAAAAGAAGAAGAAGTTTTAATGTGCTCAACTGGTGTAATTGGTGTGCCTATAAAAATAAATGATTTAGTAAAAAATTTACCTAATTTAGTTAGTGATTTAAAAGTTAATAATTTTCAAAATGCAGCAGAAGCAATTTTAACAACTGATTTGACTTTGAAAAAAGTTTTAATAGAGACGATTATTCAAGGCAGAAAAATAAAAATAGCAGGATTTGCAAAAGGTTCAGGAATGATTTACCCCAATATGGCTACAATGCTTGCTTTCATCACATGTGATGCCAGTATTCAAAAAAAGGAATGGGACAAAATGATTGCTATTGCGGTTAAAAAATCTTTTAATGCAATATCAGTTGATGGAGAGACAAGTACAAATGATTCCTTTGTTGGAATAAATGCAGGAGAGAAAATTGAAAAAAGTTTTTTCCCACTTATCCAAGAAGGGATTGATACTGTATGTCAAAACTTGGCAAAAAATATTGCCAGAGATGGAGAGGGCGCAAATTGTTTGTTAGAAGTTTTGGTTCAAGGAGCAAAAAATAATGATGATGCAATAATGCTTGCAAAATCTATCTGTAATTCAGCTTTGGTAAAAACTGCGATACATGGTTGTGATCCGAATTGGGGAAGAATCATTTCTGCTGCAGGTAATTCTGGAGTTCAATTCAATTTTAATGACGTTGATTTGTATATAGGTAATTATCAGATTTTGGAAAAGGGTAACTTAAGTAAATATGATCCACAAAAAGTCACAGACTATATTAAGTCCAGAATGAAAGGTAGATATTTAGTTGATGATATTGTTAAAATTATGATTAATTTAAATTCTGGCGAATCTAAAGGTAAAGCTTGGGGGTGCGATCTTTCTAAAAAGTATGTTGAAATAAATAGCGAGTACACTACTTAATTTTTAGTAAATCTACTGGTAGATATTCATTTATGTAAAGAAAAAGTATTGTTAAAGTTCCAATTACAGAACCTATAAAACCTCCAAAAAAATTAACTAAAAATCCTGATTTTGTAATTATTTTTTCTTCGTTTTTTTCTTCTTCAAAATCAGAAGAATTAACTACTTTTAAGCGCTGATTGGTTGTTGGTTGTTTAAGTTGTTGGTGTCGGATGAGGGCTTCGAAATCAGGCATGGAATTTGTGAGGCAATTGAACAATAAGCAGACCAGCCCGTCATTCGACGAGGATCTGATCTACCTAAATCGTCTACAGCTTCAAAGACAGCATTGCCCGAGGCTTCTGCTTTATCAAACGCTGAGAGTAAGGGTATAAATGTATCAAAAACATATAAACCAAAATTTTCTAGAGCTGCTTTGGCTTGTTGCGCTGCTTTTTGCTGTCTAAAATCAACTTTTACTATTACTACTGCATGGTTAACTTTTAAGTTCTTTAATAAATTAGCTAGTTCAACAGTTAATTCTACTGATCTTGCTTTTGCAGTTGTAGGTAAGATAACTAAATCTGAACCATACGCTAAGTGTTTAAGTTCTTCTTGATCGCTGCTAGCCTGTCCATCTGTTATTACGATTTCTGATGATCTTGATGCTTTAGCAGCCGAACTGACTGGAAAAACTGGAAATGGAAGATTACCTCTTGATGAGTATGCTAATGCAGATCTATTCTTGTCAGCATCAACTATGCAAACTTTTCTACCTTCAGAATGCCAAACACTAGCAAGGTGAATGCTTGTGCAGGTCTTGGCCACTCCCCCCTTTTGTCCGCAAACGGTAATGAACAATTTTTTAGTTTTATTTCTCCTACTTTGGAGAATAATTTCTTAATGTCAAGAGAAATTGATTTTTAATGCTTTAAAACTTATTTTTTGAAATATTTTAAAGAAGTTAATATTTTTAGATAACCTTATAAAGTTCTTTATTTAAATAGGCTAATGAAGAAACGAATTGGATTAGGTACTTGGTCTTGGGGAAATAAGCTTTTTTGGAATTACAAATCTACAAATGACGATGATTTACGTGAGACATATAATGAAGCGTTACTAAGAGGTTTTGATTTAATTGATACTGCAGATTCGTACGGCACTGGGAATCTTCAGGGTAGAAGTGAATTATTGATAGGTAAATTTTTACTAAATACTCCTTCTGCAAAAAAGGAAAGAATTCAAGTGGCAACCAAACTTGCACCGTATCCCTGGAGAATCGGCGAAAGAGGATTGAATAAACCTTTTTTGAAAAGTTTAGAAAGACTTAATAACAAATTAGATATAGTGCAACTACATTGGTCAACAGCAAAATATAATCCTTGGCAGGAATTAGGCCTTTTGAATAATCTTTGCGATTTAAAAGATAAAGGCTTTGACTTTCAAATCGGTTTATCAAATATAGGTCCTCAAAGGTTAAAGAAATTAATTAATTTCTTGGCAAAAAGAAATCAGAGGTTAAAAAGCGTTCAGATACAGTTTTCTTTGCTTGCTCCCGATTTAAAAAAACAATATCAGGTAAAAAAAATCTGTGAAGAAAATAATATTGATTTCTTTGCTTATAGTCCTTTGTCCTTTGGAATACTCTGTATTGATCCAGATAAAGAAGAAAATAAAGAAAAAAGTTTTATTCGTAATGCTTTATTTGAAAACTATAAAAAACCAACATATGAATTGCGGAGGTGTCTACAAAAGATTGCGAAACAAAGATCAGTTTCCCAAGCTCAAGTAGCAATTAATTGGTGTTGTTATCAAGGAACTATTCCACTCGTTGGAATGCGAAAAAAATCCCAGGTTATAGATGTATCGAATGTATTCAAGTGGAATTTAAATAAAAATGAATTTAATGTACTTCAGGAAGTTTCAAAAAATTGTTTAAAAAAAATGCCGAAAAATCCTTTTTCGAGTATTTAATTAAATTTTAGGTAGATATCTTCTTATTTTTTTTGATCTGGTAACCACTATTCCATAGTTCAGTCGGAAATTTTTCGCCCGTGAATCTAATAACTTTAGGTTTGAGATTGATTATTAAGTCATTTAGTTTTTTAATAGATTCCATTTTGTAAGATTGGAGTTTTTAATTAAGATAAATTAATTTAAAACTTATCTTCTCAGTATTTATACTTATAAAAATAAAACAATTACTTTTCATACAAGTAATTGCAGCAATATTTACAAACTAATTAATTATCTATTACAACTTATTGGATATTTAAAAAAAGTAGAGTCCTTCCAGACTCCGCGTATCATTTGGTTGATAAGGCTGATATAACCCCATCTCCTTTAGGATCAAGCAGCAACTGGTGCTGTTTGACGGGAGAAACTAACGATTTTGTTAGCGTTTGTGTTTTTGCTCTAACCGAGCCAGCTTCAGTCACCTTCCTTATGCCCCGTCGAAACCATTACAACCCCAAGTAGTGGAGTTGAGCGGAATCGAACCGCTGTCCGAAACATCGGTTGAGATCACCTAGTCCAATTGGACATTTATATTCTGACAGGCAAAATGAGTATTGAATAGTTTTTTTTATTAAGTTTTATCGTATATGAATGTAGTTGCATCAGCTCCAGAGGGATTAGAGAAATCTTTAGCTGAAGAAATTTCAAATTTAGGTGGTTTGAATATTAATACTCATAAAAGATTTATTAATTTTGAATGTGATTTTGAAACGTTTTATAGAGTTCATTTCTATTCTAGATTGGCTTTTCGATTTTATAGAGAAATTGCAAGTTTTAATTGCTACGACAGGCAATCTTTATATGACGGTGTTAGAGATTCATTTGATTGGTTAAATTGGTTGCACTTTGAAAAAACGTTCAATGTTCAAGTAACTGGTAGAACATCTTCTTTAAGTCATACGCATTTCACCGCTCTTGAAGTGAAAAATTCCATAACGGATTTGCAACAGGCAGTCTGGAATAAAAGATCAAATATTTCTCTAGATAATCCTGATTTTGTAATTCATCTTCATTTAAATAATAATAAAGCAATTATCAGTCTTCAAAGTAGTGTGGAGAGCCTACACAAACGAGGCTATAGACCAGCAGTTGGAAATGCGCCATTAAAAGAAAATTTAGCTTCTGGATTGATAAATATGACTCAATGGAATGGCAAAGTTCCATTAATTGATTTTATGTGCGGCTCAGGAACTTTTTTAATTGAGGCAGTTAACCAATTTCTTGAAGTTCCCATAAATATTGATCAAGTATATCTTTTTGAGAATTGGTTGGACTTTAAGAAAGATATTTATCTCGTAGAAAAAAATAAGGCAAAAAATAAAATTATAAATTATAAAAAATTACCAAAAATAATAGGCTGCGAAATTGATAAAAAGGTTTTTGAGCAGGCGAATGTAAACATATCATTGGCTGGACTCGAAAATTATATTGAACTTATAAATAAAAATTTTTTAGAACTCCAATTAAAATGCAAACCTGGGGTCATTATATGTAATCCTCCATACGGCAAAAAATTGGGCGATAAAGATGAATTGATTTGTTTATATGAACAAATTGGAATCTTCTTAAAAAATTATTTTTCAGGTTGGGAATTTTGGCTGCTAAGTGGAAATCCAAAACTAACAAAATATTTGAAAATGAAATCTTCATTAAAAATTCCTGTTAGCAATGGAGGGATAGATTGTCGATGGATTAAATATCTAATAAGGTAATTTATTTTTTCCCTAAAACAGCCTTTGTTGTCTTGCCTAAACCCTCTAATGTTTGAGGAAGATAAGGTCCTTTGGCTAGTTTACCTCCAAGCTTCAAACTTAAGCCTGCGAGAAATAAATCGATAAATATTATCAGTAATACATTATATTCAATATTCCAGTTATTGTATTTTGCAAGAAAAAGATAAAAAATAATATGGATGCAAATTAGTACTAATAGTAGTAATGTGAATCCAATTGCCAAAAATATTCCACCACTAATTAATCTTCTTTTTTCTCTATCTACTTCTTGAAGGGCTATTTTCACGTGCAAATCCATCACTGAACTTGCGATAGCTGAAATTCTTGAAGCGGTATTTGCAAAGTTTTTATTTTTTTGCTTTTCCATACTATTTTCTGCCACTGTTTAGGATAGTTCCTATTAGTAAACCAATACCAGCCGCAATAGCAATAGATAATAATGGTTTTTTTCTTATTGGACTTTCTATTTTTGGTCTTAGAGTATTGTTAAGTTCTTCTAATAACTCTTCTAATTGACTTTCTATAGGTTCAATTTTTTCTGATATCTCCCAATTGTTTTCTCGTATTGAATCAATGATGTCAAATAGTTGGTTTTTAATTCCAATTGTTGAGGTTCCACTATGGCTCGCGATTACTTCAACTAAATCATCAATACTTCCTTTTGTTGCTTCAAGAGTTTGTTGTGCAATTGTAGGCCATTTTTCTTTTATTAAAGGTATTAAACTATCAATTTTTTCAACTAACCATTTTTCCAAGATAACTTCTCTTTCAGGAAGTTTAGAGTTATCTTCTTTTTCTTCTACTTCTTTGGGAGGATGGTAAGTCTCCATTATTTAAAATTATTTATTTTTAGATTAGACCCTATTTCTTAATTTGGAACCCTTATCTAAAGAATTGTGCGATTTATATAGAATAAAAACATATCAAAGTTTATTTACATTTTATTTATCTACTCTGTTCTGTAAGAAGGTTTTGTTAAGCTATTACTGAATTTATTAAATGAGTTTAAATTTCATTATGGATATTACATTTGCATCATTAATTTTTGCATCTCGCACAATCCCTACAGATTTTGGATTAGTAGCTGCAGCTATTGCTGGAGCTGGAAGTTTGTTATTCATTGCTTTAAGATTTGTTCCTGATGCAAGTAATTAAATAACAGGAAACATCTTTAAGACAATATATTTTTATCTAAACTTTGTTTTGAAAATAGATTCGATTTATTTATCAACTAGATAATGAGTAAATGGGTTTTGCTTGAACATACAGTTTATTCTTTTAACTCTTTAGATATTCATTATGATTTTCTTGTTGAAAATGGAATAGATTGTTTAACTTGGAAATTTTTAAAACTACCTTTATTAAATCAAGATTCTATAGAAATTTTTAAACAGCCAAATCATAGACTTGTATGGCTATCAAGGATAGAACATGAACTTTCGGGACATCGAGGTTTTGTAAAAAGAATTGATCATGGGATATTTAAAAATGTTACTGATGAATTGGACTCTCAGTGTTTTCGATACCTTTTAGATGGTGAACTTCTTAATGGTTTGTTTGAAATTTCAGGTAATTTTTGTAGATTGAGCAATAATTATTAATATTCATTTATAAATAAACGTAATATTTCTATTGAGAATTTTTGCAAATTAGTTATTCTTACTTAGCTATTGAGACTTGAGATTGGTACATATCAATCAGGTCGAGTTTGAAAATTTTAAATCTTTTGGGGGAAGTGTAAAAATTCCTCTTGAAGAAGGTTTTACGGTGGTTACAGGCCCTAACGGTTCTGGAAAAAGTAATATTTTAGATGGAATTTTATTCTGTTTAGGTTTAGCTAATAGTAGAGGGATGAGGGCAGAAAGATTACCAGATCTAATAAATAACTCTAAAGTTAAAGAGGGCAAGTCATCTGAAACATCTGTATCGGTAAAATTTAATATTCAAGATTGGTCTCCCAGAGAGGACCTTTCGCCCTTGGAACTAGAAGAAGAAGAAATTGCTCTTCATAAAGGACAAAAAGAATGGGTGGTTTCTAGAAAATTAAGGCTTATGCCAGGTGGTTCTTATGCTTCTACGTATACTTCTGATGGAAAACAATGTACCTTGCAACAAATACAGAGAATATTAAGAGATATTAGTGTGGATCCTGAGGGTAGCAATGTTGTTATGCAGGGTGATGTCACAAGAATAGTATCAATGAATAATAAGGAGAGGAGAAATCTTATTGATGAATTAGCGGGAGTCGCACTTTTTGATACAAGAATAGAACAAACTAATGCAAAATTAAATGACGTTTTTGAAAGACAAGAAAGATGTGAAATTTTAGAAAATGAATTGCAATCTAGTAAAAATAAGCTTGAAAAAGAATGCGAAAAAGCAAAGCGATATAAAGAGTTAAAGGCAAAACTAGTTCAAATAATGGAATTAGAGAAAGTTCTTATTTTTGATAAGCAAGTTAAGCATGTTGAATCTATAGAAAAAAAAGAAAGTGAAATTGAAAAAAATAAAATATTATTTACTAAACAAAAAGAATCTATTAATAAAGAATTATTAGTCTTAGAAGATGCTTTGAAAATACTGGTTAGTCAGCTTAAGGAGAAAGGAGAGGATAAATTGATAAAGGTGAATTCTGATATTGGAAGTATTAATTCTAATTTGAGAGAACATGATAGGATATCGAACTTGAATAAAGAAGAAGGTATTAAATTACAAAAGCAGAGAGATGAAATTGCAATCTCCAAGAGGAATATCGAGTTAGAAAGGATGAGACAAGAAAATTTTGATGATAATCTTTTAAATCAATTGAACTTGCAAATTGATGATCTCACTTTAAAACATAAATTATCTAGAAAAAAACTTTCTGATGCGGCTGGAGAATCTGGAGAATTCTCAAAACAAAGTATCAAATTAAATGCTGAGCTTGAAAGTATAAAAAATCAAATTAATCCTCTGGAAATACAAAAAAGGAAAGTTGAAGAAGAAACAATTCAAAATAATATTCAAAAAGACGAGATATTGTCGCAGATCGATGCCTTAGATTTAGAAAAGCAGAAACTTTTTGAGAGAAATCAAAGAAAAAAAGAGCAATTCGATATAAATAATAAAAACTTGGCAAGTAATAGTTCAGAAATTAATTCTTTAAAAAATGAAATTGATTTATTAATTAAAACTAAATCAAGGCTAAACAACGAGCAATTAATGCTTGAAAAGGATTTATCTAGATTCGAAAGCAGGAAGGAAGCTTTAAACGAATCTAGAGGTTCATATGCTTTAAGAATTCTCTTAGAAGCAGGTTTAGAAGGTATACATGGTTATGTAGCTCAACTTGGAGAGGTCAGTGAGAAAAACAGATATGCATTAGAAATTGCTGCTGGAAATAGACTCGGACAAATTGTTGTTGACAATGATCATATTGCCGCAAAAGCAATTGAAATCCTTAAAAAGAAAAAAGCGGGAAGATTAACTTTTTTACCTTTAAATAGAATTAAAAGTCAAAAGAAGAATTATGCAGTTTCAAGATTTGAAAATAACAGGGAGATTGGTTTTATTGATAAAGCTATTAATCTAATTACTTTTGATGAAGTCTATTCAGATGTTTTTCGATATGTTTTTGGAGATACTTTGGTTTTTTCCGACTTAGCTTCAGCGAGGTTATCTAAGCAAAATATTAGGTTGGTAACCTTAGGTGGTGAATTATTAGAAGCAAGTGGTGCCATTACAGGAGGCAGTAAGTTAAATAAAGATTTGGCTTATAGGTTTGGCATTAATAATGAAAGTGATGACTATAGTCCTCTAAAAGAAAGATTATTAGTTATAGAAGAAGCTTTAAATGAATCAAATAATAATTTGACAATAAAAAATAATAAACTTAGTAAATTAAACTATAACCGTAGTCAAATAATTGAGGATTGTGCTTCATATAATAAAGAAATTGAAGTAAATCAAGATTCTATTAAGGCTGTTATGAAAAGAATTGAAGATTGTAAATCGAGATTAAATAAAGTAGATACTGCTAATAATTTATTAGTTAACGAGTTAGATTATTTAAAAAATGAATTGAAGCCTCATCATGATAAGTATGATCAATTGCAAAACATTCAAAAGGCTAGTTATGAAAAAAATAAAAAATCATCATTAATAACTTTTAATAACGAATTTAATAATCTTGATAAAAAACTTGAATTACTTATTAAAGAGAGAGATTCATTACTAGAGAAAAAGAATCAATTTGCTCTAAATAAAGAGCGTATCAATAATGAATTGAAAATTACTTTACTACAAGAAAAAAACTTGCAGGAATCTATTAAAGAACTTTCAATTGCTCATAGTGAATGGATTGAAAAAAGAGATAAATTTAAAAAAGAGCTTTTAGATCTCGATAATCAAAAAAAATCTCTAGAGAAGGATTTAGGATTGTTGAGAAGAAAAAGAGATGAATTAAACTCTTCAATTTCAAATAAAAGGCAAGAAAATAATAACTATCTTTTAAAGCTTGAATATCTTGAAAGGGATATGAATTCTCTTAAAGAAGAGATGAGGAGCGAGAAAATAAAATTAGAAAATTTTAAAAAAGATTTACCTAATCCTTCCCCACAGTTTGGAGAATATGAAGGGAAGAGTCTTGAATCTTTGCAATCAGAAATCACGATCATTAATGCAAAACTACAAAGTTTAGAACCTGTTAATATGTTGGCTCTTGATGAATTAGAAGAATTAATTGAGAGATTAAATGGTTTGCGAGAAAAATTAGAAATTCTGTCTAATGAAAGGTCTGAATTATTACTGAGAATAGAAACTGTATCTACGATGCGTCAGGAGGCTTTTATGCAAGCATTTACAGAAGTTGATAAACACTTTAGAGAAATTTTTGCAAATTTATCTGATGGAGATGGTTTTTTACAACTTGAAAATTCTAATTCTCCTTTAGAAGGAGGATTAACTTTAGTGGCTCATCCTAAGGGAAAAAATGTCAGAAGATTAGCATCTATGTCTGGTGGTGAAAAATCATTAACTGCTTTAAGTTTTTTATTTGCTTTGCAAAAGTATAAACCTTCACCTTTTTATGCATTAGATGAGGTTGATAGTTTCTTAGATGGCATAAATGTTGAAAGATTATCAAAATTAATATCTAATCAGTCATCAAATGCTCAATTTATAGTCGTCAGTCATAGAAGACCTATGATTAGTGCGTCTGAACGAACAATTGGTGTTGCGCAAGCAAGAGGTGCTAATACTCAAGTTCTTGGGTTACCAAATGCTGCATAAACACACTTTTTTAAATTTATACGTCAGAATGATAAAAAGTTATTTATGAGTTTGTCTAAAACATCCGCTAATAAGAATCTCCCTAACTCAGTTCCTAGAGAACGTTTATGGTTAAGGTCAGAATTAATGGGAACGCAAGTTATAACTACTGATACTGGGAGGCGTCTAGGCGTAGTTGGTGAAGTTGTTGTTGATATCGATAGGAGAGAGGTGGTCGCTTTGGGATTAAGAGATAATCCACTTACAAGATTTTTACCAGGCTTGCCAAAATGGATGCCTTTAGAAAGTATAAAGCAAGTTGGAGATGTTATATTAGTTGACTCCTTAGATTCTTTAAGTGATAATTTTTCTCCAGAAAGATATGGGAATGTAATTAATTGTCAGGTGATTACAGAATCTGGACAACTTTTAGGAAGGGTTCTTGGCTTTTCTTTTGATATTGAGACTGGTGATTTGCTTTCTCTTGTTATGGGTGCTGTTGGTGTTCCGCTTTTAGGTGAGGGAGTTTTAAGTACTTGGGAAATTCCCGTTGAGGAAATTGTAAGTAGTGGTACCGATAGGATTATTGTTTATGAAGGTGCTGAAGAGAAATTAAAGCAA
This sequence comes from Prochlorococcus sp. AG-347-I21, assembly GCA_003279055.1. GTDB lineage: Bacteria > Cyanobacteriota > Cyanobacteriia > PCC-6307 > Cyanobiaceae > Prochlorococcus_A. Next base: position 53,578 of record QCBP01000001.1, on the reverse strand, counting down.
CTAAATAGTGGATTACTTGAGAAACTTGGAGTAGGAGGTTCTTCATGGGAAGAAAGGGAAGCAAATGGATATTCAGCTAATCTTGTACCTGTTGAGAATCAGTTACTTTCAGGTTCGGAATCAGAACAGCAAAACAATTTGGTCGAGGAATATGAAGAAACAGTTGAACAAGATGATTATGAGGATGATTATGAAGATGAACTTGAATATGTTGAAATAAAGGGTTCTTCAGAGGCAATAAATAATAAAAAAAAGCTATATATGGATAATGATTATTCTGATAAGGTCGATAATCAAAATAATATTAATCAAAGGGATGAAGAAAATAATATTGATTTTAAGCAAAATTACCAATCATCTACTAATTTAGCTTCAAAAAGACCAATTCAAAATGCAACTGAAACTTTAGATGTTGAACCACTAGATGAACAGAATTTAGTTCAAGATAATGAAAAATCAGAAAGTTTTGAAATTGATGATCCCTGGTAATTGTTAAAGTTTTTTTATTAAATTAATTATCATAGAAGCAAGTTTTTCTGCAGCACCTTTATCACCTCTTTCTTTGTGTAGATTATGCTTAATACTTTTTAATTGATCTCTATTTTTAATAAGAAATAATGCTTCTTTTGCAATTTTTCTAGGCGAAATTCTACCTACCATTTCAGGAACAATCATTTTTTTTGCTTTAATATTTGGCCAAGCAAAAAACTTCTTTTTTTTAAAATAAAAATTTTTAATTATAAAAGTAAGTAATCTATTTATGAATGAAATTTTCCCAATTACTCCAAAAATACCATCCCAGGCATTCATCATATTTAAATGTTGAGTTGGTAGAACAACTAACATTGGAAGAGTAATTGCTGCTAATTCCGCAGTATTTGCCCCCACAGTTGTAATTGCAAGATCACATTCTTTTAATATTTCATAGCAAGGATGTTTCTTAATTAAGTAAATTTTTGTATTTTTTGATGTTTCAATTTCATAATCAAAATTTGAGTCTTTGATGTTTTTAATTGTTTTGATTTTTGATGAGTAATATTTAGCAATTGGATTTTTGTTGCTTTGAAAAAATAAATATTCACTTTTATCAGTAGTTGGGGCAATGGGAATTATAAAATTTATATTTTGATTTTCTTCAGCAATATGATCTGCAACTTCTAAGAAGAAGGGAATTCCAACAGAGAGCTTTGCTTTTTTAGAACCAGGCAAGAATGCAATATAGTGTTTCCCCTTATTTTTTAATGATATGTCACTATGAAGTTTTATATCTGCCATCAAATCGCCAATGATTTGACATTTATATTTGTATTTTTTAGGAACAAACTCTCTTACTTTTAGATTCATAGCAGCAATTTTGTTTGCCCATTGAGGCCATCGCGAAATCCATTCAGCATATGTGATATTTAAATAACCTAATCTTTTAGCTAACAAAATGCTCCAAAATTGATCCCCACCCAGGAAAACAACCACCCCTTTTTTTGGCCAACTAGCAAAAGAATGTGGCTTTATTAATAATTTCCAAAAACTCTTAGATTTTGTAATTAATTCGAATTTATTCCATGAATTTGCAACTAAAAATTCTTTACCAGTGGCATTTGGGCAAGGAACTAGGACCAACCTAAGAGCGAAATCGAGTTTATCGACATCACATAGTGATTTATTTATTCTGTTAAGTTCATCCACTACAGGATTGACCCATGTTGTTAATTCACCAGGACCATTGGAAACTATAACTACTGCAACTGATTTTTTTTTCATTGCAGTTAAACCAGAATACATTAAATGCGGACGGCGAGACTTGAACTCGCAAGGCCGAAGCCACACGCTCCTTAGACGTGCGCGTCTACCAATTCCGCCACATCCGCAAAGGGTTCTCAGCAACCTGAGGATACCTAAACCTTAAAAATATAATACATTATTGGCTGATATAAGCATCTAGTTCGAAAAGAGTTTTTTGAATATCATGTATAATTTTTCTATTGCATAAAAAAAATATTTATACATATATAACGTTTAAGGTTGTATTGTAAAAAATGTCCTCTGATCACTAAAAAATTTTGTTGAACATATTGGCAAATAATTTTTTATTTTAAGTCATTTCATTTCTTCAATTTTATTTTCATAATGGTTCAAAAAGTTTTAATTGCTAATCGTGGAGAAATAGCTTTGCGAATTGTCAGAAGTTGTAGAGAACTAGGTATTGCAACCGTTGCAGTTTTTAGTACTGTAGATAAAAAAGCATTGCATGTTCAGCTTGCTGATGAGGCGGTATGCGTCGGAGATTCATTAAGTAATAAGAGTTATTTAAATATTCCAAATATACTTGCTGCTGCTACATCGAGAGGAGTTGATGCTATTCATCCTGGTTATGGATTTCTTGCTGAAAATGATAAATTTGCTGAGATGTGTAACGATCACGGCATAGTTTTTATTGGCCCATCTCCTAAAGCTATTAGATCTATGGGAGATAAATCTACAGCTAAAGAAACTATGGAAGCCGTTGGAGTTCCAACGGTACCTGGTAGTAAAGGCTTGTTATCAAATATCGCTGAGGCTTATAAATTGGCAGATATTATTGGCTATCCAGTAATTATTAAAGCGACTGCTGGAGGAGGTGGAAGAGGTATGAGGTTGGTTGAAAAATCTGATAATCTCGAAAAAATGTTTAAAGCAGCTCAAGGCGAAGCAGAAGCAGCTTTTGGTAATGACGGTTTATATATGGAGAAATTTATAAAGAAGCCAAGACATGTAGAAATTCAAATTTTGGCCGACAGGTCGGGTAATGTTGTTCATTTAGGAGAGCGAGATTGTTCAGTTCAAAGAAGACATCAGAAGTTATTAGAAGAGTCACCTAGTCCTGCAATTAACACTGAGCTAAGAAAAAAAATGGGGAACGCAGCTATTGCTGCTGCAAAAAGTATCGGATACGAAGGAGCGGGAACAGTTGAATTTTTAGTTGATGATGATAATAATTTTTATTTTATGGAGATGAACACTAGGATTCAAGTTGAACATCCTGTTACTGAAATGGTTACAGGAGTTGATTTAATTGCTGAGCAAATTAAAATCGCAAGCGGAGCAAATTTGGAATTTAATCAGGATGATATCCAGTTAAACGGTCATGCCATCGAATGTAGAATCAATGCTGAAGATCCTTCTCATAATTTTCGACCATCACCTGGAAAAATAACTGGGTGGCTTCCTCCTGGTGGCCCTGGTGTAAGGGTGGATAGTCATGTGTATACAGGCTATGAAATACCTCCTTTCTATGACTCATTAATTGGGAAATTAATAGTCTGGGGGAAAGATCGTAATACTGCAATTAAACGTATGAATAGGGCTTTAAATGAATGTGCCGTAACTGGTATTCCTACAACAATTAACTTTCATCTAACATTACTGAACAAATCTAAATTTAAGCAGGGTAGGATACATACTAAATATGTAGAAGAAGAACTATTGCCAAATTACTGAGAAATAATTAAATGATTTTATGAAATATGTGTATGTAATGCGAGTTTTATAAGCCCTTGTTGGCCGACTAGAATTTCTCTTAAAAAGCTTATAACTCCGATCCAAATTACTGGTCCAACATCAACGCCTCCAATAGGAGGAATTAGTTTTCTTGTTAAATTCAGAATAGAGGTTGATGGTATTGAAATTAATAACCATAAACCTTTATTTAGATCAATTTTTGGGTACCAAGTAAGTATTAATCTTATTAGAAAAACTATAGTTAGATATGAAAGAGAAATTCCTAAACTAATATCTAAAATTTGAAGAGAGTTTACAAGCAAGGAAATCACAATTATTTAATTCATCTTAATAAATAACCCACTGAAACGTATTTAATTCGTATTATAAATTGAGAATTTAATATTTAAAAGTGTTTCAAATCTCAAATTTATTACTAGCCGCAGATTTTTCTGCTGAAGTTGCAAATAATTCTGCAGTTGGAATGATAGGTAGTTTTATTGCCGCTGCCTTACTTATCGTTATTCCAGCAACTGCATTTTTGATTTTTGTAAGCCAGAAAGATTCCCTCGATCGTACTTCTACTGGAAGACGCTAGTTTTTGTAGAAGTTTTAAGTACACTATATATATAGGGTATATCAGTAACCCTTTAAAAAATAAATTTTTGGAGAAAGAATGTGGTCAATGCTAGTCTCAATTGGGCCAGTATTGTTGGGATAGTTCTCGCGGTATGTGGAGGAGGACTTTATTTTTTGAGGTCCTTTAAGCCTGCCTTGGCAAGGGATTATGATGTTTTTTTCGCAGCAATAGGACTTTTGTGCGGAGGAATATTATTTTTCCAAGGCTGGAGGTTAGATCCTATCCTGCAGTTTGGTCAGTTTTTATTAGCGGGAACTACAGTTTTTTTCGCATATGAAAGTGTGCGATTGAGGGGAGTTGCTACTGATCAAGCTAGAAGGTCATCTTATTTTGATGATGATCCTATTTCTGATGATCCCAGAAATTCTAGAGGCCGATTTAATGACAATTATGATAGGTTTGAAGAATCTGAAAGACTATCCAGAAGATTTAAACCTCAAGAAGACGAATTTGAAGAAGACTATAGGGAGGGGAGATCTCGAAGGAGAAATGTTTCAAGAGCTATACCCTCTGCTGCTGTAAGCAGAAGTAGGCCATCTACAAGGGATATAAGTCAGTTTGATAATGACGAACCTATAAGAAGGAGAAGACAGACTTCTGAAGATAGAAATAGTAAACAACCAGAAACAAATAACTTTGGTGAGAGAAGAAATTTATCTCGCGATGAAGTTAAAACAGGGTCAAGACCCAGAATGAATCGTACAGTTTCTAGACAAGACAATATCCCTGCTGCTGGTGACTCTTCTCCATCAAGAAAGAAACCTGCTAGATCCCCAATTAGACAGCAGACCTCGACTGCGCAAGTAGAAGATGCTTCATTTAAAGATGCTAATCAAGTCAAAAAGCCACGTGATGCTCGTAGAGTAAGTTCTTCAGCTAGATCAAGTTCAAAAAATGAAAATAGTAGATATAACGTTGGAACAAACAGGAAGAAACCTAGAGATAATAGTTCTAGATTTGATGATTAGTTATAAAATTCCTGCCCATTTTAAAAACGATTGTTTACTAAATAATTCAATCAATATTATTGCAAGGAAGCCAATCATTGCAAATCTTCCATTAGTTTTTTCAGAATAACTACTCCATCCAAATTTATATTCATCTTTAATTTCTATAGATTTTTCATCTAATTTATTGTCTCCAATTTGTTCATTGATGTAATTTGAATCTTTCTGCTGTTCTATAAAACTCTCATTCTCTAGATTAGTGACTTCTGAGTTAGTTTTTTCTTCTTTAGAATTCATTTTTTTTGTTAATCCTTAAAATTATACTTATCAGAAGTCAATAATTTCCAGTCTCCTTGTCCATTTAGTTCTAAAATATTCTCGTGAAAATCTTTTAAGCTAGGTCTATGTCCAACACTAATAAGAGAAAGTTCTCGTTCCTTTAGTAAGCTATATAGTTTTTTTTCAGTGTTAATATCTAAAGCACTTGTTGCTTCATCAAGTACTGCAAATCTTGGAGAATTTAGTAATAGTCTTGCAAAAGCCAATCTTTGCTGTTCGCCAAGGGAAAGAATTCGTGGCCAATCTTGTTTGATATCAAGATTAGGATACCGATCTACTAGGGTTTGTAAATTTACTTCATGAAGTACAGAAGTCAAATGTTCATCACTAAATTTCTTAACTTCTGTGGGATAACATAATTGTTCCCTTAAAGAACCTAGTAACATATATGGTTTTTGAGGTATGAATAATAATTCCCCAATTTTCGGTTTTTTTACTACTCCCTGATCGGGTTCCCATAAACCACTAATCATTCTTAGTAAAGATGTTTTTCCGCACCCAGATGGTCCTACAACCAATAGTGATTGATTATTGTCGATGCTTAAATTTAAATTTTTAATTATTGATTTATTTGATCCTGGTGGGCAAAGGTCAGCATTATTAATAAGAATTGAGGGGTAATCTGAAATAACGTTTTGATTACTTGTTGGGTTGGTTTGACTAATGGATTCAACTTTTGACTGGAAGCCTTCTAATCTGCCAATCCCAGCAGTAAATTTTGCAAGTTCTTCGATTTGATTAACAATGAAAAATAAAGAACCTTCGACCATTCCAAATGCAAAGCTTGCCTGTATGAAGCGTCCATAATCAATATCACCTTTAAAGTAAGGTATTGCCATTATTAAATATGGAAAGAAATTTCCAGCATAATTAATGGATCTTCTCATGACGTCTATTATTACTCTCCAAATAATCAGTAAATTAAAGTTTCTCACCACTTCTCCTAAGCGCCTTTCAGTTTCACTTCGTTCAGGATTCTCTCCAGAGTAAAAGGCTATTGATTCAGCATTATCTCTAATATGTACTAAGCCATATCGAAAATCTGCTTCATATCTGAGTTGATCAAAGTCAATCTTTACAAGATTTTTTCCAGCAATTAAAAGAATAGAAGTTGCAAATGCGGCGTAACCAAATAAAGAAAAAGTAAGTGTTTTACTAATACTCCATAAAATGAGAATATTAAGTGAGAATGTTAGTAGGGCATCAAAAATACCTAATGTGAAAGAAAGACTTTGCCCGGTAAAAGCTCGTGTATCATCTGTGATTCTTTGATCAGGATTATCTACATCGGTTTGTTCTTCATCGTTGGGATTTAATTGGTAATAAGCTTTATTAGTCATATAATCTTTGACTAAACTTTTTGAAAGCCATTCTCTCCAAATAATTCCTAACTTATATGTAAAAAATATTTGGGAAACACGTATTGGTAGAGCCACAGCGAAACAACAAGCGTAAATTCCCAATATCCGATAAAAACCCTCTTCTTGTTTTTCTACTAAAGCATTTGTTAAATCTCTAGCTATGAATCCAATACCTGCGTTTATTCCGTTTACTGCTAAAAGCATTAATACAATTATCGCAAGGAATAACCAATGTAACCATCTACGGTTTTTCAATTGACGTCTTAAACTAAAAAAGCTCCCTGATCCAATTAGAAATAAAACAGAGAAAAGCAATCCCCAGCTACCAGCCCAAATTGAATTGACAGTACTTACTACACCTCCGAAATATTTCTCAAGAAAAATTGGTTTAAAGCTTTCAAAAAAACTGATTATTCCTGTAAGACCAACAAGTACTACTCCACCAACACAAAATAAAAGTGAAATCAAAAGCCATATGAATTGAAATCCATTACATTGATCTACGGGAAGAAAAAATGGTTGGGATAGCTTCCTTAACTTTTGCAATTGGTATAGAATTTTGGATTTATTATGTACTGCTTTATCCATTACTCGACTAGTTTTATAAAATAAATTATAACTTTTAGTAGTCTATTGACCAAAGCCAATAAATGTAAGTGCCCAGTCAGGTAAATTTAAGTAATTCAAGACTGTTGAATCAAATTCATGAACCTTTGGAAAAGATTTATCTAATACCCACCATAAAAGAAAAGGTAGATTAAATAAAATTTGTAATTGCCATTTATAAGTTAAAACTCTCCAAATTTTTATTAACTTAGTTTTTAGTGAGTCATCTAGCTCTTCCCAATTTTTTGAGATCAAATTGAATAAATTTTTGGATTCTGTATTTAGGGAATCTGGTGTATTCATTTTGTTTTTTTCTTATTTATAACCAATTAATCTTTCTTTCGAGAGTTTTAACCTGGGGGCCACTTCATTTTTCTTCCGGATAAAAAATGAATATGTAAATGAAAAACTGTTTGCCCCGATTCTGCTCCGGTATTAATTACTGTTCTCCAATTAGTTAAATTTTTTGATTTAGCTATCTCGCTACCAACAAAAAGTAAATGCCCTAGTAAATTTGCATCTTCTTCAACACAATCTAATAAATTAATAATTGGCTTTTTTGGGATCACTAAAAAATGTACTGGTGCTTGCGCTTGGATATCATTAAACGCAATACAAAACTCATCTTCATAAAGCTTATCGCAGGGTATTTCTTCATTAATTATTTTTTGAAATATTGTAGTTTCAGTCATTAGATTAATTAATAGAAATTACGTCTTCTTCGTTAAACCCTTCCTTTATAAGTTCTTTGTTCAAATCATCTTTTGATGTAACTCTATCAACAAATAATATTCCGTTTAAGTGATCCATCTCGTGTTGAATACACCTCGCTAGGAGTCCATCTGCTTTCATTTTCCGCGGTCTCCCCATTTCATCTCTATATTTTAATTTTATAGTTGAAGGTCTTACTACATTCAAATAGACGCCAGGTATACTCAAGCAGCCTTCTTCGTATGAATTAAGGGTTGTTCCAAAGTCTGTAATTTCTGGATTGATTAATATTAAAGGTTCTGCCGCTGAATCTTCAAAATTTACATCTATGACAAGAAGCTCTTTGTTGATACCAATTTGAGGGGCGGCAAGTCCAATTCCTTTAGCTGCATACATGCTTTGAAGCATTTCTCTAGCAAGTTTTCTGGTTGATTCGTCAACCTTAGTTATTCTTTTAGAATTTTGTCTTAATACATCATCACCAAGTTTATAAATGTCTAGAGAGGGCTTACCTGTTTGTTCTTTTGAAATTTTTTCTGAGCTTCCATTTGTTCTTGACTTTTTTGCAAGTTGGGAAAAATGGTTTGCCACGTTAAAAAAGTTTTTAATTAAGAGTTTAGCTATAAAAATATTAGCACTTTAATTTACTTTCTTTATAGTTTTTTTAAATGAGTAATGATGATAAGTTAAAAGTTAGGCAAACTGAATCTAAAAAAAAAGCTTTTAAGGAATTAACTATTATTAGGGACATCATTTTTTGGATTGATGTTGTTGGTGAAGGTCAAAATGAAAATGCCATTTTTGCAAGACCATTTAATGACGAAGGTTCGTTTCCCCAGAAATTAACAAGTAAAAAATATAATATTAAAAATAATTTTCATGGATATGGTGGTAAATCTTATAAGTGTATAAATTTTAAAAATAATTTTTATTTGATATGGATAGATCAGATTACCAAGGCAGTATGGTTTCAAATTTTTAAAGAGGCAGGGTCAACTTATAGAAGTCAAAATAAATATCTTGTTTCAATTCAAGAACCTAAGCAACTCTCTAAATCAATTGATGGAAATTTTGATTCTTCATTTGTCATCTCTGAAAAAAATTTACTGTATGGCATTTGCGAAATAAATAATAGAGATTATTTATTTTCTTTAAATTTAAAAAAAACTAAACAAGATATTCATCGAATAAAAAAATTTAAAAATTTTGCTGGAGAATTATCTTCTAATACATCTGCTAACTTATTTTCTTGGATAGAGTGGGATTCTCCATATATGCCCTGGGAGAAAAATGAGCTGTTTTTTGCTCAAATAGATTTAGATGGCGAGATACAAAAAATAAAAAAATTCACAAATAAGTTGATTAATTCCAAAAAAAACGTTTCTTTTTTTCAACCCTATTGGATAAGTGAAACACATATAGTATGTTCTGAAGATAGTTCTGGATGGTGGAACTTATTGTTTTTAGATGTTAGTGAAATTGAGAATATCTTGATTAAGAAAAGAGTAGAGAGAAATTTGATTGAATATGGAGCGCCACAATGGGTCACTGGAATAACATTCTTTTCAGGGACTATAAAAAATTTATTTTGCTTAGCAAAAAAAGAAAATAATTTAATATTTGAGCAATATAAAGATCTTGAATTTGTTAAAGAATTTTCTACTCCATTTACTTCAATAAGTGATTTCAGTGTTTTTCGGAAAAAAGTTCTTTTAAAAGGTTATGGATCTGATTTTTTTGGAATTGTGTTTGAAATTGATTTTGCAAAAAAAGTTTTATCAAATTTTTCTGAGCAGATATTTTTTGATCATATAAAAAATTGTTCAAAACCTGAAACATTTTGGTTTAAAGGTTTTGAGGCTCAATCTACTCATTCTTTTCTTTATAAGCCGCTTGTTGAAAATTTTAGAAAGCCACCGCTCCTTGTTAGAGCACATAGCGGTCCAACTTCATGTTTTGATGGATCATATAATTCTGAAGTTCAATATTGGACGTCTAAGGGATTTTTTGTTGCTGAAGTCAATTATGGAGGATCATCAGGATTTGGCAAAGCATATAGAGAGAGGTTGAATTATAAATGGGGTATTGTTGATTCTTATGATTGCAAAGCACTAGCTCTTGAATTGATTAAATCAAGTCAAGTTGATAGTGAAAAAGTAGTAATTTTTGGGAATAGTGCTGGTGGGTTAACTGCTTTGAATTGTTTATTATATGGGTCTATTTTTACAGCAGCAATTTGTAAATATCCTGTTATTGATTTGAAAGATATGCATTACAACACTCATAGGTTTGAAAAAGATTATTTAAATTCTTTGGTAGGAAATTATGCAACAAACCAAGATGATTATATAAATAGATCACCAATAAATCATATTAATAAAATAAAAAAACCTATCTTATTGTTTCATGGAAAAAAAGATACAGTTATTTCTTATAAACAAACTTTAAAAATTCAAGAAATTTTGATTCAGAATAATAAATATTCAGAAGTTATTTTTTTTGATAATGAAGGGCATGGTTTTAGAAATATTGAAAATAAAGAAGTAGTAATGCAAAAATCTCAGGAATTTTTAAAAAATGCTTTGAATATTTAAGAATTGATTTTTAGAAAATCAATTGTATCTTTTAATTTTTCTATAAACATATCAATTTCTTCCTTATTGGTTGTGAAATTCATGCTGATTCTGGCTGTTGATTTAATTCCAATGTATCTGTGAAGAGGTTGACAGCAATGGTGGCCACTTCTGATGCAAATTCCTTTTGAATCAAGAATTTCAGCAATATCATTTGAATGTATATTTTTTATATAAAAGGTGGCAAGTGCCGCTCTGTCTGGATCTATCTCCGGCGATGGACCTATGATTTCAATATTTTCTATTTGATTTAATTTTTCAAATAAATATTTAGTAATAGATTTTTCATATTCATGAATTTCATTCAATCCAATATTGTTAATATAATTAATTGCTTCTGCAAGACCTATTGCTTCTGCAATAGCTGGAGTTCCAGCTTCAAATTTGTGTGGTAGTTCTGCCCAAGTACTTGTCTCTTCAAAAACATCTTGAATCATTTCGCCACCTCCAAAGAGAGGAGGGATTTTTTCTAGGATTTCTTTTTTAGACCAGAGGAAGCCAATACCTGTAGGACCGCATAGTTTATGCCCTGATCCAGCTAAAAAATCTATATTAAGATCAATCACATCCAGTTTTTGATGAGCCAAACTTTGGCATGCATCTATTAACACTAAAGAACCTTTTTGTTTAGCTAATTTAGTTATTTCTTTGATTGGATTACAGCAACCTAGCGTATTACTAACATGTACTAGGCTAACAAGTTTAGTTCTAGATGTTAGTTTTGATTTAAAGTCTTCTATATCTAATTTCCCATCTTTATCTATACCTATAAATTTTAATTTGCATTTATTTTTTGCTGCAACCATTTGCCATGGAACAATATTGCTGTGATGCTCCATTATTGATAAGAGAATTTCATCGTTTTCTTTTAATGAATATTCGCCCCATGATCTAGCTACTAGATTGATTGCCTCAGTAGCATTTCTTGTGAAAATAATTTCTTTTGTTGAATTAGCTTTTATATATTTGCTAATTAAATATCGTGCATTTTCAAATTCTTCTGTTGCTTTAGCACTTAATTGATGTGCCCCTCTATGTACATTGGCATTAAAGTTTTTGTAATATTCATCAATTTTTTTTAAGACTTGTATGGGTTTTTGTGTGGTTGCAGCATGATCTAAATAAATAATTTTCTCATTACTTTTTAAGTTCTTATTCAAAAGAGGAAAGTCTTTCTTCGTTATTTCAGGAAAATTTTGAATTGTTTCCATTAATTCTCATTTAAAAGTTTATCAAGCAAATCCCATCTATCTTTTGAAATGGGAATAAATGAAATTATTTCTTGAAAGTAAGAACTTAATTGTAGTTTACTTGCTTCCGTTAATGTGATCCCTCTTGTTCGCATATAAAAAAGTTCTTCTTCATTTAGTTGCGAAATTGTAGCTCCATGTTTGCATTTGACATCATCAGCAATTATTTCTAATTGAGGTTTGGTATCTATTTGGGCGAGATTTGATAAAAGTAAATTTCTGCTTAATTGGGAAGCATCAGTTCTCTGGGCAATTTTCGGAACTATTATTGAACCTTCAAATATTGCATGTGATTTATCATCAGCAAGTGATTTATTAATTTGATCTAGAAATCCATTTGGGCCATTAAATTCTATTTTTGTATAGGTTGAAATTTGCTCATCTTTTTTTGTTATTTGCATACCTTTGATATTTGTCTTAGCGCTTCCCGAAGATTGTTTAATACTAATTTCAAATCTCGCGTAATTGAATTTGAAATGTAAAGATCCTAAGTTGTATGCACTATTTTTTTGTTGAATTACATTAAGAGAATTTAATAGATTAGATTTGTTTTCACCGTAAGAAACAACACCATGATTTACGGAACTATTTTCTTTCAAGCAAAAGAAAGTCGATTGCGATAATGAAGAGTTTTCTTTAACAAGATTTACCTGTAATAATTCAATATCACAATTTTTTTCTATAAATATTACAAGGGTCTTTGCGTTTAAAGAATTACTTGATGAATGACTAAAAATTTCAATAGGAGGAATTTTTGATCCATTTATTTTTAATCCCAAAATATTATTTTTACAACTTAAAGAAAGATTAAGTAGGTCACTCCAATTTTCGTTTTGCTTAAAAAAAGATATCTGTTCCTTGATATATTTTTGTAATTCATCCTCACTTAATTGCTGTATTGAATAATTTTTCTCTATTAATTTAATTTGACAATTCTCACCAATTATTAATCTAATAGTACTTTGAGAATTTTTCGGATATGGTATATCAAATTTTGAATCTTTTTCATTAACTGAGTAATCTAAAAATTTTGACAATTTTGATTTATTTGAAAGTCTCCATAGTTCACTTTTAGGATTAGGGAGAGGGCTTGAATGTAATTTATTAAGACAGATTTTTTGTATTTCTGTTAGGTTGTCATCCGATTTATTAGTTTTTATTTTTTCAATAATTTCCATTTGTTTAGGTCTCTTTTATAAAGTTATCAGTCCATTCATACCCTTTTTCTTCAAGCTCTAGAGCAAGATCACTCTCACCAGTTTTTATGATTTGTCCATCTGACATAACATGGACATAATTTGGTTTAATTTCATCTAATAATCTTTGATAATGGGTGATAAGTATAATTCCAGTTTGTGCATTAGATATTTTTTTAATTCCTGATGCCACTATTCTTAGAGCATCGATATCTAGACCAGAATCGGTCTCATCTAATATTGCTATCTTAGGCTCAAGTAAAGCCATTTGCAGAATTTCATTTCTTTTTTTTTCGCCTCCGGAAAAACCTTGATTTACACTCCTTGATAGGAATGCGTGATCCATTTTCACAATTTCTAACTTTTCTTTAACTAATTCTTCAAAATCAAAAGTATCCAATTCTTCTTTGTTGAGGAATTTCCTTCTAGCATTAGTTGAAACTCTTAGAAACTCAAGATTACTTACACCTGGAATCTCAATTGGATATTGAAAACCAAGAAAAATTCCTGATTGAGATCTCTCTTCAGGTTCTAAAGTGTTTATGTTTTCGCCTAAAAATTTTATGTTGCCATTTGTAATATTATACGAGGGATGTCCTGCAATGATTTTCGAAAGAGTACTTTTGCCACATCCATTTCTTCCCATAATGGCATGGATTTCTCCAGGATAGACAGTAAGTGAAACCCCTTTTAAAATTGGAAGATTATCAGTAGATGCAGAGAGGTTTTCAACTTCTAAAATTGGATCTGATTCTTTCATTTTACTTTGCATTTCAGTATAGAAATTGATTAATTAACCTACTGATCCCTCTAGTTTAAGTGCCAGTAACTTGTCTGCTTCAGCAGCAAATTCCATAGGTAATTGATTAAATACATCTCTGCAAAAACCGCTAACCATCATAGATACTGCCTCCTCAAATTCTATACCTCTGCTTTGGAGATAAAAAAGTTGGTCTTCTGAGATTCTACATGTGCTTGCTTCATGCTCAATTTCAGAATTGGGTTGTTGAGATTTGATGTAAGGGAATGTATTTGCAGAAGCTTGATCCCCTATTAACATTGAATCACATTGACTGTAATTTCTTGATCCTGTAGCTTTTGTTCCCATTTTGACAAGACCTCTGTAGCTATTTTTTGAGTTACCTGCACTAATACCTTTGCTAACAATAGTTGATTTGGTATTAGGACCAATATGGATCATTTTTGTGCCGGTATCTGCTTGCTGAAGATTATTGGTCAGAGCAACTGAATAAAATTCTCCTACAGATTCTTCCCCTAAAAGAAGACAGCTAGGATATTTCCATGTAATTGCTGACCCTGTTTCAACTTGAGACCAGCTAATTTTACTTCTCTTACCTAAACATTTTCCTCTCTTGGTGACAAAATTAAAAATTCCGCCAATACCTTCTTCATCACCAGCATACCAATTTTGCACTGTTGAATATTTTATTGAGGCGTCGTCTAATGCTATAAGCTCTACAACTGCTGCATGTAGGGTATTTGTATCAAACATTGGAGCTGTACAACCTTCTAGATAACTTACAGAACTTGATTCTTCAGCAATGATTAGTGTTCTTTCGAATTGTCCTGAATCTCCACTATTAATTCTAAAGTAGGAAGATAGATCCATAGGGCAGGTAACACCTTTTGGGATATAAACAAAAGAACCATCACTAAAAACTGCGGAATTTAGTGCTGCAAAATAATTATCACTAGCTGGAACTACTGTACCTAAATATTTTTCAATCAAATCCGCGTGATTTTTTACTGCTTCACTAATTGAGCAAAATATAACTCCATGTTCAGCAAGTTCTTCTCTAAAAGTTGTGGCTATAGAAACACTATCAAAGACAGCATCTACTGCTACATTTGTGAGTTTTTTTTGCTCCGTGAGAGGAATTCCTAATTTATCAAAAGTTTCAAGAAGTTTGGGATCAACTTCATCTAAGCTGGATATTTTCTCTTTTTGCTTAGGAGCAGAGTAATAAATAATATCTTGATAATCAATTTTTTTATATCCTAATTCTGCCCAATCAGGCTCTTTCATTTTTTGCCATTTTTTAAAGGCTTTTAATCTAAAGTCAAGAAGAAATTTTGGCTCTTCTTTCTTTTGTGAAATTAATTTTATGATATCTTCACTTATTCCCTTTTCTATTTTTTCAGTTTCAATATCAGTAACGAAACCATATTTGTAAGGTTCTTTTACTACATCTTTCACTAAATTTTCGTTGACCATGTTATCAAAAATAACTTATTACAATTAGCTTTATATACTTTAACGAAAGATACCCCCAATATTGAGTTTTTTTCCTTTATTAAAACTAAAAATTAATGTCTAATCATCTTGATCCCTTGTCTAACCCGTTAAACATAGAAACTATTCAAGAAATTGATAATCTTGATCTATCTATAATGCAAAAACATCATTTAAGAATACTCGCTCATTGCCTTCAGATTTTAAAATTCATCAATGTTGATAATAGTTTGGAATATCAAAATAAAAATCTCCTGAGAGAATGGTGTGATAACCAATCTAAAAAATTTGACGATAAAAAATTTAGTGATCTTTTTTATGAGCAGTTAGAGTCCACTTCGAGAAAATTAAGTTCTTTTTCAAAAAAAATTGGTAAAAATATTGAGAATTTAGAGATAGATGATTTAGTACTTCTAGTTGAACAAGGCTGAATCCCCCTTTAATTGATCCCGAAGAAAAAATATATTTTTGTTGAGTTGTTAACAAATTCAGGTAATAAAATTTAAAAAAAAAGAAAATTAATTTACATTTAACAAATCCCTGAAAATGAATTAATTACTTTGATACCAACTGTTTTGAAGAGAAGTATCAATTTTAATAATTTTTTAGTAGTCAGAGGATCCTGACGACAGGGCAAAAAGACACACAATTCCAAAAAAAAAAGAACATACTGATCCCAAACAAAAACGGAGAATTTAAAGTGGCTGATGGGATCATGAATAAAGATCAATTACTCTCACTTACCCTCAGACAATTACGTCAAGAAGCAAGTAAATTATCAGTTCCTCTATACAGTCGCAAAACAAAAGCTGTTTTAGTTGATTTAATATTAAAATATCAAGAAAAATCTACAAAAAAAACACACACTACACCTCCTGAGTCAAAATTTGTAGAAACTTCTGAGACCAATGTTTTCAGCAGTAGTGAAGAAGTTAAAACAAATGTAGTTTTCCTACCCCGAGATCCAGATTGGGCTTATGTATTTTGGCAAATTTCTGATGCAGATAGAGAAAAAGCACAATCTTTGGGAGCCAACAAGTTATGTTTACGATTATTTGATGCATCTGGTTCTGAAGGAAGCAACTTGAATCAAGGAACACTTAGGGAGATAGCAGTTGATAGTTACAGTACCGAATGGTACTTGCCAATCCCACTTGCAGATAGAGATTATAAAGTTGAATTAGGTTACAAATATGGTTTTAACTGGATGTCATTGGCATTTTCTTCGATAAGCCATGTTCCTGGGTCTCATCCTTCTGAGCAAATTCTTGATAAATTTGTACCTTTTAATTTAGATTCTACCCCTGAATCAATCCCAGATATTTCTAATCCTGTTGCTTCAGAACAAAATGGTATGCATGAAAGGTTATACCAAGCTGCAACAAACATTCCTCTCAGAAGAAAAGTTGGTTCCGAAGAATTTATGGAAAATGTAAATTCAACAAACTTTAATGATAATCTTACAGACTCAGGCGCTGGTAAATGGTCATCAGGTTTAAATGATTCTGGAAGTGGAATTGTTAAAAATAGATCTTTTTGGCTTGTTGCTGATGCTGAATTAATTGTTTATGGAGCTACAGAGCCTTCTGCAAAACTGACTATAGGCGGAGAAGATGTACCTCTTGCTGCAGATGGGACTTTTAGAATTCAAGTTCCATTTAGAGACGGGACTCAAAAATATGATATTAAAGCTGTTGATGTATCTGGTGAGCAAGAAAAAAGTATATCAATGAAATTTGATAGAACTACACCACTTGACGATACTAATGAAAAAGATAATGCTGAGACTGAATGGTTTTAATCAACTAAATTAATGCTGAAAAAAATTGTAGCTTTTACTCCATTGTTTGGGGCATTAACATTTCCACTGATAGTTCCAATTACAATTTCTAAATTTGGTGTTAACTATGGAATTCTTAGTGCATTATTAATTTCTTCATTATGGTTTATCGCTATGTTAAGAACTTCCGAAATGCCTCATTAATTTAGTTAGATTTTTGGAAGTTTCTTAAAAATATGAACCAAGTCAGTGTAATTAATATTAATTCTCCTTTTCTAGATCAAAAACCTGGTACCTCTGGATTAAGAAAAAGTACTTTAAAGTTTCAGGAAGAGCATTATCTAGAAGTTTTTATTGAAGCAATCTTGCAATCATTAGAAAATTTAAAAGGTTCAACATTAGTAGTTGGTGGTGATGGCAGATATGGCAATATTGAAGCAATTGAAAAAATTGTACAAATATGCGTTGCTCATAAAGTTCAAAAGGTTATTGTTCCAAAATACGGTTTATTATCTACTCCTGCGACATCACATTTAATTAGAAAAGAAAACGCTATTGGTGGAATTATTCTCTCTGCAAGCCATAATCCAGGTGGGATTGATGGCGACTTTGGAGTGAAATTGAATATCTCTAATGGCGGCCCAGCTCCTGAGATAATTACTAATAAGATTTTCAAGGCTTCACAATTACTAACTAGTTATAAAATTTGTAAAATTCAATTACCTGATTTTAGTGAATATGGAACTTATCCTTACGGTGAAACTACCTTAGAAATTATTGATGGATTAACAGATTATTCTAATTTGATGGAGAAAATTTTTGACTTTGATCAAATTAGTGATTTTTTAAAAAAAGACTTCTCGTTAATCTTTGATGCAATGAATGCGGTTACGGGCCCATATGCAAAAAATATTTTTGTTAAAAAAATGGGTCTTGCACCTGATTGTGTAATGAATGGTAATCCTTTAAAAGATTTTGGAGGTTTACATCCTGATCCTAATCTTACTTACGCATCACACTTGGCTGATTTGTTATTAAATAAAAAATCTTATAGTTTTGGTGCTGCATGCGATGGAGATGGAGATAGGAATATGATTTTAGGAAGTGGATGTTTTGTAAATCCTAGTGATAGCCTTGCAGTTATCACTGCTAACACAAAATGTGTCCCTGGTTATAAAGATGGTATTACAGGTGTGGCACGATCTATGCCAACCAGCTCAGCGGTTGATATTGTTGCTCGAGCATTAAATATACCTTGTTTCGAGACACCTACTGGCTGGAAGTTTTTTGGAAATCTTTTAGATTCTAATTTAATTACTTTATGTGGAGAAGAAAGTTTCGGAACAGGTAGTAATCATGTGAGAGAGAAAGATGGACTATGGGCAGTTTTGTATTGGTTACAAGTTTTAGCTGAGAAAAAATGTTCAGTAAGTGATTTGATGCAGAATCATTGGAAACAATTTGGTAGGAATTATTATTCAAGACATGATTATGAGGCAATTCCCTCAAATATTGCTAATCAAATCTTTGGTAATCTAACTTCTATGCTCGAAAATTTAAAAGGAAATAGTTTTGCTGGCCATTTAGTTAAAGTTGCAGATAACTTTTCATATTTAGATCCCGTTGATAATTCCATAAGTGAAAATCAAGGTTTAAGATTGGTCCTTGATGATAATTCTCGAGTAATTGTGCGCCTTTCTGGAACTGGAACTAAGGGTGCAACAGTAAGACTTTACTTTGAGAAATTTTTTGATCCTCAAAAGAATCTTTCGTTAAATCCTCAGATCGCTTTGAAACCTCTAATAGATGATTTAGATGCTTTATTGAACATTTCAAAACTTACTCAAATGGAAACTCCTACAGTAATTACATAGAATTGAAAGTAATGATTTTTTGATTTTACTTATATGCATTCAGAAAATTTATTTACTAATTATTCTCAAATAGAAAACAATGCACCTTTGGCAGATAAATTAAGACCAAAGAATTTAGAAGATTTTTTTGGTCAACAACCAATTCTCAATGAGAATTCGCTTCTAAGAAGTGCAATATTAAACGATAAGATTAGTAATTTTATTTTTTCTGGCCCTCCGGGTGTTGGAAAAACTACTCTAATTGAAATTATTTCTTTTAATACGCGGTCAAAATTAATTAAGTTAAACGCAGTATTATCAAGTGTTAAAGAATTAAGAAATGAAATAGCTAATGCAAAAGATAGATTAATTAATTCAAAAAGAAAAACAATTTTATTTATAGATGAGGTTCATAGATTTACATCAGTTCAACAAGATGCTTTATTACCTTCAATAGAAAATGGAACTATAACTTTTATTGGTGCTACAACTGAAAACCCCTTCTTTGCTGTTAATAAAGCGCTTGTTAGTAGGTCGCGTATTTTTACATTACTTCCTCTGGCAGAAAATGATTTGCAGAAAATAATACAAAAAGTAATAACACACTATTCTAAAAAAGAAGATTCAAAAAAGGTTTATTTAACCCAGGATGCTATAAGTCATTTAATTAAATTTTCTGCCGGTGATGCAAGAACATTAATCAATGCGCTAGAGATGGCCATTGAAACAACTGCTGAAAATGATGCAAAAGAAATCAACATTAATCTCTCAATAGCAGAGGATGCAATTCAAAAGAAAAATATTGTTTATGATAAAAATGGTCAAAATCATTATGACGTTATAAGTGCTTTTATCAAGTCCATAAGAGGTTCTGATCCAGATGCAACTCTATTCTGGCTTGCAAATATGTTGGAGGCTGGCGAAGATCCTAATTTTATTTTTAGAAGAATACTTATATCTGCCAGTGAAGATATTGGAATAGCTGATCCTAATGCCATAGTTGTTGCACAATCCTGTTGTGATGCTTTTGATAGAGTTGGTTTACCAGAAGGGTTATATTTTTTAACGCAGGCTTCTTTATATTTAGCTATGTCTCCAAAAAGTAATAGTACGAAAAGTATTTTTAAAGCAATTGAAACAATCAAATCTAGCAATGCGTTTGATGTTCCACTGCATTTAAAAAATAATTCTAATAGTTATGTCAATCCTCATAATTCTCCAGGTAATTGGGTCGCACAAGAATATCTTCCCAAATCTTTAAGAGGTTTAAAAATATGGGAACCAAATAATAATGGATGGGAAAAAACTCAATATGAAGAACTCCTTAGAAGAAAAGAAAACTAAAAATTTTTTGAACAACAAATAATCTCAGGATTAAAAGAAGTTTTTTCTTCGTAGGCTAAAGCGATAGTCCAATTGTGGAAGTTAATTTGTGAATAATTTAAATGTATGTTTTTTTTCTTATGAATTAACTTTTTTGGTTTTTCAAAATATTGCCAATGGTTAATGTCTTTAGCTAACTTGCTATGATCCCATTTTATAGCTGCTTCAACAGCACACCATTGATTTAAAATCATATTTTTTGTCAAATAATTATTATGGATTGATTTATTGGTATGAAAAAAATATTTTTCTGCAAATTTTGCATAGTTAAAATCTCTATCTGTTCTCTCAATATCAATCCCTATTTTCCTTCTATGCCAGACGATAGTAATGGCATCTTTGCAATGACTTAAACTTATATTTCCCATACCAGAGGGTAAACTTGGAGGTTCTCCAGGAAAAGCATTAATAGGAATTTCTAGGGGGTCTAAATCAAAAAGTGTTGAAAGTGATTGTCGTAAGTAAGCTCTTGTTTCTAAAAAAATCTTTGATCTTGAATTTGATAGATTTTTTGCAGTTTTAATTTCTTCTACCGTTGCAACTTCTTGCACACCTTTAATCTCATAAAACCAAATTTTTGGTATTTTATATTCATACTCATTTAATAATTTCAATGGCTCTTAAGGTTGGCGACAAAGCACCAGAATTTAAATTAAAAGATTCTTTTGAGAAAGAAGTTTCTCTTAGTGATTTTAAAGGTAAAAGAATAATACTATATTTTTATCCAAAAGATAATACTCCAGGATGTACTAAAGAAGCATGCAATTTTAAAGAGAATTGGGATTTACTTCAAAAAAATAATATTATTGTGCTTGGTATTAGCAAAGATAATGCATCCTCTCACCAGAAGTTTATAGAAAAATTTAATTTACCTTTTATTCTTTTAACTGATCCTGAACCTTTTAAAGTTTCTTCAGATTACGATAGCTATGGACTTAAGAAATTTATGGGAAAAGAATATATGGGCATGATGAGAAATACTTTTTTGATTGATACTGATGGTAACATCGAAAAAATATACTTAAAGGTAAAAGCAGCAATAATGGCTGATCATATAATTGCAGATCTTGGATTAAATTAACTGTTTGAGAGATAGATGGTGAATGATCATTCCCTCCATAACCAAATTGGGAGCGTTGATTATATTTTTTTTGTTAGTTTCTAGAGATTTC
Organism: Prochlorococcus sp. AG-347-I21; assembly: GCA_003279055.1. GTDB lineage: Bacteria > Cyanobacteriota > Cyanobacteriia > PCC-6307 > Cyanobiaceae > Prochlorococcus_A. The sequence continues at coordinate 31,979 of QCBP01000001.1, read as the reverse complement.
GCTAGAAATTGAGAGTCTCCTCCACACGTTATCAAGATATCCTTTATTGGATTAAATGAATTCTTGATAACACCAGTAAGAGAATTGATTACTCCTTTTAAAATTGCCTCTTCTGTATTGACCAAAAAATCTTTCGTAGGGATTTCATATTTTTTTGGAACTTTAAGATTTTTTGTATTTTGTTCCATTGATTTTAATTGTGTAAGAAAACCAGGAATAAGTTGACCTCCAATAATAGATCCATTTGAATTCAATTTTGTTATTGATAATATTGTTCCAAAATCTGCAATTAGCAAATCTTTTTGTAAAGGGTTTTCAATAATTTTTAAAGCTGCAATACAGGCAAGCGCTCTATCAACTCCAAAGTAATCAGGAAGATTTGGTAACTGAATATCTTTGGTTTTTATTTCATTTTCTTTTTTTAGCAAAAAATTTGGAAGTTTTCCTACAGAAGCCCAAATTAATTGTTCAAGATCTATATTTTCGGGAACTTTTTGGTCTTTTTTGGTATGGAAGAATTTAGATTGGTTTTTAGAATATTTTGCCCAATGAAGACGACTATTGCCTACTAATAAAAAATTTATATCTGAGACCATTGTTCTATGATCAATTTAATTATTAGTGTGTATTCCACATTCTTGTTTAATCCCCCCAAATCTTGTGTCCCTGCCTTTTGTTTCAATACCATCGGGACTGCTTGAATGCCAATCACCTACAGAAGAATAACCTTTGATAAAAAGTGGATGGGCAGGTAAATTATTCTCTTCCATGTAATAAAAAATATCTTTATTGGTCCAATTTAATAAAGGTCTTAAAGAAAGTCTTTGACGAATTATTTCTAGGAATTTCATTTTGTTTCTATTTTCTGTTTGACTTGATCTAACACCGCTTGCCCAGCAGGTAACATTATATTTTGCTAGACCATTTTCTAAAGGCTTTATCTTTCTTAATTCATGATACTTATCTAAATCACTCTCTTTATTTGTTTCCCAAAGTTTTCCGTATTTAGCTTCCATTCTTGCTGGAGATAATTCACTTTGGAGAACTTCTACTTCTAAGGATAAATCTTCAATAAGTTTTTCAGCGTAAAGGTATGTTTCTGGAGGAAGGTAACCTGTATCTATCCAAAATACTTTAATTTTTTTTTGTAGACCTAATTTATTAACCATATTTAGAAGTACTGATGACTGAATACCAAAACTTGTTGTAATAGCAAATTGATTATCAAACTTTTCATAACCCCATGAAAGTATTCCTTGAGGATTCATATCAAATAGTTCTTTATTATATTTCCTTAAGTTAGTTTTAATATCTTTCTGCATGTTTTCAATCATTCTTCAATTTGGTTATGAGTTTAATGTTACTTCGCTCAATTTAAAAATTATTCGTATAGTTTAATAATACATTTATGCATAACAATATTTCTTCAATGAAATCAATACAAAAACCAATAGTTATAGTTGGAGCAGGTTTTGCAGGTATGACATTTGCTTTAAATTTAAAGAATCTTAATCCTTCTTTACCAATTCTTGTAGTTGATTCTGAAACTAGGTTTATATTTAAACCTTTAATGTACGAAGTTTTAAGTAAAGAAATAAGAAGTTGGGAAGCCACCCCAAGATTTGCAAATATTTTTTCTGATGCGAGTATAACTTTTTTAAGAAATTGTTTAACCAAGATTTCCTTCAAAGAAAATATTCTTGAATTTAGTGATGATTTAAAATTAAGTTATCAGTATCTTGTTATCTGTACAGGATCTATTCCAAATAGTTTTTCAATAAAAGGTGTAGATGAAAATTGTTATTTTTTTAATGATTTTCAAGATCTTAATAAATTAAATTCTTTTTTAAAAAAATCACAAGAAACTGTTTCGCATAAAAAGTTATTCATAGTTGGAGGTGGTCCCTCTGGCATCGAGTTGGCATGCAAAATTAAAGATATATTTAAAGACCAATTTGAAATTAATGTGATAGAAAAATCAAATGAAATACTTAATAAAAACAAAATTTTTAATAGAGAACAAGCAGAGAAAGCATTAGAAAAAAGAAAAATCAAAGTTCTTTTAAATTCGACAGTTAAAGAAGTCTCAGAAACTAAAATATGTATTTTTAGTGAGGCTGGTATAACTTCTTTGGATAAAGATATCGTTATTTGGACTGCTGGTGTTAAACCTAATTTGTCTTATTTAGAAACTGATGAAATAACAAAAAAATTTGGAAGAATTTTAGTTAATAATAATTTGCAAATACAAAACCATAAAAACTGTTTTGCTATTGGTGATATTTCAGTTATTGAAGGAATGGAGGATTTACCGATAACTGCTCAGGTGGCAATGCAGGAAGGAAATCATCTGGCTAATAATTTAGAACTTTTAATCCAAGGAAAGGATCCTTTACCCTTTGAATTTAAAGATAATGGTGAAATGATTAGCTTAGGAATAGGCGAAGCTTCAATTTCTGGACTTGGGGTTACATTATCTGGGAAATTGGCTTTTGAGGCAAGAAGAATCATATATGCTTCCAAGTTGCCTGATATTACTGAAAGCTTAAAATCTGCATCTTCATGGATATTCCAAAAAAAATCTATTTTTACAAAGTTTATTAAAAAAGATAATTCTAATTAAACTTTTTTGAAATATTGTTTTTGGGTATATTGGGTTAAATAAGTTTCGTATGAATTTAATTACAGTAGTTAGTAATAATCTTGATGCGTTTATAACGGTAGTTGTTTTAATAATGTCTATAATCTTGTTTATTAAAAATACTATTGCGCCAGAATTGACTGGTTTATTATGTGTTGGAATATTTATAGCTACCGGTGTTCTTTCTCCTGAAAAAGCTTTGGCTGGATTTGGTAGCCCATCCCTAATTACCCTTATGGGTTTATTTGCAGTTTCTTCTGCATTATTTAAAAGTGGCGCTTTAGACAGAGTAAGAGAATTGATTTCTTCTGAAAGTATTAGAACTCCACGTAAATTAATTTCTTTAATAGCTTTTTTGATTGCTCCAATATCTGGAATTGTACCTAATACTCCAGTAGTAGCATCTTTGTTACCCTTAGTTGAAGGTTGGTGCGAGCGAAGAAATATATCACCATCAAAAGTTTTATTACCTCTTTCTTTTGCTACTCTGCTCGGTGGCACTCTGACGTTATTAGGCAGCTCAGTTAATCTTCTTGTAAGTGATATTAGTCAACAATTAGGTTATGGAGCTTTGGAATTATTTAGTTTGACTTCAATTGGAATTCCTGTATGGCTTATAGGTACAACCTATATGATTCTTGTTTCTGACATGCTTTTGCCAGATAGAGGGAGAGATAAGGAATTTATTAAAAACGGTGATATGAATATATACTTTACTGAAGTTACTATTCCCTCTAGTTCAGAATTAGTTGGACAATCTGTCAGGAATAGTAGATTGCAAAGACGATTTGACGTTGATGTTTTGGAATTGCAACGAAATGGCAAAGTTATTCTTCCTCCTTTAGCTGATAGAAAGATTGAACCGGATGATAGATTGATAATCCGCGTTACGAGGGCAGACTTATTTAGGCTCCAGCAGGAACATACCATTCTTTTAGGCGAAAACAAAACATCTTTTGATGCAGCTAATGTTTTTTCAGATGATGAAGGTACTAAGACCTTTGAGGCACTGTTACCAGCTGGCTCAACTCTAGCTGGTGCAAGTTTGAGAGAATTAAGATTTAGGCAGCGTCATAATGCAACAGTTTTGGCATTAAGGAGAGGTCAACAGACTGTTCAGGAGAGATTGGGACAAGCTGTTTTAAGGGCTGGAGATGTTTTATTGTTGCAAGCACCGTTAGATTCAATAAGAGGTTTGCAAGCTAGTAATGATTTGCTTATTTTAGATCAATTTGAAGATGATTTACCTTTCTTGATAAAAAAACCCATATCGATTGGAATTGCAATAGGTATGGTGGTTTTGCCTTCGGTTTCTAATATTCCATTAGTCGGTTCAGTCCTTTTAGCAGTCATTGCCATGGTTGCTTTTGGATGTTTAAGACCTGCGGAGATACAAAAATCAATTCGGTTAGACGTAATTTTATTGTTGGGATCTTTATCATGCTTTAGTGTGGCAATGCAAGTAACAGGATTAGCAGATTTAATTGCAGTTAATCTGAACTTTGCCCTTAATGGAATGTCTCTGTACTTTGCACTAGTCCTAATTTTTGTATCGACAGTTGTTCTTACACAATTTATAAGTAATGCTGCTTCGGTTGCTTTGATTTTGCCTGTTGCTATTGAATTTTCAAATGTTTTAGGTATTTCACCAAGCGCTTTAATAATGCTTGTTTTATTCGGTGCAAGTCAATCTTTTTTGACTCCAATGGGTTATCAAACAAATTTAATGGTTTATGGTCCTGGAAGATATAGATTTTTTGATATTGCAAAATACGGAGCTGGATTAACACTTATAATGTCATTTACGGTGCCAGCATTGATAATTTTAAACTACAGGTAATATTGTGAAATTTACAAGTAAGGTTTATAAGTTAAAAGATGCTTACAAAAAGCTATCTGTACCACAATTTACTATCGTTACAGGCTTATTTATTATTTGCCTTGGAACTTTAATTTTGAGTTCTCCATTATGTTCTTCTTCAGAGGTTGGTTTGTGGGAAGCATTTTTTACATCTACTTCTGCTATAACCGTCACTGGCCTAACCATAATAGATATTGGTGTTGATTTGAATTTCTTTGGCCAAGTTTTTTTGGCTTTTATGCTTTTATCTGGTGGTCTAGGATTAATGGCTATTACAACATTTTTACAAGGGTTTGTTGTAAAGGGGACAAAGCTAAGAACTAGATTAGATAAAGGAAAGACTCTAGATGAATTTGGTGTTGGAGGAATTGGTCGGACTTTTCAAAGCATTGCTATTACTGCGATTAGCATCATATCCTTGGGGGCAATTATTTTATATTCTTTTGGATTCGTAGACATTCAAAATAATTGGGAGAGGCTATGGTCTTCGATTTTTCACAGCATATCTGCGTATAACAATGCGGGATTTTCCTTAAGGTCAAATAGTCTCCAAGACTATAGAACAAATTCTTTGGTGAATAGTGTTTTTGTTTTTCTCATTGTTATGGGTGGATTGGGATGGCGGGTTATTGATGATATTTGGAATAATAAAAAAAATCTTTCTTATAAAAAATTAAGCCTTCATTCCAGACTAGTCATTAGAACAAGTTTGTCTCTAATATTATTCGGAGCATTAGGATTCTTTGTCACAGAATCATTGCTGAATAGTCAATTTTTTGAAGATTTGAATTTGTTTGAACGTTTATTGTCATCCATCTTTGAAACAGTAAGTGCAAGAACTGCAGGATTTACAAATTATCCAATCTCTTTGGACTCTATATCAGATACTGGCCTATTGTTATTAATGACTTTGATGTTTATTGGAGCAAGTACTGGAGGTACTGGTGGGGGCATAAAAACAACTACATTTATTGCTTTAATGGCTGCAACTAGATCAACTTTAAGAGGTCAGAAAGATGTAATTATTAGCAATAGATTAATTTCAGATAAAGTTATTCTAAAGGCAGTTGGAATCACAGTTGGATCTCTGCTTTTTGTTCTTTTAATGGCAATGTTGTTAAGTACAACAAATACGTTTGTTAAGAAAGAATCTTTCACATTTCTAGAAATTCTGTTCACTTGCATATCTGCATTTGCAACTGTTGGATTTGATATTGGTCTAACTGCAAAATTAAATCATTTCGGTCAATTTATTCTTATTGTCGGAATGTTTGTGGGCAGACTTGGTATCCTTTTGCTTTTAAGTGCACTTTGGCAGGCTCTTTATAAGAGTAGAATAGATAGACAAAAGAGAATTGGCTATCCTAGGGCTGATCTTTATGTTTAGGATTGACTGAGTTTTATTATGGCTGATTGGTGGCAGTGGTCTCAAAAGAGAGAAAAAGAAGCCCTCACTTTTGCAGTTGTTGGCGTTGGAAGATTTGGAACTGCCGTTTGTAGAGAACTTATAAGTAATGGTGCAGATGTTTTGGCTGCAGATTATTCGGAAAAAGCTATTGATGATTTGAGACAATTAGAACCTTCCATAGAAGCTAGAGTTGTAGATTGTACTGATGAAGAGTCTATGAAGGAATCTGGAATACTTGAAATGAATACTGTTGTAGTAGGTATTAGTGAACCTATTGAAGCAAGTATAACTACGACACTTATTGCTAAAGATAGTGAAGGCAGCAAAGTGAAAAGAGTAATAGCAAGAGCTACGAGTGACTTGCACGAAAAAATGTTAAAAAGGGTAGGTGCAGACAAAGTTGTCTTCCCCTCCAGAATGCAAGGCGAGAGATTAGGATTAGAACTAGTTAGACCAAATCTAATTGAAAGATTGGAACTCGATAACCAAACTGGTATAGACGAAATAACTGTTCCAGAGGAATTTATTGGAAGATCTTTGAGAGATCTGAATTTGAGGAAAAATTATTTAGTTAATGTTCTTGCAGCAGGACCTGCTGAAAAGTTAACGGTTAATCCTCCAGCAAAATATATTTTAGAAAGAGGAAATATTTTGGTAGTAATGGGAAAAACTGCAGATTTACAGAAATTGCCTCAGAATTAACTATTTTTAATCAGATTTTTTATAGTATCTAATCCTTTGAGGAGCCTTTTTTAATCTTCTGACGCTTTGTTTTTCAAGTTCTTCTCTAAATGTATTGGTATTTGAGTTATCTTCTGAGAAAAGTGATTTACTCTCTTTCTCAAAGTATTTTTTGATACCCTCTTGTATCAACACTTTCGCCATATTACTAACTGTTCTAGATTCTTTATTAGCTAAAATCGTTAATTGCTCACATATTAATTCTGGAAGAACTACTTGAATTCTAGGGGATTTAGGCTTCCCATTTGTTGAGTTTTGCCGGGTAGCCATGAGTCAAAGTTGATAACTGTTACTTATAAGTATACACAGTTAGTCAAGGATACTATCTTTGTGTATATTATTAGTAAGGAAATTTATGTCCGTATCAATTCATTGTTTTTGTTGCCCCATGAAAAACTCAAGAAAACTTGATTCTCCTAAAAGGTCAATAATTGATAAAAAGAAAAAAAGATTAGTTAATTCTGATTCTCACACTAATGAAAATAGTGACGTATTAGTATCGGCTGTAATTAGTCCATATTTGTTAACTCATCTTCACCATATTCTTCAGCAGTCTGAGTATTATGCTCAAAAAGATGGTAGAAAATCTCACGCAGCTAACTTTGCAAAACTAAGAAAAGTTTTATGTTTAGACGCAAGAAGTATGGCAGATGCCTCTGCAAAAGAAATAAAAGATTCGGATAATGATTTATCTAATAATGAATATAATGAACAAAATGTAGCTTGAAGTAATAATCTATTAATAATATAGATTTTAAAAACATGTCCAGTAATGCTGAAAAGCTCTATCAGTTAATAGCCAACGATTCCAGAAAGAAGCAAAGTTTGTTTATGACAGCCTTAACTAATCCTAAAAAAGCCTTAGATAAAATATGTGACATTGGCAACGAGTTAAACATTTCTGTGACTAAAGAAGAGGTTATTGAATATTTGAGTACTATTGATGATGAGGCTACTAAAATGTGGTTAATTAAGGCTCGAGGAGGTCTTTAGAAAAAGGTTTCGAATAATCATTATTTGGATTACTCATAGGTTTTATTCTTTTGTTGTAGCCACCTCCACCAGCTAAAGTCCAAAAAAACCAATAACTTGGAATTGCAAGAGCTGCAGCTATGAAAATTACTACAATTTGTTCTATTCTTTTCATAAATTAATTTTATTCTACAAAATATTTTTTAGTAAATAAGCCACAGATTTTGTAAATTCTCTTTTTAAAACAGTGATTAGATTTGAAGGTGTAAGCAAAATTTATTCTACAGATGTTGTTTTAAAAAATATTAATTGGGAGATTAAAAAAGGAGAAAAAGTTGGCTTAGTGGGTTCCAATGGTGCAGGTAAATCAACCCAATTTAAGATTTTAATTGGAGAGGAAGAGCAAACAAGTGGAACGATCATCAAAGAGGGAAATCCTAAAATTGCCCATTTAAAACAGGAGTTTGATTGTAATTTGAATTTTTCAGTGAGACAGGAATTAGAAAGTTCTTTTAAAGATATACAAATTATTGCCATTAAACTTTTAGAAATTGAGAATAAAATACAATCATTGGACATAAAAAAACATTCCGATGAACTTGAAATATTTGTAAATCAACTTGCAAAATATCAAGCAAAATTTGAAGCTTTAGGTGGCTATAAAATGCGATCTGACGTAGAAAAAATATTACCAAAATTAGGCTTTTCTATAGAGGATGCAGATAAATTAGTTGGCAATTTTTCAGGTGGTTGGCAGATGAAGGTTGCACTTGGAAAAATAATCTTACAAAAACCTGATTTACTTTTACTCGACGAACCAACCAATCATTTAGATTTAGATACTATTTTCTGGCTTGAAGAATATCTATCTTCGCTTAAGATCGCAGTTATTATAATTAGCCATGATAGATATTTCTTAGATAAATTATGTAAAAAAATAATTTTTGTAGATCGAGGAAAGTCTGAAATTTATAACGGGAACTATTCTTTTTTTGTCGAACAGAAATCTTTAAATGAAGAATCACAAAATAAGGCATTTCAATTACAACAAAAGGAAATTGAGTTACAAAAGAGGTACATAGATAGATTTAGAGCAAGTGCAACAAGAAGTTCTCAAGCAAAGAGTAGAGAAAAACAATTAAAAAGGATTTCTAAAATTGAGGCTCCTACAGCAAAATCAAAAAGTCCTGTTTTTAACTTTCCAGAGTGTCCTCGCTCAGGAAAATTAGTTTTAGATATCAAAAATTTATCGCATAGTTTTGAGGATAAAATTCTTTTTTTGGATGTTAATTTAAAGATTACTTCGGGGGAGAAAATAGCGATATTAGGACCTAATGGATGCGGTAAATCTACATTGCTTAAAATTATTATGAAAAAAATATCTCCTGAAATTGGAGAAATTAATCTTGGTAAACATAATATAATTACTAGCTACTATGAGCAGAATCAGGCTGAAGCACTTTCACTTAACGAAAGGGTTATTGATTTAATATGTAATGAGTCTCCAGCATGGTCTCAAAAAAAAGTTAGAACATTTTTAGGAGGTTTTGGCTTTCAAAATGAAACTGTTTTTAAATATATTAAACAACTCAGTGGGGGAGAAAAGGCAAGATTAGCTTTGGCGCTAATGATTATTAATCCTAGTAATTTTCTTCTTTTGGACGAGCCAACTAATCATTTAGATCTGCAATCTAAGGAAAACTTAGAATTAGCAATTAAAAATTATAAAGGTTCATTATTAATCATTTCTCATGATCGGTATTTTATTTCAAAGGTTGCAAATAGAATTCTTGAAATTAAAGATTCAAAGTTATTTTCATATGATGGTAATTATGAATATTTTTTAGAAAAAACGCAAAGCCAAAAAATTTGATTACTTTAATAAATTCACACTTGGCTAAGTAAGATCACTCATTTATCTTTACATAGTTTACCGTTCTTGATTAATCTTAAAAATACAAAAATATGTTAAATAATTTAAATGAAAAATTACGATTTCCAAGAAAAACATTTTCAAATTTCTGATCCTATTGAAAGTTATTTTGAATGCATTACTTCCTGCGATATAAGGGATGGTAGATGTATTTCTAGATGTGTCGAAATACTCAAACAGAATGACAATTAAATCTTTTAGTTATTTTGTAAATTTGTAATATCAGTTGGTATTACTTTTAATTTAATCAATTTATTTTTGCGCTTCAATAATATATTTACTTGTTTTTTGATACCGTTTTTACTAATTTGTTCTATTACGTCTGATGCAGTTTCAATATCTGTATTACCTATTTTAATTAAAATATCATCTATCTCGATTCCACTCTTTTCAGCTGGACTGTTCGGGACTACATATCCAACTTTTACGACATTATTTTTTCTCTCAGCAGTAATTTCTTCTATTAGGCTAATTCCAATCATAGGATGTATTACTTTCCCATTGTTTAAAAGTTGATAAGCAATTTCCTTGGCTTTATTAATTGGGATTGCGAAACTCAAACCCGCTCCTGGACCTGATCTTATCAAAGTATTAATACCTATTACTTCTCCATCGCTATTCAATAGTGGACCTCCAGAATTGCCTGGATTAATAGCCGCATCTGTCTGTATCAGTTCAAGTTTTTTATCATATATTCCTAATTGAGTTACGTTTCTATTGAGATTACTAATAATACCAAGCGTAACTGTGTTTTCCAGTCCGAATGGATTTCCAACTGCTATAGCCCAATCACCAACTTTAATCTTTGCAGAATCGCCCAATTTTGCTTTTGGCCAAGGCCCCTTCCCTTCAATCTTTAGCACAGCTAAATCAGTAAAAGAGTCTTGCCCTATCAGTTTGGCGTTTAATTTTTTGCCATTGGTTAAACCAACAATTACCTTATCTGACCCATTCACTACATGAGCATTGGTCATTACAAGTCCATCTTCAAATATAAATCCACTGCCTTGGTTTTGTTCTATCCTTGGTCGACTTTGATTAGGCAAATCTAATCCAAAAAATCTTTCAAAATATGGGTCTAGAAATAGTTGAGAATTTCTTGGAAAATTTCTTTTTTTAACAAATCTTTGAGTATCAATTGTAACTACAGCTGGACCGGCTTTTTCTACAGCTTTAGTTATGAAAGATTTGTTTGAATATATGTCAAATGCATTAATTGTTGGTTTGATTAATGGTTGGGGTATTACTTTTGCTGGAAACGTAATGCCCATTGGAATTAATGAGGCAAATATTAAAAGCTTTTGGATGTATCTTTTCAATTTTGATTTTCTTATGTTCTTCGAGAGATTTAATACACCATACTAGTGTATTTTTAATATAACTACTAAATAAATTAATTTAATCTAGAGAATAATTAAATATCTTAAAATAGCTAATTTTCTTTTTTTCGGGCTATGATATTGAAAATATATTATATTAATTTATAAGCCTGATGACTATTCTATTTCCAATCATATATTCTGCAGCTTTAACCTATTTAGTTTGGAAAGCTTTTAAAGTTATGTCTAATGGTTGGGGCATATCTGAAAATAAAAATAAACGATTTGGTACTTCCAGTTTTAAACAAAAGAAGTACACAATACATCCAGAACTTCTAGATAAGTCAGGTAATATAACTGAAGAAGAGCTATTAACAGTAAGATTTTCGAATGATAATGACTCTACATTAGAAGAAAAAGGTTCAACAACAGATTAATCAAATTACATTTAAGTAAAAAAATTGGAATTAAGAACAAAAATTGTCTCAGCGGTAATTAGATCTCTAAAGTTACCACCAAGGTTTCGTTTAAAAATGGTTAAAGAAGATCCAGTTCGACTTGAACTAAGTCTTACTCCCTCTTACGGGAAAAATCCGGTTATTGTTGGATTGGTTGAATCTCTGGACTTAGTTGCTCGCAGAGATAGGGAAGGTAGATTACCAAGAGATCTGCAGGGGACTTGGGACTGGACTGTAAGACATGGTAAAGTTAGCACCGGAGGTTGGAATCCTATGTTAAAAGAGGCATTGCAAACAATGTTTGAGACAGGATTGCCAGCCATTGTATATGAGGAATTAACTGGAGCCGAGTATAAACCTGTTGATGGTGTTAGACATGTTAAATAAATAATTTATTATTTACATAAATTCTTCCTAAAAACGTTAAAATAACTTGATAGCTAATATAGTAAATTATGAATAATGACAATCAACCAAGATTCGGCTTCGTAAATTTTGCAGAAACTTGGAATGGCCGTATGGCAATGATGGGTATTTTGATTGGTCTTGGTACTGAACTAATTACTGGACAAAGTATTCTTCGACAAATTGGAATAGGCTAGTTTTTTTACTTCACTTCTTCTGCTTTAACTTCGATGGTACTTTCACTAGGCTTATTACCAAATTGATTATTTTGAGTGATATTTTCTAAATTTGCACCACAATTCATGCAAGTTTCACTTAAGCCTAAAGATATTGCACCGCAACTACTACATGTATTAATTTTTGATTTGTAATAATTAAAACCTATAAAGACTAAAATTACTAATAGTAAAGGAATTAATAATAAAAGAAGTAGAATATTACCAAAAATGCTTATGAAAAAGTTTATTCCAAAAATTGGAAAAACTATTAGCATGATTAATGAGTAAGTAAGAAGATTTTTATTATCTTTAAGAAAAGCATTCATCTTAGTAATTGTTATTTATAATTTCTTTTTTTATTTAATAAAGTCATACTAGCAATAACTACGCTCCAACACTGTCCAAAGTATAAAATCACTCCTAATAGCCATACCCACAAGGTAAGTACAAGAAAACCTCCAATAAAACCATATGCTTGAAATCTTGCCCCAAGTGAGAGAATACTTTTACTTACTGCTAGGTTCAAAGTTGTTAATCCAATTCCAATAAGAAGAGATCCAGGTAAAAGTGGTTTTAAAGGAACTTTTCGACTAGGTAAGAGGGCTTGTAATAAAAGAGCCATTAAAGAAAATCCGATTAGTGGTATTGCAAACTGACCAACTTGTAATAGCGGTAACTTTAATAAAAAATTATAAATAAGATTATTAGATTTTGAAAGATTTTCTAAAACGTTACTTGGAATCATCCTAAGATTTGCACTAATCTGATCTAGTACCATTAAAAAACCAATAAAGAAAACTATTAAAAAGGCTTCAATTCTATTTCTGAGAAACCTCGAAGCTTGTACTCTCCAAGCAGCATTAACTTTTTTAGAAGGAATTTCGTCTTCCCAAAGTCTATCTGAACCTCTTTGAAGAGATAGATATGCATTTCCTGCTGTAAAAAGCAAAAACATAGCTCCTAGAATACCTGCACCAAACCCTTGATCTATCAAATTAAATAATGTCGTTTCTACTAACTCAACAACTGAAGGAGGTAAAAGCTGCGCAGCAATAGCAATTATTTGTTCATCTAATCCTTCTTGTTTTCCTAGGAACCATGAAGCTATTGAAAGAGAAATTAGAAGAATAGGAAAAAATGATTGAAGTGTGTAGTATGCAAATGCAGCGCTTAAATCAACACAATCAGATTTGCTCCATCGCTCACAAGCTCCCCATAAACTTTTCAGTATCCATGTTGAACTTCGCTGCATATTAATTTTCTTCAAATATTTTATATAATTGCTTATTTTTTATTGTATCTGATTAAGAAATTTTTCAAGCGATTATGGATTTATCATGCAACTATTTTTCCAATAATAAATTGCCCCATGGCTTTAAAATTGCAACTTTTTCTATAGATTTACAAGCAATTAATGGAAAATTAACATCGCTCAAGTCTTCTCCTGAAACTAAATTTAAAGGATTTGTTTCTAACCACTCTATAGAACAATTTAGTTCTTCTAATAGCAGCCAGGCTGCTGCGATATCCCATATCTTAGGGGTTGATTCTATTGCTCCGAAAGTTTGTCCCATCGCTACACTCGTAAGATTTAAACTCGATACACCTAAGAGTCTGATTTTGCCAGGAAATACTGAGTTTGGTTTTTTTTGCAAAATTTTTATTGATCTACTACACAAAGAAACACATTCACTTTGATGGTTATTTTTGCTAGGGTCTATTTTCTGGTTATTTAACCAAACCCCTTTACCTTTTATGGATACAAACTTTTTTTTCAATGTAGGAATTATTAAAAAAGAGGATTGCGGTTTACCATCAACAAACCTTGCTACTGATATAGACCAGTAAGGAATACCTGCAGCAAAATTTGTTGTCCCATCGAGCGGATCGACCACCCAATAAGCTTTTGAGTTTGGAATTAGCTTTTGCCCTTCTTCACTAAGGACTCCTTCACCTGGAGCTATTGAAGATAAGCCATCTACGATTGTTTTGTCACTCCATAAATCACAACTTGTTAGTAATGATCCATCTGCTTTGTTACTAGCATTAATATTTCCAAAATCTTTTTTTTGACGTTGACTTACTAAGTCAAATAAAGAATCTAATTCACTTAGTTGCTTATTAGTTAAATTTGGTGGATTCATCTTTGGATATTGCAAATAGATTCTTTTTTCTCAATATTATTCTTGTTATCCAAACAATTTTTACTCATATCAAGGAAAGTTAATCTTTCTAATTCATCTATATTTAAATTGTAATTATATAGTGCATTAATATTTTTTGATTTCGCATTACTTAATTCACTTTGCCTAACAAGAACATCTTTTAGAGTTGATATTCCGACATCATATCTTAGTCTGGATAGCCTTACAGACTCTTTGCTAGATTCAATTTCTTTAAGAGAAGAGATTATTTTTTCTTCATTTAATTTAAGATTTAAATAGGCTTTACTAATACTTGTGGTTAAAACATTTTTTAGATTTTCATAAGCATATTTTTCGGCTTCTGCATCTGCTATTTTTGATTTGTAGGAGTTCTTATTTTGTCCGCCATCAAAAATACTCCATGCAAAGTTTAGGCTTATTGTATTTGTGTAATTAGATTCAGATTTTTCAGAGTCGATATTAGTTGCTAGAGAGTCACCCTTTGAAAATGTACTAGATAATGAATTACTGATATAGATATTTGGCTTATTTTGAGCTAAAAAGCTATTTGCTTGGTCCTTTTTGATTGATTTTTGAAGAATAAGGTTTTTTAAGGAAAGATTTTTATCCAAACCTTCATTAATATTCTTATTCAATTTATGATTCCAAAACCCTATGAGATTTTGCTCTTTATTAGTTTCGAAATCCCCCTTAACATTGAGAATCTCTTTAAGAGAAATTTTATTAATTTCATGTTCTATTTTCTTTTCATTAAGTGATTGGTTATCTCGAGATAATTGAGCCTCTGCTTCAAGAACTTCAAATTTTGTACCAATACCAGCATCTAGCTTCGCTTTAGCATTTTCTAAACTTGTAATTGATAAATCAAGTGTGAATTTTTTATTTTGAATATCTTTATATGACTTTTTGTATTTGTGATATCTGATTTTTGCTTCTTGAATTAAATCTTTTTTCTTAATCTCATAATTATTTTCTGCAATTTTGTAATTTGTTTTGGCAATTTTAATTTCATATCCCCTAAGCGGGTTAATTACATCCCATTTAATATTCAGGGAGGGATTAGCCGTAAATTGTGATGTTTTTAAAGTAGCTAAATTGCTATTGTAATTTTTACCTGCGACATATTTTGGTAACCCATTGGCTTGAAAATCTAAGGATGGGTATCTTTTAGCAATTTGACTGGAAAGATTAAAGCTTGCAGAGGCTGCTAAGTTTTGCAATGATTTTAATTCTTGATTATTTAAAATAAGTTTTTCTATTTCTTGATAATCAACAAAAGTAACATTTGATTTTTCTTCTAAAACATTATCAATGTAATTTTTTGTTTGTCTGGATAGTACATTAACAGTGTTGAAACTTAGAGTAAGTGGCAATAATAATAAGATAGGATTTATTACTCTTCTAAACATGTTTTATAGTATCGAAGATGTTCGATTACCAATCAAAGTATTAATAATATCATTTGAATCATCAAGAACGTGAATTTTAGTATTTAATTGATTTTCAACCTCTTGAATATTTTTATCATCTAAAAATAGATCAGTATTAATTTTTAACATAATAGATGGTATGTAAACAGCTTCTCCTAAATCCTTATTTTTCAGCCCGTAAATAAGATCTTCTCCCGTAAGAAGACCTGTAACAACTTGATCTTGACCCCAATAAATACTTGGCAAACCATATAAGTTGATTTTCAAACCATCAATTAAGTTTAATTTTTTAACTGTAGGAATTAGGGCTTCATAAACTAATTTACCAACAATCCAACTAACTTTTTTTGGTTTTTTTACTTTTTTGGGTAGGTTTTTAGTTTTCTCTCTTAATGTTTCTAGAAAGTTTCTAATAGTGCCAACTCCATTAGATTCTTGTGGCATATTTTCATAGGTTTTGTAACTAGGTAAATTTGTACCAGCAATTAAATACCATTCATCTGCTAGCCAACAAAAACGAGTCCCAAGAGTATTTTGCAAAGAGGCTTGAATTCTCTCTACTTGTTTAATAGTTTTTGTTGCATATTCTGGGCTTATTGCTTTTAATCCATCATTTTCAGGTCTAAATTTTGTAAGTCCTACAGGAACTATTGCAACTGAAAGTACTGTCTGAGAAGTTTTTTTGTAGAATTTAGCAAGTTCCAAAATTGATTTCTCAAGAATATCCCCATCATTTATATCTGGACAAACAACAATTTGAGCATGTATTTGAATAGAGTTTTTTTCAAACCAAGAAATTTGATCAAGGATTACTCCTGCTTTTTTATTTTTTAATAATTTTTCTCTTGTGGCGGGATCAGTAGCATGAACTGAAATAAAAAGTGGGGATAGTTTTTGCATAGCAATTCTTTCCCAGTCTTCTTTTTTTAAATTCGTAAGAGTTAAATATGAGCCATATAGGAAACTTAATCTATAATCATCATCTTTTATATATAGGCTTTTTCTTTTGCCACTTGGCTGTTGATCAATAAAACAAAATGGACATCTATTATTGCATTGCTTGATTGAATCAAATAATGCATCTTTAAAATTAATACCTAAATTAACGTCTTGATCTTTTTCTATATTTATATTGTGAATCTCATGATTTTTATCTAAAACTGATATGTCTAAAATCTCTTCACTAATCAGAATCTGATAATCAATTAAATCTCTTGGTTTTTTCCCATTAATACTAATAATTGAATCACCTGATTCAAATCCTATTTCTTCAGCAATAGAGTTAGCTTCAATACTTTCAATTTCTGCGGGGTTTATTTTATAAGTAATATTAGGAACCAAAAGATCAATGGGATCCTCCTTGTAATTAATTTCTTGCCACACAATTTAAGGCTCAATACTCTTATTTATATTTATTCTAAACTTATATATGAATCAAAGTGTATTAAATACTTTTAAAAAACTAAATATAGGTGACAAATTATGGCCCTTTTATTTATTAAAATATGGCATTCGCAGTTTTCTAAAACACGATTTAGATTAATTAAAATAGCCTTTTTCATTGAAAGAATTAATTACAAAAAATTTAGAAGTAAAAGATAAATTCAACTATGAATCTCATGAGAGAGTTGATTTATACGAAAATAGTTTTTTATCAAATCCTATATCTTTAAGATTATGGTCTTCTTTTTTTGTAATTTTACCTATTTTTGTTCAAGCCCCTTGGGTTAGATTTGAACCAATAAGTGCTCTTTGTTTTACTTTTGTTATTGTCTTATTGGCAATTGTTTTAAATCAGAAAGGATCAAAAAAGTGGTTTATTGTCAGTTCATTATTACTTGGTATATCAGGAAGTTGGCTTGGTGGATGTTTGTTCTGGGGATGGTTAAGCCCATTTCCTATCCTACACATACCTGTTGAAGCTGTAGTTCTCCCATTAGCTTTAATTGGATTTGGTACTAATTGGAAAATAGGTTCAAGTTTTTATATCTCTTCTTTATTTGGAACCGCAGTTACCGACATTACAATATTTTTAATCGGAATCATGGATCAATGGAAGCAGGTAATTGCAGCAGATTCTGAAAATGCACCCATTATTCTTCAAAAAACTTCAGAGAGTCTTATTCAAATTAAATCATTATCTATTATCGTTTTTGTTGCGCTTATACTTTGGTTTATTTCAAAAGAAATTTTAGATTCTGGCACAATCAATACTACTAGTGGTAAAGCACTCTTAGTTTCTGGTTACGTAATTCAAACGACATTAATTGTTGATGGTATTTTTATTGTTTTAGCAATTCTGCAACCAACTTTTAGTGGATTGGTTTAATGTTAAGACCTCCATTTTCGCAAGAACCGATACCAATAAATAATTGGGATGTAATTGTTATAGGCGCTGGAGCTGCTGGCCTTATGACTTGTCTTGAATTACCCTCAAATTTAAAAGTACTTCTTTTAAATAGAAATACTAGCAAGGTATCTTCCAGTAGATGGGCTCAAGGAGGTATTGCATCTGTTGTTAGACAAGATGATTCATTTGATCTGCATGCTGATGATACTTTAAAAGCAGGTGATGGACTATGTGATTTTCAAGCTGTAGAAATGCTAGTTAAAGAAGCTCCAGGTTGTGTAGAAAGGTTGCAGAATTTAGGGATGATTTTTGATCAAAGTTCTGATCAACTATCTACTACCTTGGAAGCAGCTCATTCACGAAGAAGAGTCTTACATGTTAAAGATCGTACTGGACGAGCATTAGTTGAAGTTCTAGAAGATCATATTGAGAATCAAAAAAATATTCTTCACTGTAGGGGTGTAAGAGTAACTGAACTTTTCATTGAAAATAAAGAATGTAGAGGAGTTCAGGTTCTTGATGGAGCAAATTTATATTGGATTAAATCTAGAGCTGTTGTTTTGGCTACAGGTGGGGGTGGGCACTTATTTACAAATACAACAAATCCTGCTCAATCCTCTGGTGAAGGGATTGCTCTTGCATGGAAAGCAGGAGCTGCTATCGAAGATTTAGAGTTCGTGCAATTTCATCCAACAGCTTTAAAATTTTATGGTGCACCTTGCTTCTTAATATCTGAGGCACTTAGAGGGGAAGGAGCGATTTTAGTTGATAAAAATGGTGAAAGTCCAGTTAAAAATCTTGAAAATCGTGATTTATCTACTAGAGATCAGGTAAGTAGAGCAATTATGAAAAATATGCATGATAATAATGTAGACCATGTTGGCTTAGATCTTCGTTATATTGACCCACAAAAAATTGTAGAGCGCTTCCCCACGATCTTAAGTCGATGTCAGGATTATGGTGTTAACCCTTTAAATGAGGTTATTCCCGTAGCTCCTGCAGCTCATTATTGGATGGGAGGTGTTAAAACTGATCTAAATGCTTCTTCAACAAGAAAAGGATTATATGCCGTTGGAGAAGTTGCTTCTACAGGTGTGCATGGTGCTAATAGACTGGCAAGCAATTCACTAATGGAGTGTCTTGTTTTTGCAAGAAAAATGTCTTCAATTATTTTAAATGACTTTTCTAAATTTGAAAAATTTGATAGATCATTTCAAGAGTTTGATATTGAAGATCCTAAAGAAGATCAAATTTCTATAATTGCTGAAAAAATTGATGAACTAAGAAAACTATGTTGGTTAAATTTAGGTGTATCTCGAAATAAGGTAAATATGAGTAAATTTTTAAATTACATTCAAAATGATATAGATAAATTAAATAAAAATGATCTACTAAATAGTCTTGAAAAAATAAAATTTGATCAGAATATAAAACTTAGTGAACGCAATAGAAGAGCATTAAATCTTTTACTTGATTTAAAGAATAGACAAATAACCACCATAACTTTATTGAAAGCTTGTCTATTTAGAGAGGAAAGTAGAGGAGGGCACTATAGAGATGATTTCCCTAATAAAGATAAAAATTGGGAATGCCATACTAGACAGCAGTTAGATCAAAAAATTCAAAAAAGATTTATTAAAAATTAAGATCTCCCTGATAGTCGGTTTTTGAGGCTAATTCATTTAAGTCACGCGTACCACTAATAATTTCTCCATTTATTTCCCAAGACGGAAATCCACTGATTCCTTTCGTTTGGCATAGCTCATATTCATTATCTTTACCATCTTTAGCACACTCAATTACTTTTAATTCTTTAACTGCTTCCTTACCAAATAATTGTTTCTGATCATGGCAATGTGGGCACCAGTAGGCACTATACATAACATTATTGTTTTCACTTAAAAATTTTGCAAACTTTACCTTTTGGGGAGAGCTTGAAGTGGTAATTATTGGCGATACATTTTCAGTGGGGTTTGGAACATCAATAGCATTAGAGGGGTCAACGTTTGTTGACCAAATTAGGCCCCCCAGCAGTACACTAATGGCTACAATAAAACCTCTAAAAATCATAGGTTCCCTACTTTCGAACTTTGCTCCAATCATAGAAATTATAAAGATAGAAAACGATAAAATTGCTGAAAGTATACAAAAAAAGCAATATGCTTGAATCTTAAAAAACATTATATTTATCAATAAAAAGCTAAATGTTGATGATGCACAAGAAATTAGAAAAACTAACCACCATAAAAACTTATTTAGTTTTTCTCTTGGGGAAATTAAATTAAGCGAGAGTATTATTGTGATAACTAATATTGATAAATATGTTATAAATCCAGCTAATGAGAGAGGTATATCAACTTGATTATTTTCAAATAAAGTACCCCAAGGACTATTTAAAACCGTTTCACAACCATTTTTTATCCCTGGGCATGAAAGCGAAGTAAATAATCCCCAGTTTTTTAAAGTAATCGAACCTGTATCAACTATGCCTACAGTGCTAAGAATTGCGATTATGATTTTTGGCCATTTCAAATCTTTTTTATTTCTTCTGTTTAAAGTCTTAAGGGCCATAAAAAAGAAAGTTTGTTATTTACATTATCTATCCTAATATTATCTTGGCATCAGAGTTATATACGAAATGCTGTTTAAATTTTTTAATTCTTATTTTTCAAGTTGTGAAACAAAATAGTCTCAATGTAAAAGAAAAAAAACTATCTAAGATTGCATTCAGTCATGTTGGTTGTGAGAAAAATCTTGTTGATACTGAACATATGCAAGGCTTATTAGATAAGGAGGGTTATGAAGTTGAAAGTAATATAAATGATGCAAATGTTGTTGTTGTTAATACTTGCAGTTTTATTGAAACAGCTAGAGAAGAGTCTATTAGAAAAATTCTAGAATATACAAATCAAGGAAAGGAAGTAATAGTTGCAGGCTGTATGGCTCAGCATTTTAAAGATGAACTTTTAAAAGAAATACCTGAAATAAAAGGTTTGGTTGGCACAGGAGATTATCAAAAGATAGCCAAAGTTTTAGATAGAGTAGAAAAAGGCGAAATAGTTAATGAAGTTTCAAAAATACCAGAATTTATTGCTGATCAGGAAATACCACGTTTTGTAGATAAAAACAAATTTGTTGCTTATCTTCGTATTGCTGAAGGCTGCAACTATAATTGTGCTTTTTGTATTATTCCTAAGTTGAGAGGTCCTCAACGAAGTAGAACAATAGAATCTATAGTTTCAGAAGCCAAAAGTCTTGCAAAGCAGGGTATTCAAGAAATTATATTAATTAGTCAAATAACAACTAATTATGGTCAAGATATTTATGGACAACCATCATTAGCCAAACTTTTGAATGAGCTTTCTAAAGTTCCAATTCCTTGGATAAGGATACATTATGCTTATCCAACGGGTTTAACTGATGAAGTTATTACAGCTTTCAAAGATTCAAAGAATATAGTTCCTTACTTTGATTTACCACTTCAGCACAGTCATCCATTCGTGTTGAAGAGTATGAATAGACCTTGGCAGGCTTCTTTGAATGAATCAATTTTGGAGAAAATTAGAGAAGAAATTCCATCTGCCGTATTAAGAACTAGTCTGATTGTTGGTTTTCCAGGAGAACAAAAAGAACATTTTGAACATCTTCTCGAATTTTTGAAAAGGTACAAATTTGATCATGTGGGAGTGTTTATTTTTTCTCCTGAGGAAGGAACTGCAGCTTTTGATTTACCAAATAAAGTATCCCAAGAGGTTGCAGAGGCAAGAAAAGATAATGTTATTTCAATTCAACAAAATATTTCTAAAGATAAAAATCAGTCATATGTTGGATCAAAAATGAAGATTTTGGTAGAAAAAATATTAGATAATAACCAATTAATAGGTCGGTCCTACAATTTCGCGCCTGAAATTGACGGAAATGTGATTTTATCTATCAATGCTAAAAATGATTTGAAAAAGTATATTGGCAAGTTTGTTGAAGCAAATATTTCTTTTGCGGATGAATATGATTTGTATGGAGAGACTATTAAAATTTTGTAGTTTTTTAAATTAATTTAACTGCTCTTAAGAGCTTATCTAATGCGAAAGCAGCTCCAAAACCAAAACCAATAAATGCAAAATAGAAAATGATGTTCATTAATTTTTTTATTTTTATTTAATTTAACATCAGATGAAAAGATTAGATTTTTTCGTTTAATTTCTTAATCTTGGATATAGGGTAATTTTTTGTATAAACATTCTTCTGCTTTTTGTAGTTCTCGGCCTAAATATAGAGCATGGTCGAATCTTGTTATTAGGTCATTTCTTTCTTCAGTGATCAATATTCCAAGTTGTTTCGCACTAATACCTTTAAAAACTTCATTGCTAACTCTTTTATTTTGAGAGTCGCATTTGATTTGTTCATTTGTTTCTGGGTCAAGCGCATAGCCTTCCTCATCGATGTTATTTAAAAAGTGCTCTAAAATTATTTTATTTTCTTCTAAATCTACTTTTATAATAAAGTAACCATTTGGATCTAAGTCTATATATCGGTTGGATAGATTATTATCAATCTTTATTTTTTCATCTAAATTTTTACTAGAATCCATCCTTAGAAATTAATAAAAAATATATTACTAATATAATCTTTCGTAAAGCCAAATAATTTTTTATTTAAAGGGTATAGAATTATTCTCAAATTCAATTTCCTTTTCGGTTTGTTTATTAACTTCATTTAGCCAAGGATAAATTATATTTTCCATATTTTTGTCAAACCACTTATGCAAGCTAATGGTGCTTTTTGCAAAAAACCCCCTCCGCCTTTTATGTTTACCACCTGCTCCAGGATCAAAAAAATGGATACTGTTTTTTATTGCCCATTCAATTGGCTGGTAGTAACATAATTCAAAATGTAAATTAGATATATCTTCTTGACTACCCCAATATCTACCCCATAAGTTTTTTTTATTTTTAACGCACATCGACATAGCAAAAATATCATTTGAATCATTTTTTGATGCACTAAAAAGTAAAAGATTTTTTTTATTATCAACTAGTTTTTCGAAAAATGTAGATGTTAGATATTTACTTCCCCAAACTCCCCACCTTAAGCAATGCTGTTCATAAAAATTATGCATTTTTTTGAGGATTTCATAGTTGATATCATCTTTATTAAAAATTTCTATTTTAATGTCTTGTTGAGTAATTGATTTCCTCTCTTTTTTAATATTTTTTCTCTGATTAGAGTTAAATCTAGAAAGAAAATCATCAAACGTTTTTTCTCCATTACTCCTCCATTCACTGCTGGAATTTATCCATTCATAGTATCCCAAAGATTTAAGATGGTTGCCCCAGCTTTCATCAATATATAAAAAATTACAGCTTAAAATTTTGTTTGTAATCGCAAAGCTTTCGATATTGTTTATGAGTAAATTTGTAATTTCTTTCTTATCTCGATTTTTTTTATAAAGAAATTGGTATCCATTTACAGGACTATAAGGACTCATTCCAATTAATTTAGGGTAATAATTTAAATTCAGTTCTTTAGCTAATCGTGCAAATGATTGATCAAAAATGAATTCTCCATAGCTATGATTTTTTAAAAAAAGTGGAGCAATTCCTAATATTTCTGCATTTTTATAAGCAACAAAATATAGAGGCTGCCAACCAGTTCCTCTTGAAACACTTTTTGATATTTCAAGGTTTTTAAGCCAAGTCCATTCATAAAATGGATTATTGATTTCATTTACTAATTCATTCCATATCTCCTTGGAGATTTCCTTAATTGACAATTTGACTTCAACTTTATATATTTTTTGGTTCATTTATTATTGAATCTATTTCAAATTTTTTTGTAATGAATATGAATTTCATTATTCATTAAATTTTTAATTGATTTTATTTCCCATAGTCTTTTGAGATTAAAAATCTCATTTGTTTGTTCTGGAGGGATCCATGTATATCTACCTCCAATAATTCGTGGAATTATTGTAATTTTTATATCTGTTATTAGATCTTCTTTTATAAATGAATTTATAAGTTGTGCACCTCCTAAAAGAGCTAGATTATTTATTCCTTCTTTTTTTAGTGAAATCAAAGTTTTCCCCCATGAATCTTCGAAAAAGAGTTGTTTCTCGAAGTCATTATTCAAAAAATTATCAACTTTACTTGAGCTTATTAGCCATCTTCTAATTGGTTGACGAAAGTATTTCCAATTACTGTTAAAGTTTTTGCTATTTGATGCAACTATAGAAATTGGTTGGCTTTTTGATATATTAACTTCGTCATTATCATTGAGATTTTTAATTAAGTAAGTTGATTGATGAGCTATTAAAGTACCTAAACCAAAAATGGTGGCGTCAACCATTGATAAGTTTTGATTTAATATTTTTTTATCTTCTTCACTTCCGAGATGCGATTCTCCACCTCCAGGAAATGCAATTCTCCCATCAAGACTAGATGCTATAACAATTATTACTCTTGGGATACTCAAGTTTGTGAGACTAAACTATTTTCAAATTTCAACTTCAACGAATTGGTTAATTTTTGATCAACATAAATTTCTGCAGCATTATTTGGACTCTCTTGGAGTCTTATTTTGTGTAATGTTGCACCAAGGTTATGTATTGGTTTTTTAAGAATATCAGAAATATATAAAGCTATATTTTCAGCAGTTGGAACACAATTATGGAAAAATTCGATGTCTTTATTTAGAAAAGTATGATCTAGTTGTTCAACAACCAAATCATTAATTATCTCTTGGAGGGCAGATAAGTCGCAAACCATTCCTGTTCTTTTATCAATGTTTCCTTTTACAGTTATTTCGACAAGATAGTTATGACCATGTCCATTAATTCTGGCACATTTCCCATAGATTTTTTTATTTTCATCAAAGGATATCTCTTCTTTTGCAAGTCTATGAGCGGCTGCAAAATGAGTTTGTACTGTTAAAAATGCTTCCATGTTGTTTCCAAAATAATCTGCCCATAAATTGGGGTTTTCATAAAGTCTTAGACTTGTAAGAGGTAAATCATCCTTTAGACGACTCCAAATGACCTTTACTAATGCTTCGGTTGTGGGAAGTATACCCTCTTGATTATAAATATTAAATTCAGGCCAGACATCATTTAAAAAACGAAAATCTAATTGTCCAGTAACCTTATCTTTAATAGAGTGTTTTACATCAGAGAGATTAAGTACCATTCCATCAGAGTCTAGTTCTCCCCCCATTGAAACAATAAGTTCATAATTATGACCATGACCTGGTGCAATACTGCACTTTCCAAAAAGAGATAAATTTTCTTCTGGGCTTTTTTCAGGGAGCCAATAACGGTGACTAGAACTAAAGCAGGCACGTCGAGTTATAACGCATTCACGTCCTTTTCCATGTAATGGTTTGGATTGTGTAGAAGTCATACCTGTCTGCGATAATACTATCTTAAGGTTTTAAATACGCTTTTGTCTTTATGGAACAATCCATTATCAAAAAAACAGTTAATACTTTAAAGGGCAGAAGCATATTTTTAATAGGAATGATGGGTTCTGGTAAGTCACAAACTGGTTTGAAGTTGGCTGAATTATTAAAGTACAAATACATTGATTTAGATTCATTAATAGAGAAGTTGGCAAAAAAATCTATCAATCAAATATTTAATGATGAAGGAGAAGATAATTTCCGTGAATTAGAAGCAAACTGCCTTAAAGAAACAATCAAAATTCCTTCATTAGTAATCTCAACTGGGGGAGGAATAGTTACCAAATTGGAAAACTGGGGAATCTTAAGACAGGGAATAATTGCTTGGATAGATCTCGACAGAGATATAGCAATTGAAAGATTGAAAAATGAAATTGAAAATAGGCCACTTCTTCAGGGAAAAAATCTTAATGATCTATATATGAGCATTTTTCAATCTAGAGAAAATTTGTATTCTCAAGCAGATTTAAGAATTCAAGTAAAAAGGGAAAATATTGAAGAAGTCGCCATGAAAATAATTAATGCAATTCATGAAGAAATAATTAGTTAATCTGGTTCAATTCTTACTGCAAACCATTTGATTGCGTATCCTAATTTTATTTCTAATTCATAAGTGCTTTCCAATAATTCTTCGAAGAATTCCTGATCAGAATCTTCTATATTTTGATATATTATTTGTGTTTCTGCTTTTCTAAGCCAATTCTTCAACCATAAAATTGCTTCTTGCTTTGATACAATTTTTTCTTTTGAATCTGGCTCTAGTAATACATAATGATCTGATGCTCTTATTAGTGGATTTGACATAATGAAGATTCTTTTTTGTTTAATACTTTGCCTGATTTTTCAAGGAATTTTTTTAGAAAGTTCTTTTGCTCTAGTAGATTCTAACGTAAGAGAGTTTTTGGAAAATCGTGAAAATCAATGGCCTGAATTATATTTGCCAAATTTTAAATTATCTGATACCTCTAAAGATTTAATTTATCCTAAATGGTTCGAGGGAAATTGGCTTGTTACTTCTCAAGATATAGTTAATGATTCAGAAGAGCCAATTATTTATAAAGTAAATTTCTTTAAGAATGATTCAGATTTAATTGTTGGTAATCGTGCAAAAAATTCTGAATCTATTGGAAAAGCAATATTTGGTGACACTTTAATCAAGGTTGTAAATGATCCTCAATCTATTAATAATCAAATTACTTATTTAAAAGATGATTTTTACATTGATTCAAGAATTACAGAGAGAAATCAGATCCAAGATGATGATATTTTTTTCGCAGATGAGCTAGTTATACAAACAGCGCATATTCCAGGTGCTTCAAGGATTAATCAGGTAGAGACAATTAGTAAATTTCAAAAATGTTCCGAAGAAATATTCGAAGTTGATAATTCAATCAAACCATTAATTTGTGGAGTGCAATATGTTGCTTCTTATGGTTCAAAAGTAGGTGATCCTTCTATTCATTCTATAAAAACAAATAAATATAAATTGACGTTCGAATTTATTGGAAGTTAGCACTAAAAAGATATTCTTCTAAGTTGTTCCTCCACATAAAAAGATTTTCTAAATAAGGGTTATTGATGTATTCTTGGCTCCCCTCTCCTGAGAGAATTGGTCCTGCAGACTTTGGAAATTTAAGAAGGGATAATTGAGCAGCAATTGAAATATCTGCAATTGATAAACTATCTCCAACTAAAAATTCTTTGTTGATCAAAGATTTTGATAAAGCTTCCAGTAATTTTTGGAGTTCTAAGTTATCTTTAGAAGACAAAACTACATTTGAAATTTTACTAAGATTTTTAAAAGGTAATTTATCAACAATACTTTTAACTGAAGAAGGTATTTCATCTGGAAGTAATGCAGTTCTTAGCTGTGGATTTTCTATTGCAGATCTTATTAAAGCTTTTCTACAAGTTGTAGCCATTGTAGTATCTGCCCAGTCTTCAATTAGTTTGCATTGTGCAAATAATATTGGGTCCTCAGGAAAGAGTGGATTGTTATCATTTTTTTTATCTATATATTCGCAAATAGTTGAAGAGTCATTAATAACTTGATCATTACTATCGACTATTACAGGCACTTGTTTTTGACCTGATAATTTAAAGATTTCAAATTGGCCTATTCCAGGTGTTACTTCTTCAACTCGATATTGTAGTTTTTTTGCATGAAGAGCCATTCTTGTCTTTAAACAAAATGCACTATGCCTAAATTGATATAATGTAATCATGCTGTTTAATGTTTGTTAAAACTTAGCTAAAAAAGTAATCTATTTGTGGAGCTGATGGGCGAATTTTTCACTAATGTTGCAAGATATCCAAAGTATTTGATATCCATCATAGTTGGAGGACTTGTTGCTCTGCTAGAACCTTTATTCAAGAATAGATCAAATCCACTCACAATAGTAGGTTTGATATCTTCTGTCTTAAGTGCTTTCATAACTGTTTATTTTGTCTTGCAAGCGATGACAAACCCAATAAATTTACAACCATAATGGCAAATAATTACCGTCTTGCAAAAGTTTCTTCTCTTTTGAAGAAAGAAATAACCCTTATTTTGCAGAATGATTTGGAAAATGATCTTATTAAAGATCATTTCGTCAATATTTCTAAGATTGATTTATCAGGTGATTTGCAACACTGTAAAATTTATATAACTTCAACTGCTCAAGAGAAAGTGAGGAAAGATATCGTAGCAAATTTGAATGCTGATAAAAGCTCCATAAGGCATTGTTTAGGAAAAAGAATAGAGATGAGAAGAGTTCCAGAGATAATTTTTAAAGACGATGTTGTTCTTGATAAAGGATTATCAGTTTTAAAACTTCTCGATGAATTGAAAAATAAAAATAAAAATTTTAATTTTGAGGATAAGGATGTCAATAGTTGATCTACCCCTTGATCAAAGAAATATAATTATTACTCGATCAAAAGAAGGGATATTGGATATAAAAAAGATATTCACAAGTAAGGGCGCTAATGTATTTGATTTGCCTGCAATAAGTATTGGTGATCCTGATGATTTGAATCCTCTTGACGATGCATTAAGTCAAATAAATGATTTTCATTGGATTATTTTTTCCAGTAGTAATGGGATTAAATTTGTGGATAAAAGACTTAGATACTTTAATAGTTCATTAAAAGAATGTTCGAAAAAAATAAAAATCGCTGTAGTCGGAGAAAAAACCTCAAAAACTCTTGATGATTTTGGGATTAAGGCTGATTTCATACCTCCAGAATTCGTTGCTGAAAGTTTAATTGATAATTTTCCAGTATCTGGTTATGGACTTCGAGTCTTTGTACCAAGAGTTCAAACAGGTGGTAGGGATCTAATTGCAGATCAATTTAGAAAGGCTGGTGCCCGTGTATTTGAGGTTGCTGCATATGAAACTAGATGTCCTGAGTCAATTCCGGAAGAAACAATTGATATTATTTCTAATCGAAAAGTAGATGCAATTATTTTCTCAAGCGGTAAAACCGTAGTAAATACTGCTTTTTTACTAGAAGAAAAACTTGGCAAACAATGGTTAGAATATTTTGATCAGATTAAGTTGTTAACTATTGGACCTCAGACATCAAAAATATGTAACAAGATTTTTGGAAGAGTTGATAGTCAGGCACAAAAATACACTTTTGAAGGACTCCTAGATCTGGCAATTAATATTTTTAGTTAGAAAAATTATTTGAATAGTTCTTTTCAACTAAATCTTTGAACCTATCAATATTGGCCTGTAATTCGTTTGTAACCATTTTGCCTAAGATATTTTCTTCCATAAAACGCGCAATCATTTTAGGTAGCTCATAAGTTATTGCTAAATTTACCATTGTGATTTGATCAGTTTTACTTTCGAAAACTACTGATCCCTCAGTTGGTAAACCTCCTATAGATTTCCATTTAAGTTTGCTATGTTCGACCCTTTCTGTAATTTGAGCTTTCCATTTAAACCTAAAGCCATTGGCAGCCAAAGTCCATTCTGTTAAATCTGGTAATGTATTAGTCTCTTCATCGACTGTTTTTACAGATTCAATCCAGCTCATCCAAATTGACATTGAGTCTAAATCGCTCCACGTATCCCAAACATTTTCAAGAGGCGCATTAACAACTGTTATTACGTCATGTTTTAGCCAAGTACCCATTATTTAACTTACTGCAAGATTCTTTGCTAATTCTGCTTTCTTTTCTAAAATTGCAGCAGCAGCCAAATGACCACTCATTGTAGCTCCCTCCATAGAGTCTATGTAATCTTGTTTTGTATAACTACCAGCCATGAAGAAATTTGATATAGATGTTTTTTGATTAGGTCTGAAAGGTTCCATACCGGGAGCTTCTCTATAGAGTGATTGTGGAATTTGTACCACGTTACTCCAAAGCAATTTAAGGTTTTTTGAGGATGGGAATAGACGGCGAACCTCTTTATCTATTTCTTTTGTAATTCTTTCTGTGGATCTTCCCATCCATCTATCGCCAGGAGTTAAAACACATTGGAGAAGTGATCCCATATCTTTTTTTCTATAGTCTGCTGGACTTGCTAGTGCTAAATCGGCAAAACAACTGAAAGAGGCATCAGCAGAATAAAGAAGGTTATCTAGTCCAGTTGGTTCGTTTCCAGTATTATCTTTTTGTAATTCAGTAACCCAACCGTCATATCTTAATTGGATTGTGGCAACAGCTACAGCTCTAAGTTTTTTTAAACCTTCAAATTCTTTAAATTGATACCATTCTTTTGGAATTATTTTCTTTATTCCGGGCACATCACAGGCCGCTAGAAATTTATCGGCAAATACTGCCTTAACTCCTTCAGGAGAAGATATTTTTAATTGATTTACTGAATAAGAGGAAGATTCCTTTTCATAAATGATTTCTTCTACCTTATGGTTAAGATGTATTTTTGCGCCTTTATTTGTGATGTAGTCAACAATAGGTTGAGTTAACCACTTATGCGGAGAACCTTTTAAAAGATTCAGTTTTGAGGCTTCTGTTTTTGAAGCAAACATCATAAATATAGTTAGCATGCATCTTGCTGAAATATCTTTGCAATTAATAAAACCTAAAGCATATGCGATAGGATCCCACATTCTCTCTAAGCTTTTTTCACTTCCACCATGGTTTAAAAACCATTCTTTAAAACTAATTTTATCTAAATCTCTAATTATTTTCATTGCGCCTTCATAGTCTATCAATCCTCTAACTATTGGGCTTGTCCCTAAAGCTAAGGCATTTCTGAACTTATCTACCAAAGTAAGTTGTTCGGTGGTAAAAAAAGCTTTTAGTCCATTAAATGGAGCACCTAAAGGGAATCTGAAGTCTAAAGATTTTAAATTACCACCATTATTGATAAATAGATGAGTATGATCTTTCGGGAGTAAATTGTCTAAAGCTCCCACTTTTTTCATTAATTTAAAGAGATTTGCATAATTGTAAAAAAATACATGTAAACCCATTTCTATGTGGTTTCCATCCTGATCTTCCCAACTTCCGACTTTTCCTCCCCAAAATGACCTGCTCTCGTAAATTTCTACTTCGTGGCCTTCATCAACTAAATTGACTGCTGCTGTAAGCCCAGCTAATCCAGAACCAACTATTGCAATTTTCACCTTTTCTTAGAATTATAACAAATCAAGTTTGGATAATGTTTGTTTTATGCATCCTATCAATAAAGTTTTTATATTATAAATAGTGGAAATCCCTTTGCATATGGAAAATGTAGAAGCTAAACAGGAAATTAAAAATTCTGATGATGGCAAAGGTATCTTAATTACGAATGATGCTATAGAACAAATTTCAAATTTATTGAAGGGCCAAAGTGATAAAAAAGCACTAAGGGTAGGAGTAAGATCAGGCGGTTGTAGTGGTATGAGTTATACGATGGATTTTATAGGAACTAATGAAATAAACCCCGATGATAAAGTTTATTATTATTCATTAAAAGCTGATCAAAGCTTTCAAGTTGTTTGTGATCCTAAAAGTCTCTTGTATATTTATGGAATGCAATTAGATTTTAGTAAGGAATTAATTGGCGGTGGCTTTAATTTTGTAAATCCCAATGCTTCTCAAACTTGCGGTTGTGGAAGCTCCTTTGCAGTTTAATAAATAATGAATAACGAAATTAATCCCATCGAAGAGGATTTTAATGCAGCTCTATCAAGATACAAATCAGGGCAAGATTTAATCCCCATCGTTCAAGATTTTCAAAAAATCATACAGCAAATTCCAAATCATTTTGCTGCTTGGACTTGTTTGTCATGGCTTCAATTACTTTTGAAAAATAATGAAGAAGCTTTGTCAGCTGCAAGGCAAGCTGTTCGATTAAATCAGCAAGATCCACAAGCAAGAATGAATTTGTCTTTGGCTCTTTTGGCTACCAATAATAAAGGTGTTAGGGATCATATTGAGTTAATAAAAAAAATGTCTATGATGATGCCAGATGTGAAAAGTGAGTTAAAAGAATCTGTTGAAGACGGATTAAGTAGATATCCAGATTGGCCTGAGTTAACCAAAGTAAAAAAATGGTTGGAATTTTAAATTGTTTAAAATATTAATATTAAGTAATGGGCATGGTGAAGATCTATCTGGCAGTCTAATAGCTAAGCAATTCGAAAAAGGTGGTTATTCTGTTCATGCTTTGCCAATTGTT